>NZ_JBSFKF010000045.1:0-53832 GCF_053598415.1 Kitasatospora sp. NPDC001132 | reverse complement strand
TTTTCCCCCCCCCCACGCTCTCCCTTTCTTCGCACCCCCACCCCCCGTCCCCCCCCCCCTGCGGGGTGGTAGGCCGCCCCCGCCGGCTTCCCACGCCGAGCACAGCACTCAGGAATGGGCGCGTTCGATCGCCTCGAAGACGTCCGCATCGGTCTCCTGCTGCCACGACGGCAGATCGACCCAGTCGGCGACGTAGCCCGGCTTCGGATTCTCGATGTGCTTGTGGATCTGGGCGATCCAACACGTCGCTACGAAGCGGCCCTTCTGCTCCCGGGTCAGCTTGGACGTGTTGCCGCCGCTCACCAGAATGAAGTCACGGACCTGGCCGAACACGGCGGCGGCGCACTCACGCTCCCACTCGGGGGTGTCGTCCCACGGGGCGACATAGCCTGCCTTCGGCTCGCCCGGGTAGTGCTTCGACACACCGGCGATCCACGCTTCGCGGAAGAATTGCCCGTCAGACGACATGCGTTGATCCTTTGTCAGGTGGCGCCATCAAGCGCCGAAATCTGCTGGTACAGGGCTGAGGCCCGGCGGTCGGCCACGAGCGGAACGAGACGGCTCCTGACCGCCTGCAACTTCCTGCCGATGTAGCCCGAGCCGGTCTGGTCCGCCAGCTCCAGAGCGGCGTGAGTGTAGTGACTCGCCTGGTCCAGGTCACGGCATTCGGCACTCAGGGCTGCCAACTCTGCGAGGACGGCACCCCGGCGGCGCAGGGAGAGCTGTTGGGAGAGCGCGGATGTCAGTGCCTGCTCCGCCAGATCCGGGCGGCCGAGTGCGAGATAGCAGGTACCGCGCTCCTCCGCGAGACGCGAACCGTCGAATCGGAGCCAGCCGCCATTGTGGAGTAGCCCGGACAGGTTATGTACCTGCTGGGCGTTATCCAGCGCTCGCTTGGTCGCGTCAAGGTCGCCGAGACCCGCAAATGCCTCCGCCTGAACTGCCGCCACCCAGTACCGGGTCGAGAGCTGACCGTCTCCTCGTTCAGCGACCTGAGAGGCCGCCTCCAGAATCGGAGCCGCGACGGCGAAACGCTGCTCGTAGAGCTCCACAAAGGCGTGCCGCGTCAGCGCATAAGCCCACATATCGAAAGCGCCGGCTTCCTTGCTGGCACTGGCGGCGAGCGTGTAGCAATGCGCAGCATCGGTGTACCGGTTGGCGTCGAAGAAGATCTCGCCCGCGAGCTGGTACAGATCTCCCACCAGCGCACAGAGCTGCCGGCGCGATGCATCGTTCTGACTTTCCCCCAGCCCCTTTGCCAGGACACCCAGTTGGTGCCTGACCATCGGGTACACGGCCAGCTTGGAGTCGGAGAGCCCGAACAGCTTCCAGAGGTGCGAGTTCAGTTCCGGCCCGACTTCCGTCAGGGACGCGGCCACGCCGGATCGAGACGAGGGGGTCTCGGCGCTCGGCAGGGCGATGAGCGCACCGGTCATGGCGAGCAGGCTCAGGACATCGCGGCGCTTCATGTCATCAGTATCACCAAGAGGTGGGGCAGCAGCCCAGACCACCGAACGGTCAGGGGCTGTCACCTCTGGCGCGAGGAGGTCCGCCAGGCCCCCGGGGGTGACTCTGAGGACCTTTGCCATCTTGGGGTGTACGTACCCCTGGGGGTTGGTCGCACCGGCCTCCCAGCGGGTGACCGTGGAGACTGCCACTCCCAGTTCGGCGGCGAATGCCTCCTGACTGTAGCCCAGTGCCTTGCGGCGCTGCGCGAGTCGCTTCCTTCTCGGAGTCACAATCGCCCCCGCTCGATTCAAAGGGCCCCAGGTCACGCAGGGTAGTGAGTTGATTATGCCTGACATATGCCCAGCTTCTGCTCTGGTTCAGGGCAACTCCCGCACCGTTCACTGGATACAGCTACCCCAGGCCCGCTCGCTCCCCGGGCGGCCACGCACTCCCGACGCTCGGAGCAGGTGATGCCGGGCCGGGTTTCCCTCACAGCTACCCGTACCCGCCCGGGCGGGCAGCGCTGACCCCGATTGGAGAGGCCCATGACCACCTCCACCACGTCCGGTGTCGAGCTGGACGAGCTGGGCAAGTTCTTCACGATCGCCGCGCGGCGGATCGACGCGGGCGAGGGCGCGCCGGAGATGTTCTCCGCCGTCGTCGACGCGGCGTGGCACCGGCTGCTCGCCGACCCGGTCGCGCACGAGGAGTTCGCGCTCCGGTACGCCAGCCGCAGGCTGGCCCACGTCGAGAGCTCCGGCAGCGGCTTCATCTCCTGGGTGTCCGCGTACGAGGAGGCGTACGGCCCTCTGCCCGAGATCTGGTTCACCGACGCCGACGGCACGCTCGACACCCAGGCCCTGGCCCACTACCGCGAGACGGGTGAGGTCTGGGCGGAGTGGGACTGCTCGCCCGCGCCGAGCGACGGCGACGAGCTGGTCCCGGTGGCGTCGCACCTGTGATCACCACACCATCCGGCGCAGCGTCCCGGCCGACCGCCGGGGCGCTGCGCCTCATCGAAGCCCGGACGCAGGACCCCCTCGGTGTGGACGTGGACGGGTACCTCGCCGAGCTGTACGAGCACTGTCCGTTCCTGCGGCCGTCCACGTCACGGGGCATGGCCGGTTGGACGGTCTACGAGATCGCCCCGGGCAGTCACCGGTACGCCGTGGAGGCCGAGTTGTTCTACGCCGGGGTCCAGGCCGCGGAGTGGGTCCGTCCGCTGATGGGTCGGCCATATGGCGCCCTGGCGTGCGAGAACGTGGTGTTGGTCGGGCGCTGCGAAGGCGCGGGCCATGGCGAGCTGATGGCCTGGCCGCACTGGGCGTTGAAGCACCTGTACGGGCCGGTCGGAGTCATGTTCGGCAAGTTCCCCCTGGGTGCCGTCGAGACCAGCCGGCGTGGGCAGGCCATCCCGTCGCCGCCCTTCTCGTTCCTCCCGGTACGGGCGGGCGTGCGGCCCCTGGACCCGAGGTTCCTCGTGGAGACTCCCGATCTCGCCGCGGCCCTGGCCGTCGCGGTGGACGACGGCCAGGACGTCTTCAAGCACATCCCCTGCGAGTGGAAGGCAGTACGGCAATGGGCGAGTTCGCTACCGAGGCCGGAGAGGCGCTGAAGGCCACGAAGGCCCTCTGCGGGCCGCTGAAGCAGTTGGAGGAGATCAGCAGCCGGCGGGGATCGGCAGTGTGGAAGGCCAGCGGACCACGCGGTGTGGCGAGCATCAAGCTCGGCACCGGCGAGGCCGCCGAGGTCACCGCCCGCGAAGCCTCCGTCCTCGACCAGCTCCCCGGCTACACCGTTACCGCCGGCCGCTTCCCCGACGGCATCTGGTACATCACCCCGTGGCTGCCCGGCCCCTCCACCTGGCAGGTCTTCCGCCCCCTGCGCAAGGGCGACGGCGAGAAGGACGAAGCCCTCGCCGCCGCCGTCGGACTGTGCCGTGCGGTGGCAGACCTCCACGCCGACGGCTGGGTGCACGGCGACCTCCAGCCCGCACACGGCATCCACGGCCAGGACGGAACAGTGCGCCTGCTCGACTTCGCCTGGACACGGCGGATCGGCACCACCCCGTGGACCAGATTCGACGGCACGATGATCCACCTCACCGCGCCCGAGTCGGCCGCCCGGATCATCAACGGCCCCCAGCCCGTCGAAACGACACAGCCTGCCGACGTCTACGCCCTCGCCGGCACCCTGTGGACCTGCGTCACCGGCACGTGGCCGCTGGACTACGAGGCGGCCGGGCTCGAGAAGGGAGCGCCGGTGGAGGAGATCCGCAAGACCATCGCCCACTGGGCTGTCCCTCTGTCCACCGTGCTGCCCTGGCCCGCCCTCCAAGCCCGCCTGCGCAACGTCCTGCTGGCCGCGCCCGATGACCGGCCGACCGCCACCGAGCTGACGAAGATCATCGAAGCGGTGGACGGGTGATCAAGCTGCGGGAGCTGGGCACCGGAGACGCCGAGGCCCTGCAACGGATCTACAGCGCGGAGTCCACCAGGTACCTGGGCCGATCACCGATGGACGCCGAAGAGGCCCGCCACCGCGTCCGCGACATCATGGCGGCTGCTGCGCAGTCACCACGCACGCTGTACGTGCTCGGATTCACCGTGGACGGTGACCTCCTCGGCATCGGCAAGCTCCACTGTGACCGGCCGGTCGCCGCCATCAGCTACATCCTGCGCGCAGACGCCTGGGGCCATGGCTACGCCACCGAAGGAGTCCGCAAGATCCTCGCGCTCGCATTCGGCCACCTCGGCCTGCCGGAGGTCCGCGCCAAACATCGCACCGACAATCCCGCCTCCGGCCGCGTCCTCCGTAAGACCGGGTTCGTCACGACCGGCGAGCGCTCCGGCTTCATGACCTACACCCTCGCATCGCCCGGACTGTCCCACCCCGGCTTCCAATCGAACCTGTCACGTCCATAGTCGACTGGCTGTCCGTCATTGGTCCATCACCATCAGTGGTGTGGCTGGTCTCTCTACTCCTTTTGCTTCCAAGGTGTTCCCTCATGCTCACGTCCCGCCGCCCCCGCATGTTCGTCGCGCGCCTCGACTCGCGAACCGAATCCACGCCCCTGGCCCGCTACTTGCTCCGGGCGTACCTCTCCGGGCTGCCCTCCGGGGACCGGTACCGAGACAGCGCCGAACTGCTCCTGTCCGAGCTGTTCGCCAATGCCGTCCAGCACTGCGACGCGCCCGACGACCGGCGCATCGAAGTGCGCTTCTCCCTCGCCGGCTCCCGCCTGCGCGTCGAAGTCCACGATGCCGGCGATGACCGCCCTTCCCTCCGCGCCGCCGCGCCGGACGACGAGCACGGGCGCGGCCTCCTCCTCGTCAACGAGCTCGCAGAACGCTGGGGCTGCGCCGACCGCCCCTGCGGCATCGGCAAGTTCGTCTGGGTGCTCATCGCCCCCGCCACCCTCGCCTGAAAGCCCGATTCCCTATGCACCTCGCCACCCTGGCCCGGCACACCCTCTCCCGTGGCACCACCCCCGCCGCCACCTACGCCCTCCTCGCCCGCCTCGGCCACCGACCCCTGCCCGTCGCCCGAGCCGTCTGCCTCGCCCTCGACATCCCCCAGGCCGAGACCACCCGCCGCCTCGCCGACTGCTACGACGCCCTGCTCGCCGACCCCCGCCCCGACTCCGCGAGCGACACCGGCGAACTCCTCGAAGCCCTCGGCGTCTTCGACATCCCCAAGTCCCTCACCGACACCGAACTCGCCGTCGTCGAACACTTCCTGACCGCCGTCGACGCCATGGGCGGCATCCGCCCCGGCCACCGCCACGGCCTCAACCGCTGGTTCACCACCGGCAACCTCACCACCGCCTACCTCTCCCTCACCGCCACCCACCCCCTCCCTCGCACCGGCAACCCCGCCCTCTACTGGACCACCCTCACCACCGCCGGCGAACTCCTCGCCACCACCCTCCCCTCCGACCGCCGCATCCGGTACGCCCTCACCCACTGCCGCACCCGCACAACCCGCCCATAAGCACAGGAAGTCGGCCAAGTCGACTTCCTGCGCAAAGCGGCAACGGGCCCTGGGGCGGCCTGAATGGGCTCAGCTGTGGTGGCCCCGGCCATCCATGGCCGGGGCCACCGTTGCCTTTTGTTGCTCCTGGAAGGGGTGGGCGGGTGGGGCGCAGCTGCTGCCGCTGTTCCGGCTTGTTCTCTTCGGCCGACGCCGTCCGGCGCGGGGCCTCGCCCGAGGGCGGCCTCGTCGGCTGATCCCCTCCTCCCCCGGGCCGGATCCGTCAGCGGTGTGAGAATGCCGGGACGGGGAAGGCCAGCCAGGGGAGGTCGAGCATGCTGACCGAGTCGGTGTACCGGACCGAGGACGTGGAACCACGGGACCGCTTCGAGTACTGGCAGCAGCAACTCACCCGGATGATCGCGCCGTTCGACGTCCGCACCGAGCACAGGGCCGACTTCCGGTCCGAGGTGCGTGTCCTGCCGCTCGGCGACCTGGCGCTCTGGACGATGGAGCACCCGCCGCTCGCCGCGAGCCGGTCGCCACGCCTGATCCGCTCCTCCACCGACCCCGAGCTGTACCTGTTCTCGCTTCCGTTCGGCGACACCGCCACCGCGGTCCGCTCCGACGGCCTCGGCGCCTACCGCCCGCACGACGTGGTCCTGCAGGACAGCGCCCGGCCCGTCCTCCTCCAGGCGAGCACCGACGATCCGCGCCAGCTGTTCCGCGGGGGCTGGCTGACCGTGCCCCGACAGGCGCTGCCGCTGTCGCCGGACCGGGTCGGCACGCTCACGGCCCGCCGGATGCCCGGGGACGCCGGAGTGGGCGCCCTGCTCGTCCAGTTGCTCGCCGGCATCGCCGCCGACCCCGGCGCCTACCGGGCCGGCGACGCACCCCGGCTGGGCACCGTCGCCCTCGACCTGGTGTCGGCGCTGCTCGCCCACCACCTCGACGCCGAGGACGCCGTACCGCCGGAGAGCCGGCGCCGGGCCCTGGTCCAGCGGATCCGGGCCTTCATCCGGGCCCACCTGCACGAGCCGGACCTCGACCCCGGCGCGGTCGCCGCCGCGCACCACATCTCGGTCAGCTACCTGCACCGCCTCTTCGAGGGCGAGGAGGAGACCGTCGCCGCCTGGATCCGCCACCAGCGCCTCGAACGGGCCCGCCGCGACCTCGGCGACCCGGCCCTGGCCACCACGCCCGTCCACGTCATCGCGGCCCGCTGCGGATTTCCCCGCGCCGCGGACTTCACCCGCGCCTTCCGCGGCGCGTACGGCCTGCCGCCCCGCGACTACCGCCACGGCGCCGTGACGGTCGGCGGTGGACTCTGAACCAAGCGGCAGTGGACCGCATGCTAACGACAACCGCCGGGGGCGTCGGCAAGCTGATGATGCGTCCGACACGGGGGATCGAGTGGCGGACGCGACCAACACCGACACCCTCGAAGGGGGACCATCCATGTCCAGCAAGGGACTCCGCAGCACCCGGCGCTCCGCCGTCGGCATCGGCGTCGCCGCCCTGGCGCTCACCCTGACCGGCCTCGGCGGCGGCCAGGCGTTCGCCGACTCGCACGCCGGCCTCTCGGCCACGATCGAGATCAAGAACGACAACGGCAAGTGCCTGGAGATCACCAGCTCCTCCACCGCGAACGGCGCCCGGGCCCAGCAGTGGGACTGCAAGGGCCAGGCCGGCTCGAAGTGGCGGTGGCAGTCCGCGGGCAACGGCTACTGGAACCTCGTGAACGCCCACAGCGGCAAGTGCCTGGAGATCCAGAGCTCCTCCACCTCGAACGGCGCCGAGGCCCAGCAGTGGTCGTGCAACGGCCAGGACGGCGCGAAGTGGTGGGTGGAAGGAGTCCGGTCGAATCGGTCGGTGATCCGGAACCACAGCGGCAAGGTCCTGGAGATCACCAGTTCCTCCGGCGCGAACGGGGCCAACGCCCAGCAGTGGGAGTACAAGGGCCAGTCCGGCGCGCTCTGGTTCTGGTGACGAGCCGCCGGCCGCTCCCCGCCCGTCGTCTCGCGGGCGGGGAGCGGCCGGCCCGCTACGCGTGCTCGGCCAGCACCTCGGCGATCACGTGGCGGGCGATGGAGGTCATCCTCGGGTCGCTGTCCCGGTAGTAGGACACCTCCATCAGGGCGATGGACAGGGCCCAGCCGCGGGCGCGGTCCCAGGCCGCGTCGTCGGGGGCCGCGGCCGCGCGGAAGGCGGGGCGGGCGGCGGCGGGCAGGACGTACCAGGCGGGGATCAGGTCGACGGCCGACTCGCCGAGGCCCGCGCAGCCGAAGTCGATGACGGCGGCGAGCCGGCCGTCCGGGCCCACCAGCAGGTTGCCGGGCTGGAGGTCGCCGTGGAGCCAGACCGGGGGGCCGGTGGGGGCGGGGGCGGCCAGGGCGTGCTCCCAGGCGGCGGTCGCGGCGGCGGCGTCCACCAGGTCCGGCACGGCCGCGATCGCCTTCCTGGTCCAGGCGTCGCGCTCCGCCAGCGACTCGCTGCGGTGGGCGGCGGGCCCGGCGGCCGGGTCGATCCGGCGGATGGCGGTCACGAAGCCGGCCAAGTCCCGGGCCAGCAGCCCGGGTTCGGCGATCCGCCCGGTGACGGGGGTGGTGCCGTCGAGCCAGCGCAGCACCGACCAGGGCCAGGGGCAGCCGTCGACCGGCCCGCCCACGGCCAGCGGGACCGGCACCGGGACGGGCAGCCGCGGGGCCAGGTGCCGCAGCCAGCGGTCCTCCTTGGCGATCTCCTCGACCACCCCGGGGATCCGCGGGATGCGCACCACCAGCTCGGTACCCAGCCGGTACATCGCGTTGCTGGTCCCGGTCGGCATCACCGGCTCGACCGGCAGGCCCGCCCACTGCGGGAAGTGCTCGGCGACCATCCGGCGCACCAGCGACTCGTCGATGTCCAGTTCGTCGGGGTGCAGCTTGCGGGAGGAGGAGGCCATGGTGACCGACCCTGCCAGCCGCGGACCGGGCCCGGCAACCGAATTGGCGCCGGGGGTGCCCTACCCCCGGTGGATCGCGCCCGCGGCGATCAGTCCGGGCAGCTCCCGCATGTCGTCGAAGACCACGGTGCCCGGCCCGGCCAGCCGCTCCGCGGCCGTGACGCCGCCCGCGTAGCCGAGCGCGCGCATCCCGGCGGCGCGGGCGGCCTCCACGCCGGGCCGGCTGTCCTCGACCACCACGCAGGCGGCCGGGTCGACGCCCATCGAGCGCGCGGCGTGCAGGAAGAGGTCGGGCGCGGGCTTGCCGCGCCCGACCTCGGTGGCGCTGAAGATCCGCCCGGCGAAGTGGTCGTGGAGGCCGGTCCGGCCCAGGGTGTGGCGCATCTTCTCGTGGGTGCCGCTGGAGGCCACGCAGGTGGGCAGGGTGATCGCTGCCAGCGCCTCCGGCAGGCCGTCCACGGGGGTCAGCCCGGCGTCGACCGCCTCGGCGTGCAGTTCGTGGAAGCGCCTGCCCCACACGGCCGCCACCTCCGCCCCGAGCCGCTCGGCGACCAGCGCGTTGTTGGCCGGCTCCGACCGACCGACGAAACGCTCGATCGCCTCCGTCTCGGTCAGCGGCCAGCCGTACTCCCGGCCCAGCCGCACCAGTACCCGGACGGCGATCACCTCGCTGTCCACCAGGACGCCGTCGCAGTCGAATATCACCAGCTCAATGGGCTTGATCATCCGACCAGGATAGGGAGGCCGGCACGACAAGGGCCCGGCAGCCGTAGCCACCGGGCCCCTCACCTGTCCTGGTTCACCGGCCCGTCAGGAGCCGGTCCGGGCTCAGCCGGTCTGGACGGAGGTGTCGTCGATCACGAAGCTGGTCTGGAGCGAGGCGTCCTCGGTCCCGGCGAACTTCACCGTGACCGTCTGGCCCGCGTAGGACGACAGGTCGAAGGTGCGCTGCTGGTAGCCCGGCGCGGCGTCCACGTTGGAGTAGGTCTTCAGCGTGGTGCCGTTGACCGACACGGTCAGCTTGTCGTACGCGGTGCTGCCCGACTCGGCGGTGTCGATGTGCAGCCAGAAGCTCAGCGTCGCCTTGCAGCCCGCCGGGATGGTCACCGTCTGCGACAGCGAGTCCGAGTGGGTGGAGCCGTAGCCGTTCAGCCACGCCTTCCAGGAACCGCTGTGGGCCGCCTGGGAGGCGCTGCTGTCCACCACGCCGCTGGACGCCGTCCACGGGGTGGCCGTACCGGTCTCGAAGCCCGCGTTGCCCAGCAGCTGCGCCGGAGTGCAGCCACCGCCACCGGTCGAGACGGCCCAGGTGAAACTGGTGGAGGCCGACTTGCCCGCCGCGTCCGTCACGGTGACGGTCACGGTGGAGCTGCCGGCGGCGGAGACGGTGCCGGCGATGACACCGGTGGACGAGTTGATGGACAGCCCGGCGGGCAGACCGGTCGCGGCGTAGGACAGCGGGGCGGTGCCGCCGGAGGCGCTGATCTGGAGGTTGACCGTACCGCCCACGGCGGTGGACTGGTTGCCCGGGTTGGTGACGGTGACGGCGCCGCTGCCGGCCGGCTTGGTGAGCAGGCAGCCGGCCGTGTTGAGGTCGATGGCCCGGGTGGAGGAGTTCAGGCAGGTGGTGAACCAGTACGTCTCCTCGCCGTAGCTCTGGCCCTTGTAGGCCTTGGTGGTGCCGTCGGCGGCCACCTCGCACGGGTTGTTGAGGGTGCACATGGCGCCGTCGTCGTTGCCGGTGTTGTTGATGCCGATGATCCGCCCGCTGGCGGAGTCGACGATCGGCGAACCGGAGGTGCCGTGGGTGGTGTTGCAGCCGGAGCTGTAGCGCAGCGAGTCGTGCCAGGTCCACTCGTCCTCACGCAGGGTCGGCACGAAGCCGTTCACGGAGCAGTTCCAGACCTGCTTCCAGTACGACGAGGGTATGTACATCGACGCGCCGTCGGTCGGGTGCGTGTCGCTGATGGTCAGCGCGGTGGCGCCGTACTTGGAGGTGATCGACCCGTAGGTGTCGGTGAGTTGGTAGAGCGCGACGTCGGTGCCGGTCATCGTCGCGTAGAGCACCTTGTCGGCCTGGACGGTGCCCAGGCTGTTGCCCGCACCGTCGAGCAGGGTGCCGCTACGGCTGGCGGTGGCGTTCTGGATCACCTGGCCGGCCGAGGGCATGGTCGGCAGGCAGTGCCCGTTGGTGAGCATCAGCGCGCGGTCGCCGGCCACCGAGGTGGGGTAACGGACCAGCGAGGCCGAGCAGTTGCTCAGGGCGATGGTGGAGGTCAGGTCGGCCGCCTGAACGGCGTGCGCGGGGGCGGCCGCGAAGGCCAGCCCGCCCGCGACGACGGCGCTCGTACCGGCCACCGCGACAATCCTCTTGAACATGGCTCTCCTTGTGGGGGATCGCGGGGTGTACGACTGGTCGCCGACGCCCGCGCCGCACGAAAGTGCCATGGCCACTTCAAGCGGTCAAGGATTGTGACCGAACTCGCCACTCCCCATGGCCTGTTGTGCCACCCGACGGCAACGACCCGTCCCGGTATGCCCGTTACGGGCCGGGGTTATGGCTGCGGGGCGGTGGCCACACTCCCCGACTCGGTCTTGGCGGGGGTACCCTCGCCCTCCTTCGCGCCGAGGGTCATCGTCCAGGTCGTCCCGGCCGGCTTGAAGTCGTACTTCTCGGAGAACTTGACGGAACGGCAGTTCTGCCAGAACTGTTTCTCGCCGGAATCCCAGTCCTCCCCGGCGAGGTAGTAGAAGTCGTACGAGCCCGCCTTGACGCCCTCGATGACGGCCTCCTTCCCCTTGGCCGCGTACACCGAGGCCACCGACGTGCCGTCCACCCCGATCGTGAAGACCACGTCCGTGGCGCTGTTGTTCTTGACCTCCAAGGTGCCCTTGCCGTTGCTCCCACCGTCACGGACCAGGGTGCCGTTCTCCAGCACACGCGGCGTCGGCTGCGGCTTGGGCAGCTGCGGGACGGTGAAGGCGGCCTGCTGGCCGGCCGTCGCCAGCTTGGCGAGCGCCGCAGGGACGGCCACCAGCCCCTGACCGCCGCCGAGCTGCGCCTTGACAACACCGGCGGTGCAGTACTTCTTGAGGTTGAGGTCGGTGCGGATCGTCAGCGCCTCGGAAGAGAGCGTGCCCAGGCCCGCCACCAGCTCGGCACGCGCCGCGTCGGCCCCGTCCGGTGCGGCGGCGGCCTTCAGGTTCCGGACGGCGCGGTCGGCGTTGGACTCGGTGACGGCGAGCGCGGTCTCGACCTCCTTCATCGTCGTCGCCGCGGCCACCTTCGCCAGCCCGGCACCGACCGGCTCCAGGGACTGGGCCAGCGTCGTGCCGAACGGCGTCGCCGAAGCACTCGGCACCACCGTCGCCGAAGCACTCGGCGCCGCCGCCCGTTCCCCACCCCCACCGGAACACGCCGCCAGCAGCAGCACCCCGCCGACCGCCATGACCGCCCTGCCCCTGAACTCCACGACCCCACCCCACCGTCACCCCGGCGCACTCCCCGTACGCGTCGGGCGACATGCTGTCGAGCACGAACCACTCCGGTCAACCCGATTCGGACGGCCACCGGAAGGGGCCGCCCCCAGGGCCGTCCACGGAGGTCAACTACGATCGGGCCCGTGCTCAGTCTCACCGGACTCCCGCTCCAGATCATCGCCTCCCTCCTCGCGATAGCCGTCTTCGCCGCCACCATGTGGCTGTGGCCGCGGTTCGGCGGGAAGGGCTGGAAGGCGTGGCTGGGCCGGATCGGCGCGTTCCTGGCCACCCAGGTGTCGGTGCTGGCCGCGATGGGTCTGATCGCCAACAGCTACTTCGGCTTCTACAGCTCCTGGACGGACCTGCTGGGCACCAGCGGCGGGCTCGGCACGGTGGTCGACCACCAGCCCAACGCCTCCGGGGTGGCCGTCACCGGTGAGCAGAAGTTCTACTCCGCGCAGGGCTCGGACCCGGAGCGCTCCGGCCAGATCCAGAAGGTCGACGTCCGGGGGGCCGGCAGCGGGCTGACCACCGAGGCGTACGTCTACCTGCCGCCGCAGTACTTCCAGCCGGACTACGCCAAGCAGCGCTTCCCGATGGCCCTGGTGCTCACCGGCTACCCGGGCACCCCGGAGAAGCTGATCTCGCTGATGCAGTACCCGGCGTCGACGCTGGACGCGATAGAGCAGAAGAAGCTGCCGCCGACCGTCCTGGTGATGACCCGCCCCACCCTGGTCGGCGACCGGGACACCGAGTGCGTGGACGTGCCGAACGGCCCCCAGGTGGAGACCTTCTTCACCTCCGACCTGCCCAAGGCCCTCGCCACCACCTACCGGATCGGCACCGACCCGGCCAACCGGGCCGTGATCGGCAACTCCACCGGCGGCTACTGCGCGCTCAAGTTCGCGCTGCGCAAGCCCGACTCCTACCGCGCGGCGGTCGCCCTCTCCGGCTACTACAGCGCCGCCCACGACCCGACCACCGGCGACCTGTTCGGCGGCAGCGCCCAGCTGAAGCAGGAGAACGACCTGCTGTGGTGGCTGAAGAACCAGCCCGCGGCCCCCGTCTCGCTGCTGCTGACCACCGCGTACGACGAGAACAACTACGACGAGACCAAGGCCATGGTCGCCGCCTTCAAGGCCCCCACCAAGATGTCCACCATCACCCTGGACACCGCCGGCCACAACTTCCACACCTGGACCCGGGAGATCCCCCCGGCCCTGGAGTGGCTGGGCAAGCACCTCACCATGCCGCCGTCCGCCTGACGTTCCGGATCACACGCGGCTCACAGCCCCGTCTCACGGTCCTCTCAGCCGCGCCACGCACCGTGTCGCGCATGACCACGAGCAGCTACTCCCCTCCGGCCGGCGAACCATGGCCCGAGGCCGCGAACCACCCGCCGCCGGAGGCGCCGGCCCCGGTCCGGCCGGGCCCGGCACCGCTCTTCCCCGAGCAGCCCCTGCCGCCGGCCGGCCCCAAGGGCCCGGCCTCCTGGTCCGGCCGGCTGCGCACCCTCCCCGCCCGCGCCTGGCGCGGGCGCGCGGACGACCCGCGCTGGGTGCGCCCGGCCCTGCTCGCGCTGCTGGCCGCGACCGCCGTCCTCTACCTGTGGGGCCTGAGCGCCTCCGGCTGGGCCAACTCCTTCTACTCGGCCGCCGTGCAGGCCGGCTCCCGGAGCTGGAAGGCCTTCTTCTTCGGCTCCTCGGACGCGGCGAACTTCATCACCGTCGACAAGCCCCCGGCCGCGCTGTGGCCGATGGCGCTGTCGGCGCGGGTCTTCGGCCTCTCCTCCTGGTCGGTCCTCGCCCCGCAGGCGCTGATGGGCGCGGCCACCGTCGGCGTGCTGTACGCGACGGTGCGCCGCCGCTTCTCCCCGCTGGGCGGCCTGCTGGCGGGCGCCGCTCTGGCGCTCACGCCGGTCGCGGCGCTGATGTTCCGCTTCAACAACCCGGACGCGCTGCTGGTGCTGCTGCTGACGCTGGCGGCGTACGGGCTGGTGCGGGCGGTCGAGGCGGCGGGCACCCGGTGGCTGGTCTTCACCGGGGTGGTGTTCGGCCTCGCCTTCCTCACCAAGACCCTGGCGGCCTTCCTGGTGCTGCCCGCCTTCGCGGTGATCCACCTGGTGGCGGCGCCCACCGGGTTCTGGCGGCGGGTGCGCCAGAGCCTGCTCGCGGGCGCGGCGCTGCTGGTCTCGGGCGGCTGGTGGGTGGCGATCGTCGAGCTGGTGCCCGCCTCGGCCCGCCCGTACATCGGCGGCTCGCAGGACAACAGCTTCCTCTCGCTCACCTTCGGCTACAACGGCCTCGGCCGGGTCGACGGCAACGAGCGCGGCAGCGTGGGCGGCGGCGGCCGGATGCCGGCCGGGCTGGACCTGCCGGGCGGCGCCACGGCGCACGGCGGCGGCCGTGGCTGGGGCGAGACCGGGCTGACCCGGATGTTCGGCACGGACATCGGCGGGCAGATCGCCTGGCTGCTGCCGGCCGCGCTGATCCTGCTGGCCGTCGGCCTCTGGGCGACCCGTCGCCACGCCCGCACCGACACCGCCCGCGCGGCCTTCCTGGTCTGGGGCGGCTGGCTGCTGTCCACCATGCTGGTCTTCAGCTTCATGTCCGGGATCTTCCACCAGTACTACACGGTGGCGCTGGCCCCGGCGGTCGCGGCGCTGGTCGGCATGGGCGTGGACGGGCTGTGGCGGGCCCGGCACCGGCTGCCCTGGGCGCTGGTGCTGGCCGGGACGCTCGCGGTGACGGCGGTCTGGGCGTTCGTGCTGCTCGGCCGCAGCCCGGGCTTCCTGCCGTGGCTGCGCTGGGCGGTGCTGGTCGGCGGTCTGGTGGCGGCGGCCGCGCTGGTCGCCGGGCAGGTGGCCGGACGGGCCTCCGGCCGGACCGGCGCGCGGATCGCCTCGGTGGCGGGCCTGGTGGGCGTGGCGGCGGCGCTCGGCGGACCGGCGGCGTACGCGGTGGACACGGTGAACACCCCGCACACCGGCTCGATCGTGACCGCGGGGCCGGGCGTGGACGGCGCGTCCGGGCCCGGCGGCACGGGGCGCAGGGGCGGCAACGGCGCGAAGGGCTTCCCCGGTGGCGGCAACGGGCGCTGGTTCGGCCAGGGCGGGCAGAACGGCCAGGGCGGGCAGAACGGCCAGGGCGGTCAGGGCGGCCTGCCGGGCTTCCCGGGTGCCCAGGGCTTCAACGGCGGGCAGGGCTTCACCGGCGGGCAGGGCTTCACCGGCGGGCAGGGCTTCAACGGCGGGCAGGGCTTCGACGGCGGCGGTACGGGCTCCGAGCACGCCGGCGGCCGCCACGAGCGCGGCACCGGCGGCACCGGCACCGGCGGCGTCCCCGGCCTGCCGGCCCCCGAGGCCCCGGGCAGCCTCACCGGCGGCTCGGCCGGCGGCCCGCCGCCCGGCGGCATGGGCGGGCTGCTCGACGGCCCCAAGGTGACCGGCGAGGTCGCCGCCGTGATCGAGGAGAACGCCGACCACTACACCTGGGCGGCCGCCACGATCGGCTCGCAGACCGCGGCCGGCTACCAACTCGCCACCGGGGAACCGGTGATGGCCCTCGGCGGCTTCAACGGCACCGACCCCTCGCTGACCCTGGCCGGCTTCCGGAAGTACGTCGAGGAGGGGAAGGTGCACTGGTTCATCGGCGCGGGCGGCTCCCACCGCGGCTTCGGCGGCGGCGCGGGCGGCGACGGGGGCGGGCAGCAGAGCGAGTCCGCCCAGATCGAGTCCTGGGTGACGGCGCACTACACGGCGAAGACCATCGGCTCCACCACCTTCTACGACCTGACGGCCCCCACCTCCTGAGCCCGAACCCCCGAGGGGGCGTGCCGCGTTCGCGCGGCACGCCCCCTCTCCCGTCCCCGGTTCCTCAGTCCGACGGGCAGTGCGTCCCGGCCGCCGGCAGCCGGCCGTCCACCAGGTAGGAGGCCACCGCGTCCCGGACGCAGCCGCTCTTGTCGTACCCGGTGTGCCCGTCGCCGTCCCGGGTGAGCAGCACCCCGCGCTCCAGCCCGGCGGCGAGCCGCTGCGCCCAGGCGTACGGGGTGACCGGGTCGCCGGTGGAGCCGATCACCAGGATCGGGGCGCTGCCCGCCGCCCGGATCGGCCGCGGCGGCTCGGGGCTGTGGAACGGCCAGGGGCGGCAGTCCGGGTCGAGCAGGGTGCCCACCGGGTCGTGGCCGCTGACCAGCGGGGCGCGGGCGGCGAGTTCGGCGAGGGCCGGGCGCAGTTCCGCGTCGGTGGGCGGGGGCGGGCCGTCCGCGCAGGAGATGGCGGCGTAGGCGTCGGCCGGGGTCCGGTAGCGGCCGTCCTCGTCGCGGCGGTCGGCGCCGTCGGCGAGGGCGAGCAGGCCCTCGGCCTCGCCCCGGGTGACGGCCGGTGCGAGGGCCTCGCGCAGCCGGGGCCAGGAGCGGCGGCCGTCGGAGAGCACGTCCAGGGCGGCGTCCCAGCCGAGCGCGGCGGTGAGCGCGCGGCCGTCGGCGGCGCGCAGCGGGTGGTCGCGCAGTCCGTCGAGGAAGCGGGCGAGGCGCTGCGGGGCGGCGGCGGGGTCGGCGCCGAGCGGGCAGGCCGCTCCGTCGTCGGCGGCGCAGGCGGCGGCGAAGGCCCGGAGCCCGGCCTCGGCGGCGGCGGCCTGTTCGGTGCCGAGCCGCGCGGCGGGGGCGCCGTGGTCGACGGCGCCGTCGAGGACGAGCCGGCCGGTGCGGTCGGGGAACTGCTCCGCGTAGACGGCGCCGAGGTGGGTGCCGTAGGAGAAGCCGAGGAAGTCCAGGCGGCGTTCGCCGAGGGCGCCGCGCAGGACGTCGAGGTCGCGGGCGGTGTCGCGGGTGCCGAGGTGCCGGAGCAGGTCGGCGTGCCGGGCGCGGCAGGCCTCGGCGAGGATCCGGCCGTGGTCGTAGGCCGGGTCGTCGGTGGCGTCCCACTGGTCGCGGGTGCGGTCGTCCAGGCAGTGGACCGGGGTGGTGTCGCCGGCGCCGCGCGGGTCGAAGCCGACCAGGTCGTACCGGTCGTGCAGCGGCCCCTGGTAGCCCTTCCATCCCCAACGGACCATGTCGACGCCGGAGTTGCCGGGGCCGCCGGGGTTGAGCAGCAGGGCGCCGAGCCGGTGCGCGCGGTCGGCGGCGGGCACCATGGCGAGGGCGACGTCGACGGTGGGCCCGCCCGGGTCGGCGTAGTCCAGCGGGACCTTGAGGGTGGCGCACCGCACGGCGGCCCGGTCCGGGTCGTCGCCGTCCTCGTCGGGGCAGTGCCGCCAGTCGATCCGCTGGTCGTAGAGCGCGCGCAGGGCGGGCGCGGCGGTGGCGGCGACCCGCTCGGCCAGCGGCGGCCGGTCGGGCGGGCCGGGGGCGGTGCCCGTGCAGCCGCTCGACAGCGCGAGGGCGAGTGCGGCGGCGAGGGCGGGCAGGGTGCGCCCGGGCGGGCGGGGGAGCCGGGGGATCATCGGGGCCACCGCCCACAAGTACCACCCGGCACGCGCCGCGCGCACACCGCACCCGCCTGCGGCTGCACGGGATTAACGTTTCGTCAGCCGCCACACTGCTGGAGCATGGCCTTCTTGTCGGCCTCGGAGACGGGCAGCTGGTACTTCAGCGAGACCTGGGCGAAGCGCACCGCGTAGGAGCAGCGGATCTCGGTGTTGGCGGGCAGCCAGGTGGCCGGGCCGGAGTCGCCCTTGGAGGCGTTCTGCGAGCCGTCGGCGGGGATCAGGTTGAGCGGGTCGTTGGCGATCTGGACGCGCTTGGCCTTGTCCCACTTGCTGGCACCCATCTGCCAGTCGTAGGACAGCGGCATCACGTGGTCGATCTGGATCTTGGAGGCCTGCTGCTTGGTCCACTGGACGCTCTTGCCGGTGTACGGGTCCCAGATGGTCATCGCGGTGACGGTGCAGTCCGAGCCGTCCTTGTGCTCGACGCCGGTGCCGTCCCGGGCGAGCAGGTCGTTGCGGGTGTCGCACTTGTTGCCGCCGAACGGGACGCCGTCAACGTTGTCCGTCCAGGCGGGGCCGAACTCGTTGCGGTCGTAGCCGTCCTTGGTTCCGACGGCGGCGGTGGCGACCTTGGCTATGACGTCCCGGCCGGCCTTCTGCTCCTCGGGGGTGGTCAGCGGCGCCAGGCCGGGCTTGGTGCCGTCCGGGTTCTGCAACGGGCTGGTGCCGGTGGCCCCGGCGGCGGGGGCGGCTGTGCCGCCGTCGGCCTTGGGGCCGGTCGACTTGTGGTCGCGGCCGCCGATCAACCAGCCGACCAGCGCGAGCGCGCATATCAGGAACACGGTGGCGGCGGACAGCGTGGAGCGGCGGGCGGGCACGGAGAACTCCCGGGTTCAGGGGCGGGTTGACGGCGAACCAGCAGATCAGCCGCCCCGAGAGCAGGTCAAGCCGACGCCACGCGGCGGCCCGGAGCATGTCGAAGCTCACACCTGCTCACACCTGCTCACACCCGCTCCCCCGCGAGGGCGTCCGGCCGGCGGACGCGGCGCCCCTCGCCGGCCCCCGCCGCGCACGCCCCGGCCCCGACCGGGCAGGCTGGCCCCGTGAAGACACCACCTGACCCCATGCAGACACCACCGACACCCGCCGGGCCGGGCCCGGTCGCCGCCCTGATCCTCGCCGCCGGGGGCGGGAGCCGCCTCGGCGGGCGCCCCAAGGCACTGCTGCGGTACGGGGGACGGCCGCTGGTGGAGCACGCGGCGGCGGTGGTCCGGGCCGGCGGCTGCGCGGACGTCACCGTGGTGCTGGGCGCGCAGGGCGACCGGGTACGGGCCACCGCGCACCTGCCGGGCTGCCGGCTGGTCGGCAATCCGGACTGGAAGCAGGGCATGGGCGCCTCGCTGCGGGCCGGCCTGGCCGCGCTGCCGCCGCACGCCTCGGCGGCGCTGGTGATGCTGGTGGACACCCCGGGCGTCACCCCGGCCGCGGTGTCCCGGTTGCTGGCCGTCCACCGGGCGGGCGCCGACCTGGCCGCCGCGGCCTACGACGGGCGGCGCGGGCACCCGGTGCTGATCGGCGCCCGGCACTTCGCCGAGGCGGCGGCGGGCGCCCGGGGCGACGCCGGGGCCCGCGCCCTGCTGACGGCGCACGCGGCGGAGCTCGTCCTGGTCGAGTGCGCCGACGTCGCCGTCCCGGACGACCTCGACACCCCCGCCGACCTGGCCCGCTGGTCCGCGGGGTGAACGTCCAGGTCCGGCCCGCCGGGCATCCCCCCGCGGAAGGATTCCGCCCCTACCCGGGTGGGCAGGAGCCCCTGATCCGTCCCTGAGGATTGCCCCATTCCGCGTCCGGCGCCGGACATTTCGGGGAGCATGGGAATCGTCCCACCCACCCGACACCGACGGACGGAGCCCGCGATGGCCGGACTGCCCGACGACTACACCGGACACGACCCCACACGGCCGGGGCCGGGCGGTGGCGCCCGGGCCATCCGCTGCCCCGCCTGCCGCCGCGAGCACCTCTACGAACCGCCGTCCCTGCCCTGCCCGTGCGGGGCCTCGCTCAAGGTGCCGCTGCTGCGCGGCGGGGTGCCGGTGCAGGTGCGCTTCCGCTCCTGGGAGGACTCCTGGCTGAGCATGCGCTGCCCGCACTGCGGCCGCTCCGACCAGTGGCCGCAGCCCGAGTTCACCTGCAACTGCGGCGCCACCGTCCGGCTACCGGTCGACCGCGCCACCCGGCTGGGCACCGGCACCGCCGCCCCGCTCGCCGCCTCCGGCCCGCAGGCCGCCCGCCCGTACCCGGCCCACCCGGTGAACGTGCCCACCCCGGCCCCGCCCGCGCCGCCCACGGCCGGCCGCTCCCGCCCGTTCCGCCACCGCACGCCGTTCCGCCCGCACCCGGTGCGCACCTCGCAGGACGCGGTGTTCACCGCCGCCCGCTACCTGGAGTGGCTCGGCTTCGACGACCTTGAGCTGACCGAGGCCCAGGAGCGCGACGGGGTCACCCTGCTGGGCAGCCGGATGGTCGCCCAGGTGGACACCTGGACCGAGCCCGCCGACGTGAAGTCGGTCGAGTGCCTGTGGCTGCAGACCCTGCACGCCGAGGAGATGGCCGCCGCGATGTTCACCCTCGCGGGTTATTCGCACCAGGCCACCGTGCGGGGCGAACAGCTGCTGGTCGCCCTGTTCAGCCTGGACCTGGCGGGTGTGCCGCAGCCCGCGAACGGCGCCGCCGAGGCCCTGATGGAGACCGGCTGGACCTCCTGACCCACCGGGCCGCCCGGCGGGCGGCCCCCTTCCCCTCCTCTTCCCCCTCCTCCGCGTCTCCTCCCGTGCGCACCCCTAGATCATTTTTCCTCCAAAAGCAACAACCTTCGCTCGTGATCTGGTGCACAAGCTCACCCCCGTGTTGAATTGCGGCCACAGCGCGGGCCTTTCGCCCTGTCGTCGTCATGCGCACGGGTCGTGGCGGCAGGGCCTCAGGGGCGGGTCCGCGCCCTTGCCGGATGGCGCACACAAGGAGGTGGCGTTGTCGGAGCACGGATGGGACCCGAGCGGCCCGGAGGGGCGGGGGCGGGCGGCAGCGGAGGAGCCGGGTGACACCGTGTGGCGGCTGAGGTCCCGGGGGTGCTGGCAGGAGGCCGCCGAACTGCTGCGACCGGCCGCCGAGCACGACCCGGCCACGGCCCTGGGGCGGGCCGAACTCCTCATCGAGCAGTGCCTGTTCACCGCCGCGAACTGGACCCAGGCGGAGCAGGCGCTGCGCCTGGCGGAGGCGCTGGCCTCCGGCACCGAACAGCGCGCGGCCGCCGCCTGCGCCCGCGGCTTCCTCGCGTACGTGGCGAGCGTGCTCGGCCCGCGGGACCGGCTGGACGAGGCGCAGGCCGCGCTCGGCCGCACCTCGGCCCTGCTGCCACCGGACGCCCCGGGCCGCCCGCTGCTGGACTTCCGGCGCGGGCTGGTCGCCGAGAACCTGCTGCGCGACCGCAGTGCCGCCTGGATCGCCTACCGCCGGGCGCACGACGGCGCCGGCGAGCGCGGGGACGAACTGCTGCGCTCGTACACCTGGCGACACCTGGCCGCACTGGCGCTCTCCCGCGGGGACCGCGGGAACGCCCGGGAGGGCTTCGACGCCTCCCTTCGGCTGCGCGAGCAACTCGGCTTCACGGTGGGGGTGGCGCCGGCGCTCGCCGCGCTCGCCGAAGTGTCCGAGCCGCCCGAGGCGGCGCGGCTGCGGGCCGAAGCCGCCCGGCTGGTGGCCGCCCTGGGCGGAGTGCCGGTCTGGCTCGCGCGCCAGCTGGGGCTCCGCCGCACGCCGGGGGCTCTCACGGACGGACGCATCGCGAGCGAGACCGGGGGGACAATCAGCTAAGGTGAGGCTAACCTGGCCGGGGGGAGCAGTACCCCGGCCAGGTCGCCTTGCCGTTCCCCGGGCACCGCCATGCCCCGGCCCGGCCGCGTCCGGCGCGCCACCGCCGCCGGGCACCGCCGGGCGGACCATGGGCGCCCCGGTCGACCCGATGGGGCCGCCCATGACCGCGAGCACCCGGCCCGGCCCCACGCCGCGCGCCCCCCGCACCACCGGCGCGCGCACCCCCGTCCCCGCTCCCGCGCCCACCACCCCGGGCGCGCCCTCGTACCACCGGCTGTCCGGGCTCACCCCCATCCTGACGGTGCGCTGCGCCCGGCCCCGGCACGGCGACGGCTGGCTGACCGCCGCCGACCTCGCCGCCCGCCCCGAGACGGTCCGCGAGCTGATCGCCCACGACGCCCGGCAGGGCCTCGCCCGCTACGGGCGGCCGCTGCGCCCGGACGTCGCGGCCGGCTTCGGGCTGCACCGCTTCGTCTGGCCGGTCTCGCTGCTGTTCACACTGCCCTGGTTCCTGGAGCGGCGCGTCCCGCTGCTCGCGCTCGGGGACGTCGCGCTGCACCGACGCCCCGACGCGGTCGAACTGACCGTCCGCCCGGCGGAGTTCGTCTGCCTGCCGGAGGATCCTGCGGCCGGCTCGGGCCAGGCCGGGTCGGTGCCGGACGAGCCGGCGCTGGCCGCCGCGCTGCGGTCCGCGCTGGGCGCCTTCCTGGCCCCGGTGCTCACCGCCTTCGGCCCGGAGGCGCGGCGCGGACCCCGGGTGCTGTGGGCGATGGCCACCGACGCCGTGGTGGAGGGGCTCTGTTACGCGGGCGGACTGCTCGGGGAGCAGGAGCGGGCGCGCGCCGAACTGTCCACGCTGCTGGCGCCCGGCGAGCCCCTCGACCCCGCGCACACGCCCGGCGCGGACGGCCGGCCCGCCCCCGCACCGGCCCCCTTCACTCCGGGCGCCGGCTTCGCACCCCCGGCGCCCGGGCCGGGCGGCGCCCCGGGCCCGGAGCGCTCCCGGGCCAGTTGTTGCCTCGTCTACACCGCGGATCCGCAGGACATGTGCGGCGGCTGCCCTCGCGTCACGCGGCGTTGACGAAAACCCGTGCGATATCAGGTTCGAAAAGCCCGTCATTCCGGGAACGATCCGCCGCGCATTCCTACGACCGTGCGATCGTCACCGGGCCAGAAATCCCTCTCCTCAGCGCATTGCCGGCGAATCCGCCAACGGGTCGGCACGGAACGGTTCGCGGCGGAGCGCGAGGTGGAGCCGGCCGGGGGCGCGGGTCCAGCCGGGCCTGAGCCGACGGGGCCTCAGGCCGCCGCCGACGCCGTCCCGCTGAGCTCGAACCACATCCGTTTGCCGGAGCCGCGCGGCTCCACGCCCCAGGAGTCCGCGAGTGCCTCGACCAGCATCAGTCCGCGTCCGGAGGAGGCCTGCTCCCCCGGCGTGCGGCGGGTCGGCCAGAGGTCCGACTCGTCCTCCACCTCGACCCGCAGCCGGGCCCGGCCACCGTCCGCCTCCGGCTCCCGGTAGAGCCGGGCGGTGAACATGGCGTCCCGGTCGGTGTGCCGGATGGCGTTGGTGACCAGTTCGGAGGAGAGCAGCTCGGCGGTGTCGATGAACTCGGCGACGCCCCAGCGGCGCAGCGCGTCGCGCAGCTCGGCCCGGACCTCGGCGACCCGCGCGAGGTCGGCCTGGCCGATGCGGCGGCGCAGCTGCTGGGCGGCCAGGCCGCCGGCCGGGCCGTCCCAGCGCAGGAGCAGCAGCGCTATGTCGTCCTCGCGCTCGCTGGAGTCGGCGGCCTGGGAGGCGATCCGGTCGGCCAGCTCCTCCAGCGGGTCGCGGGCGGCCTCGGCGGCGTCCGGCAGCGGGCGGGCGAGCGTCCGGGTGAGCCGGGCGACGCCCTCGTCGAGGTCCATGCCACGCGCCTCGACCAGGCCGTCGGTACAGAGCAGCACGGTCTCGCCAGGGTCCAGGCTGAACCGGGTGACGCGGTACTCCTGGTCCGGGTCGATGCCCAGCGGCAGCCCGCCGGCCACCGGCACCACGGCGGCGGTGCCGTCCGCGCGGCGCACCACCGGGTCGAGGTGGCCGGCCCGGACCGCGTAGACCACGCCGTAGTCCACGTTGACCTCGGCGTAGGTGCAGGTCGCGAAGTGGTCGGTGTCCAGGTCGGCGAGGAAGCGGGAGGCGCGGGCCATCACGGCGGCGGGCGGGTGGCCCTCGGCCGCGTAGGCGCGCAGCGCGATCCGCAGCTGGCCCATGATCCCGGCGGCGTGCACGTCGTGGCCCTGGACGTCGCCGATCACCAGGCCGACGTGCCCGCCGGGCAGCGGCACCACGTCGTACCAGTCGCCGCCGATCTGGAGGCCGGAGCCGGCCGCGAGGTAGCGCACGGCGGTGGTCACGCCCGGGACGGACGGGACGGTGCGCGGCAGCATCACCCGCTGGAGGCCGGCCGCGAGCTCGTGCTCGGCGTCGTGCAGCCGGGCCCGGGCCAGCGACTGGGCGACCAGCCCGCCCAGGGTGGACAGCAGGGTGCGCTCGTCGGCGTCCAGCTCGCGCTCGTCGTCGAAGCTGACCACGCAGACGCCGATCGCCCGGCCGCTGGCGACCAGTGGCAGGTACGCCCAGGAGCCCCGGCCGCCGCGGCTGGTCGGCTCCCACACCTCGGGGTAGCCGTCGCGGAACTCCTCGCGGGTCGACACGAAGACCGGCGCCCGGTGGCGCAGCGCCTCCGCGGCCGGGTGGCCGGTCGGCAGCACGGTGCGGTCCCAGACGGCCAGCGTGTCGGCGCGGTAGCCGGAGGCGCCGAGGATCTGGGCCCGTCCGGCCTCGAAGGAGGCCAGCACCAGGCCGTCCGGCGGCAGTCCGGGCAGCGGCAGCTCGGTGAACACCCGGGCCACGTCACGCACAGTGACGGCTTCGGAGAGGGCGCGCGCCGCCTCCTTGATGAACCGGGAGCGCTCCTCGCGCAGCTGGGCCATCCGGTCGGCGTGGTCGCGCTTGTGCAGCTCGACGGTGGCGTCCCAGACGAAGCCGACCATCCGGGAGGCCCGGCCGAAGGCGTCGGCGAGCACCCGGCCGCGGAAGCGCACCGCGCGCATGCCGCCGTTCGCCCCGACGGTGCGGTAGTAGGCGCCGCACTGGCCCAGCTCGGCGACCGCGCGCTCGACCCGGCGGCGCACCACGGGCGCGTCCTCGGGGTGCAGCAGGGTCAGGAAGGAGGCGGCGGTGCGGTCGAAGCGGACCCGCTCCAGGGCGTCCAGTCCGACGATCGCGCAGGCCCGCTGGTCGCCCTCCAGGACGTCGCGGCGGATGTCCCAGTCGAAGGAGCCGATGCCGTTGGCGGCCATCGCGGGCTCCAGCCAGTCCGGCATGGTGTCCGCGGTGGAGGGCGGCAGCCCCCCGGAGAGCACGGGCGCGAGCCGGGCGGCGGCGAGGCTCGGGGACGGGCGCACCGCGGAGCCGCGGCGCGAGGGCTGGGCGGGCGGCCTGACCCGGCCGCTCCCGGGGGTGCGCGGCTCCGGGGCGCCCGGCTCCACGGCTCTCGGCTCGACGGTGCGCGGTTCCACGGCTCTCGGCTTGGTGGTCCTCGACTCCACGGTCCTCGGCTCTACCGTTCGCGGCTCGACGACGGGCGACGCGCCGGGAGGAAGCGCCGGCCCCGGCGACTCGGGCTCAGTGGGCATGCTGCTCCTGCCGCTGCCGTGGCGGACCGCGCCGACCGTCCGGACGGGCCGCGTGGCGGTGTGATGGGTCGTGCTGGATAGGACGGTGCGACGGGCGGTGGCCAGTCGAGGTTCGGTCTCCCCGCTGCTTCCCGCACGTGGACACACATTCCCACCATCCTGGCCAATGTTCGGCCGAGCGGCAATGCCAACGGGCCGGAAACCTTCCGGCCCGCCTTCTGTTCAGGGCTTGCTTCGACAGCGAATCAATCGACGACGAACAATCGTACGACCATACCGGCGATGGCGGCCCGGAACCGTAAGGGCGCAGGTCCCGGGCGTCGACGGGTGCGCGGCTCAGGGCGTGGCGAGTTCGAACCAGGTGACTTTGCCGTCGCCGCGCAGCTGCACGCCCCAGGAGTCCGCGAGCGCCTCCACCAGCTGCAGGCCGCGCCCCGAGGTGGCGTACTCGGCCTCCGGATCGCGGCGGCGCCCGGGAAGTCTGCTGGTGCCGTCCTGCACCTCGACGCGCAGCCGGTGGTCCGTGCCGAGCACCGCGTCGAACACCGCGCCCTTGCCGGTGTGCAGCAGCGCGTTGGTGACCAGCTCGGAGGAGAGCAGCTCGGCGGTGTCGGAGAGCTCCGGCACCCCCCAGTGGCTCAGCGCCGAACGCAGCCGGCGCCTGACCGCGCCCACCCCGACCAGGTCCGCCGGGTCGAGCGTGAGGTGCAACCGCCGGTGCAGGGCACACCCCGGAGCCGGTGTGCCCGGCAGGGTCGTCCCGGTGCCGACGACCGGCCCCTGGACCGGCCCGGACCGGTAGGCGTCGCCGGAACTCGTCCGCTGCCGCGGGAATCGCGACTGACCGTCCATCAACACATGCCCCCGCCCTGGAATCCGGGCCCCCTGCCTCCGGATCCCCCGCCGGCCGGGTGGCCCCCTCGTTCTGACCACTCATCCTCATGCCCAGTTGACGGCGTTTGCAACAGTGTGCGTCCGATCACGTGGGGTGAAAGGGGCACGGGGTGGTTCGCGTGATCCAACTGCCCGCGCCGGACAGGTTTGCGAAGCGCAGAGGCCGTTTTCGAGGACGCCCCCGCCCGATCCCGCGCACACCCGGCGCCCGTACGGACCGCACGCCCGACCACGCGCCCCCTGCCCCGCCCCCCCGCGCGCTGGTCCACGGCGCCGGCCCGCGGCCCCGTCGGAGCCGTCGCCCCCGCTCCCCCGCCGGGCCCCTCACCCCCGTCCCCCGCCCGGCAGGCCGAACGCCCGCGGAGCGGCAACGCTGGACAGGGCGACCCGGTCCGGGTTCAATGACCCCGAGATGTTTGAACGGCGTTCTAACATCTCCCCAGGCGCCCCCGAGGCCCGAGCCGACGCCCCCTGCCTGGCCGAGGGGCCCGACGACCCGCGAGCGAGGAACCGTGCGACTGACCCCCACCGAACGGGACCGGCTGCTGATCTTCACGGCAGCCGAACTGGCCCGCGCCCGCCGCGCCCGGGGCGTGCGCCTCAACATCCCCGAGGCCACCGCCCTGATCGCGGACACCGTCTGCGAGGCCGCCCGCGACGGCCGGCGCCTGGCCGAGGCCATCGAGGCCGGCCGCTCCGTGCTGACCGCCGCCGACGTGCTGCCCGGCGTGCCGGACGTGGTCACCGTCGTCCAGGTCGAGGCCGTGTTCGAGGACGGCACCCGCCTCGCCGTCGTCAACGACCCGTTCAAGGGCGCCGGCTCGCTCGGCGACGAGGCCCCCGGCAGCGCGCTGATCGGCGGCGGCACCGGCTACGACCCGGTCGAGGAGACGCTGCTGCTCCCCGTCCACAACACCTCCGGGGTGCCGATCTCGGTCACCTCGCACTTCCACTTCTTCGAGGCCAACCCGCGTCTGGCCTTCGACCGGGCCGCCGCCTACGGAACCCACCTGGCCGTCCCGGCCGGCTCCTCGGTGCGCTTCGACCCCGGCGCCACCGTCGAGGTCGGCCTGGTGCCGATCGGCGGCGAGCGGGTCGTGATCGGCTTCGCCGGGCTCGTGGACGGCCCGCTGGACGCGCCCGGCGCCAAGGAGGCCGCCCTGGCGAAGGCCCGCGCGACCGGCTACCTGACCAGCTTCGACGACCCGGAGGTGGGGGAGTGACCTCGATCACCCCGCACGACTACATCGCCGTCCACGGCCCGCGCGCCGGGGACCGCGTCCGGCTCGGCGACAGCGGGCTGATCGTCCGAGTGGAGTCCGACTCCCAGGCGCCCGGTGACGAGTTCCTGGCCGGCTTCGGCAAGACCGCCCGCGACGGCCTGCACCTCAAGCCCGCCGCCGTCCGGGACACCTGCGACGTGGTGATCAGCAACGTGCTGGTGATCGACGCGGCCCAGGGCATCCGCAAGACCTCGATCGGCCTGATCGGCGGCCGGATCGCCTCGATCGGGCGGGCCGGCAACCCGGACACCCTGGACGGCGTGGACGTGGTCGTCGGCACCGGCACCACCATCGTCTCCGGCGAGGGCCTGATCGCCACCGCCGGCGCCATCGACACCCACGTCCACCTGCTCTCGCCGCGGATCATGGAGGCCTCGCTGGCCTCCGGCGTCACCACGATCATCGGCCAGGAGTTCGGCCCGGTCTGGGGCGTCGGCGTCAACTCCCCCTGGGCGCTGCGCCACGCCTTCAACGCCTTCGACGCCTGGCCCGTCAACATCGGCTTCCTGGGCCGCGGTTCGTCCTCCGACGAGGCCCCGCTGATCGAGGCGCTGGCCGAGGGCGGCGCGTCCGGCTTCAAGGTGCACGAGGACATGGGCGCGCACACCCGCGCCCTGGACACCGCGCTGCGGGTCGCCGAGGAGTACGACGTGCAGGTCGCCCTGCACACCGACGGCCTCAACGAGTGCCTCTCCGTCGAGGACACCCTGAAGGTCCTCGAAGGCCGCACCATCCACGCCTTCCACATCGAGGGCTGCGGCGGCGGACACGTCCCCAACGTGCTGAAGATGGCGGGCGTGCCGAACGTCATCGGCTCCTCCACCAACCCCACCCTGCCCTTCGGCCGGGACGCCCTCGGCGAGCACTACGACATGATCGTCTCCGCCCACGACCTCAAGCCCGACCTGCCCGGCGACGCCGCGATGGCCCGCGACCGCATCCGGGCCGGCACCATGGGCGCCGAGGACGTGCTGCACGACCTCGGGGTCATCGGCATCACCTCCTCCGACGCCCAGGGCATGGGCAGGGCCGGCGAGACGGTGCGCCGCACCTTCGCCATGGCCGGGAAGATGAAGGCCGAACTCGGCCCGCTCGACGGCACCGGCTCGTACGGGACGACGGAGGACGGCGACGACAACGAGCGCGTGCTGCGCTACATCGCCAAGCTCACCATCAACCCGGCCATCGCGCACGGCCTCGCGCACGAGGTCGGCTCGATCGAGGTCGGCAAGCTCGCCGACATCGTGCTGTGGCGCCCGGACCACTTCGGCGCCAAGCCGCAGCTGGTCCTCAAGGCCGGCTTCCCCGCGTACGGCGTGGTCGGCGACCCCAACGCCTCCACCGACCGCTGCGAACCCCTCGTTCTCGGACCGCAGTTCGGCGCCCACGGCGCGACCGCCGCCGACATCTCGGTGGCCTTCGTCGCCCAGGTCGCCGCCGACGGCGCCTACCTCGACCAGGCCGCCGACGGGCTGCCCACCCGCCGCCGCCGGGTCGGCGTGCGCAACACCCGCGGCATCGGGCCGCGCGACATGGTGCGCAACGCCCGCATCGGCCGGGTCGAGGTCACCGAGACCGGCCTGGTCTCGCTGGACGGCTCGCCGCTGCGATCCGAGCCCGCGGACAGCGTCTCGCTCAGCCGCCTCTACTTCCTCTGACCCCCGACGATCCGGCCAAGGCCCAGGACTCCCTTAGGACTCGATGATGACCACCACCACGCCCGCCTCGCTCGGCTACCGGATGCCCGCCGAGTGGCACCCGCACGAGCGCACCTGGATGGCCTTCCCCACCGCCAACCCGACGTTCGACGGCCCCGAGCAGTTGCACGCCGCCCGCCAGGCCTGGGCCGCCGTCGCCGACACCATCGTCGGGTACGAGCCGGTCACTCTGATCGTCAACACCGGCGAGACGGAGGAGGCGCGCAAGTACGTCTCCGAGCGGGTCGAGATCGTCGAACGCCCGCTGAACGACGCGTGGATGCGCGACATCGGCCCGTCCTTCCTGATCGACGGCAAGGGCTCGCTGGCCGCCGCCGACTGGATCTTCAACGGCTGGGGCGCGCAGTCCTGGGCCCGCTGGGACAAGGACCAGCACATCGCCGAGCACATCAGCGAACTGACGGATGTTCAGCGCTTCGCCTCCCGGCTGATCAACGAGGGCGGCGGCATCCACGTCGACGGCGAGGGCACGGTGCTGGTCACCGAGACCGTCCAGCTCGGCGAGGGCCGCAACGCGGACTGGACCAAGGAGGAGGTCGAGGCCGAGCTGCACGCCTTCCTCGGCACCACCAAGGCGATCTGGCTGCCGCGCGGACTCACCCGCGACTACGACGAGTTCGGCACCCGCGGACACATCGACATCGTCGCCTCCTTCGTGCGCCCGGGCGTCGTGGTCGCCCACGTCCAGCCCGACCCCTCGCACCCGGACCACGAGGTCTGCCGCGAGCTGGTCGCCGTCCTGCGCGCCTCCACCGACGCCCAGGGCCGACCCCTGGAGGTCATCGAACTGCCCGCTCCCACCGTCCTGCTGGACGAGGACGGCGAGCCCGTCGACTACTCGTACATCAACCACTACGTGGCCAACGGCGCGGTCGTCCTGTGCGCCTTCGACGACCCGCGCGACCAGGAGGCCGCCGCGATCCTCGCCGAGGCCTACCCGGGCCGCACCGTCGAACTCGTGGACGCCCGCGAGATCTTCGCCAACGGCGGCGGCATCCACTGCATCACCCAGCAGCAGCCGAAGGCGCTCTGACGCCCCACCCGGGTGGGCGCCCCGCGCGCCCACCCGGGTAGCCTTCCGAGCGCCGTTCCACCGAGGAGACCCGCACATGGCCGACCCCCGCCCGCGCCGGCCGGCCCGCCCCCGCGAGGAGGTCTTCGCCACCGCGCGGGCCGCGATCGCCGAACACGGGCTCGCCAAGCTCACCATGGCCGGGCTCGGCAAACAGCTCCAGATGAGCGCCGGACACCTGCTCTACTACTTCGGCAGCAAGGACCAGCTGCTGCTGGAGACCCTCCGCTGGAGCGAGGGCCGGCTCGGCGCCCGCCGCCGTGAGGCCCTCGCCGACCACTCCCTCGACCCCTGGCAGCGCCTCGACGCCTACCTGCGCCTCTACCTGCCGGAGGGCCCGGGCGACCCGCGCTGGATCCTCTGGGTCGAGGTGTGGGGCCGCTCCCCCGCGAGCGCCGAGATCCGCCAGGGGCAGCAGGAGATCGAGGCCCCCTGGCAGGCCGACCTGGTCGCCCTCATCGAGGAGGGCGCCGCCGCCGGCCACTTCACCCCGGGGCCCGCCGCCGACCGCGCGGTACAGATCCGCGCCCTGCTCGACGGCCTCGCCGTCCCCGTCGCCATCGGCCTCCCGGACGCCCACCGCCCCGTCGCCCTCACCCAGGCCACCGCCGTCACCGGCGTCCTGCTGCGCGCCTGACGCGCCGCCCCCGGGCTTGACGCGCCCCGGCCCTGGCCGGTCCGATCCTGGCTGTTCCGGCCCTGGCCGGTGCGGTGTCACTCGGTCCAGACGGCGGCGGCCGTGCGGTCGTCGGCGTAGCCCTTGGCACGGACCTGCACCTGGCGGAGGAAGTCGACGGTGCCCGGGGGGTGGGGGTGCGTCCAGTGGGTGGACAGGAAGTGGGCGACGGCCGGCTCGTCGGCGACCGGGCGGGCGAGACCCGGGGTGCAGAGGAGCAGGATGTCGCCCGGTGTCGCGGGGACGAGCCGGAACCGGAACGGACGCGGGCCGGGCACCGGGGCCTCCGGCACCGGCGGCTGACCGTCCGGATGGTGCAGCAGGCGGGCCGCGTACGCGTCGATCCAGTGGCCGGAGCGCAGCAGGTAGAGCCCGCCCGGGCCGACACCGAAGGCCGCGCGGTAGGCGGCCCCCGGGTCCAGTGACACCAGCAGGCAGTGCAGCGAGGCCGGGGACGGCGTCTCCTCCGGCCGGGGCGCCAGGGCGCGCAGCGGGGCGGCCGCGCCGGTGGCCAGCCGCTGGAGGCCGTAGCGGAGCCGGTCGCGGGCGCCGTCACGCAGGTCGGCGGCCAGGCCGGCCCGGCTGCGCCCGATCGCGGCGGCGAGCTGGTGGCACGCCTCGCCGGTGGCGGCCGCGACCGCCTCCGGGGCGGGCGCCTCGTCCTCCGCGCCGCCGCCCGTACGGTCGAAGCCGCCGAGGACGGCGAGCAGCAGGCCGTCGGGGCCCTCGCCGAACCGGGTGACCAGCAGGGCGTCGCGTCGCGGCTCGCCCCGGTAGCGCGCGGAGTCGCCCCGGACGGAGGCGGCGCGCAGCACGGTGGAGCCGTACTGGGCGCCGTCCAGCACGGTGTCCGGTACGAGGGCGTGCAGGGCGCCCGGATCCGCCTCGGGTACGGCGGTCGGCTCGGGCCCGTACGTCGGGGGGCGTTCGCCGACGTGCGGGACGGCGGCGCCGCCGTCGGCGAGCGGTGCGCGGACGGCCAGGCGGGGATCGAGGACGGCCTGGGCCGCGGGTTCCGGATCGGGCTCGGGGGTGTGGGCGGTTTCGGGGGCCTCGGGCTCTGGTGCGGGATCCGGTTCGGGGGTGCGCTCCGGCTCGGGTTCCGGCTCGGGGGTGGGCGGCGGGGTGGGCTTCTCCAACGAGACCGGGTCCGAGACGGGTACGGCCGTGGGCTCCGGGGCTGGTTCGGCTGCCGATGCCGGCTCAGGGACGGGCGCGGGCTCCGATGTGGGCGCGGCCTTCGGTGCGGGCTCGGGTTCAGGGACCGGCGCGGCCTTCGGTGCGGGCGCGACCTTCGGTGCGGGCGCGGCCTTCGGTGCGGGCGCGGGTTCAGGGACCGGCGCGGGCTCCGGTGCGGGCGCGGCCTTCGGTGTGTCGTCGGCGAAGGCGGGGGCCGGGAACCGGTGGGTCTCCGTGGAGGTCCGCTGTCGCCCGATCCCCGCCGATCCGCCGCCGATCACGCCGACCGCCGTGTCGAACCAGTCGTCGATGCTGTCCCGGGTGTCCGAGCCCGCCGGGGCGTCGGGTTCCGCGGAAGGCTCCACCACAGCCTCGGCAGCCGACCCCGACGCCGAGGCCGACCCCGACGCCGGCTCCGGCTCCGGCTCCGGCTCCGCCGACCGCTGCTGACCGATGAGCCCGACCGCCGTGTCGAACCAGTCGTCCACGCTGCCGTCGCCGGGGTCGGCGTGCGGGGTGTCCGGAAGGGTGCCCGCCGGACCGTCGTAGACGGCGTCCCACCAGCCGTCGTCCGGCCGGTGCGGCTCTGCGGGTGCACCCTGCTTGCTCATCTGGCGGCTCCTGGTCGTTCCGTGGTCGCGCCGCCCCGGCGGGCCGGGCTGACGACATTGTTCTCCACCCGCGAGGACCCTGTCCGGGTTTCGACGACAACCGGTCACCCACCGGAAAGTCCCGGCCCCCGCGCTCACCAGCCGGTTCGCCGGACCGCACCGGGTGCGTCACCGGTTCGTCCGCTTCCGTTCCGTCCGTGCTTGCCGGATGTGTCCGGAGCAGGGCGTTTCCTGGTCATCCGGGCGCTCGGGCCGCCGAAAATGGGGGCTGATGGGGGGCATCGCATCACTCGTTCGGCTGATTAAATGTGCGCATGACCGCGTCGGCCCCCAGTTCGCCCCGACCGGGGAGGGCCGCATCCGCGGGCCGCCCGGCGGGTGGGCTGTTGGTCCTGCTGCTCGTCACCCTGTTGACACTGCTGCCCTGCGCGGGCCAGTCGAAGGCGGCGGACGGCTCCGGCCATCCGGCCCCGCCCCGGGCCCCGGTCAGCGCCGTCACCGTGGTCAGCGTGGTCAGCGTCCAGGTCGCCACCGGGCAGACCTCCTACACCGGCCGCGCCGCGAAGGTCACCAAGTCCGCGAAGCCCTCGGACCACCACCGGACGGCCGAGGAGCAGGGGCACTGGATCCTCTGCACCGCCGGCGGCGAGCCGCCGCGCAACAACGGCTGCTCCAGCCACCCGTTCTGCCCGCAGGACGCCCAGCTGCCGAACCCGCCGCCGCAACCGCAGCCCGCCGTGTCACCCCTGACCCCGGCCGCGCCCGAGGCGCCGCCCCGGGTGGTGCCCGCCGGTCTGCTGGACGGCGCACACCCTGTTCCCGACCTGCACGAACTCCAGGTCCACCGGTCCTGAGTGGAACCCACCGCCGGCGCGCCGCCGGCGGATCCGCCCTTCCTCTCACTCCAGCTGACCGCCGCCACCGACCGGTGCGGCGGGGACAAGGACGACCACCATGGGTTCCGCCTCCAAGCAGTCCAACAAGCCCGGCGGCAAGCAGGACGGCCTCGACCGCCGCGCCCGGATCGCCGAGCTGCGCGCCGCCGAGCAGCGCCGCGACCGCCGCAACAAGATCGTCGCCTCGGTGGCGGCCGGTGTGCTGGTGGTCGGTGCGATCGCCACCGGCACCTGGATCGTCATGGACCAGAACCAGAAGAAGAAGGACAAGGAGGTCGCCGCCAACGCGGACATCCCGGGCGTGAAGACCTTCGGCGAGCTGAGCCGCACCCACGTCAAGGACAAGGTCACCTACCCGATGACCCCGCCGGTCGGCGGCGACCACAACGCGATCTGGGCGGACTGCATGGCCCACGTCTACGAGCAGCCGCTCGAGAACGAGCGCGCCGTCCACTCGCTGGAGCACGGCGCGGTCTGGGTGACGTACAACGGCAAGGCCACCCCGGACGACCTCAAGATCCTCTCCGACAAGGTCAAGAAGACCCCGTACTCGATGATGAGCCCGTACCCGGACGAGCAGGGCACGATCACCCTGAACGCCTGGAGCACCCAGCTGATCGTGGACAGCGCCACCGACCCGCGGGTGGAGGAGTTCTTCACCAAGTACGTCCAGGGCAAGCAGACCCAGGAGCCGGGCGCCTCCTGCACCATGGGGCAGATGTGACCGCCGCCGACGCCGGCCGCCCCGACGCGTCCGCCCCCGCAACGGCAGCGGCCACGGCGGACGCCGTCGAGGAGGGCGGGGCCCCGCGCCGCCGCCGCATGTGGTGGCCGGCCGCGCTGGCCGCCGCCGTGGCGCTGGCGCTCGGGGTGCCGGCCCTGGTGGCGAGCGGGACCTCCGCGTCCGGCTCGTCCACGCTGTCCGTCCCCGCGGACGACTCCCCGGAGGCCGGGTTCGCCCGCGACATGGCGACCCACCACCAGCAGGCGGTGGACCTGTCGTTCGTCGTCCGGGACCGCACCGCCGACGAGCCGACCCGCACCCTGGCCTTCGACATCATCAACACCCAGGCCAACCAGCGCGGGATGATGACGGGCTGGCTGGACCAGTGGGGGCTGTCCCAGCACTCGACCGCCACGCCGATGGCGTGGATGAAGATGGGCCACGACTACCAGGCCCACGACGGTTCGCTGATGCCCGGCATGGCCACCAACACCCAGATCGCGAAGCTGCGCACACTCAGCGGGCGGGACGCCGAGGTGTTCTACCTCCAGCTGATGATCGAGCACCACAAGGGCGGCGTCGAGATGGCCCAGGGCTACGTCGACAAGGCCCGGAACGATGCCGAGAAGCGGCTCGCGCAGACGATGGTGGTCGCCCAGACCTCCGAGCTCCAGCTGATGACCGACATGCTCAAGGAGCGCGACGCCGAACCCGGCGTGCCCGCCTCCTGAGCGGTCGTCCACGGGGCGCGCTCCCTGCGTGTTCCGCGTGTTCGGCATGCGCTGCGATTGCCGTGTGTGCCGTGTGTGCCGTGTGCCGCGCATGCCGTGTGTGCTGCACGTGCGACGTGTTCCGTGCGCTTCCCGGACGGCCGGAGCGCGGCGGGAACGGTCCCGTACCGTCCCCGCCGCGCTCCGGCCGTCCGCCGTCCTTCCCCCCACACCCTCCGGAGACTCCCCGCATGACCCCCGACGACCCCTGGCTGATCGCCGGACTGGGCAACCCCGGCCCGTGGTTCCGGCTCACCCGGCACAACGCGGGCTTCCTCGCCGTGGACCGGCTGGCCGAGCGCCACGGCGCCCGGTTCCGCCGCCGCGGCATCGCCACCCGGGTGGCCGAGATCGACGTCGACGGCCACCGGGTGCTGCTGGCCAAGCCGCTGTGGTCCATCAACCTGTCCGGGCGCCCGGTGGCCGCGCTGCTGCGCCGCCACGGCGTCCCGGTCGAGCGGCTCGTCGTGGTGCAGGACGACCTGGACTTCCCGTTCGGCTCCGCCCGGCTCAAGCGCGCCGGCGGACCCGGCGGCCACAACGGCGTGCGCTCGGTCGGCGAGGTGCTCGGCACCCGGGACTTCGTCCGCCTGCGGTTCGGAATCGGCCGTCCGCCGAAGGGCCAGAGCGTCGGGGACTTCGTGCTGAAGAAGTTCTCGGAGGATGAACTGGCCGCCCTGCCTCACGAGTTGGACCGCTGCGCGGACGCCCTGGAGACCCTGGTGCGGCGCGGCCTGAACCGGGCCCAGGACATCCTGAACGCCCGTACGGACGCCTAGCCGGCTGGTTCTGCCGGCTCGCCTCGGGGCGCTCCGGCGTGATTCGCTGGGCTCAGGTCGCTGGGCGTGGTCCGCGGGGCTCAGGAGCGGGCGGGCCGGGTGAGCAGCGCGGCGGCGGCCGCGGCGGCGGCGAGGACGAAGAGCACCGTCCGCCCACCGGACTCGGCGCCCGCCAGATGGACACCGAGGACGGAAAGCGCCATGCCGAGCGCCGTGCCGAGGCTGCGGGCCATGTTCACCATGCCGCCGCCGACCGCCGAGCACTGCGCCGGGATCGCCCGCATCACCAGGGCGTTGTTGGCGGGCAGCAACAGGCCCAGCCCGTAGCCGGCGGCCGGCAGCGGGAGCGCCGACACGTCCGAGGCCGGCAGCAGGGCGAACAGCACCAGTCCGCCGGCCGCGAGCAGCGCACCGGCGCGGCACCTGGTCACGTCCGACCAGCCTCGGGGCAGCAGCCCGCCGCCGACCGTCGCGGCGAACGCGAACGCGGCGGGCAGCAGGGTGACCACCAGGCCCGCGCGTGCCGTCGACACCCCCGCGCCGGTGAGCAGCACCGGGCCCAGCACCAGCGGGCAGAACAGCAGCAGGTAGCCGATCAGCGCCACCACCAGACCGGAACGCACACCCGGGGTGTTGAGCAGTCCGGGCGCCAGGATCGGCCGGGCGGCGCGCCGCTCCTGGCGCACCAGGGCCAGGGCCAGCACGGCGGAGACGAGCAGCAGGGCGGCCGCCGCCCAGCCGGGCAGGGGCAGGCCGGAGGCGGTGGACAGGGCGAGCAGCAGTGAAGTGGTCGCCCCGGTGAGCAGCAGCATGCCGGGCAGGTCGAAGCGGGCGGCGGGCTCTCGGGGGTCGCGGGATTCGCCGGCCTTTCGGATCTCCCGGGTCTCCCGGGTCTCCCGGGTCTCCCGGGTCTCCCGGGTCTCCCGGGTCTCCCGGGTCTCCCGGGGATCGGTCCGGCGGGGGCCCGGCACGGTGGTGGGGGCGCCGGTGGGGAGGTGGGCCGGGGCGTCGGCCGTCCGGGTGCGGGGCAGCAGGTACCAGCCCGCCAGGAGGCCGAACACCGCGATCGGCACGTTGACCCAGAACACCCAGCGCCACGAGGCGTGTTCGACCAGCAGCCCGCCGAGGCTCGGCCCGAGCGCCAGGCCGAGGCCCTGGGCGGAGGCCTGGATGCCGAGCGCGCGCCGCATCGCGTGCCCGGGGACGCCGCGCGCGACCAGGGCGACGCTGTTGGCCTGCATCATCGCGGCGCCGACCGCCTGGACGGCGCGGCAGCCGACCAGCACCCAGAGGCTGCCGGCGAATCCGGCGCCGAGGGAGGAGAGGCCGAAGACCGCGAAACCGCCGATGTACATCGTCTTGCGGCCGACCCGGTCGGACAGCCAGCCGATCGGGGCCAGCAGGGCGACCAGGACCAGCAGGTAGGCCAGGGCGACCCACTCGACGGCGGCGAAGCCCGCGTCGAAGTGGCGGCCGAGCGCGGGGAAGACCAGGGCGATGACGCTGGCGTCGAGCTGGCCGAGGAAGGCGCCGAGGCAGACCGTGCCGACGGCGAGCCAGTGGGCGTGGCGCCAGCCGGCTATACCGCGCGGCCGGGGCCGCTCGGTGAGCAGCCGCGAGGCAAGGGCGGTGGCGTTCATAGGCCGAATATATCGGATACAGATATGTTCGTGCTACGAGCAGATCGCTCTGCGACAGGACCCTCCCGCGGTACGGACCGTGTGGTGGGGACTGTGCGGTACGGGCAGTGCCGGACGGCGCCCGGCGGACACCTGCCGAGAAGCCCGCACAGAGCCGCGACCCGGCGCGCGCACGGGACCCGAACCGGCCGCAGAACCGCCCCGCACCAGGCGATACGCTGTCCGCCATGCCGTCGTCACCACACGTTCCCGACCCCGCCACCGGAAGCCCCGACCCGGCGGTCGAGCACGCCCGACAGCTGACCGACACCGTCACCCGGCTGCGCCGCGCGCTGCGCAGCAGCATCCGCACCGACTACCCGTGGGAGTCCCTGCCGATGGCGCAGGTCGAACTCCTCCAGACGCTGGCCGCCGCTCCGCTGCGGGTCGGCGAGCTGGCCGCGCGGCAGCGTCTCGCCCCCAACACCGTCAGCGGGCTGGTCGGGAAGCTGCTCGACGCCGGGTTCGTGGACCGCCAGGCCGACCCCGGCGACCGCCGGACCGCCCGCATCGCCCTCACCCCGGCCGGACGCCGGCAGCTGGACGACTGGCAGCACGCCCACGAGCGCCGGATCGCCGCCGCGCTCGACACCCTCGACCCGACCGACCGCGCGGCGGTCGTCGACGCCCTGCCCGCGCTGGACCAGCTCGCCCGCGCCCTCGCCCAGCCGGGCGCCGGGGCCGAGCAGGCGCCCGCGGCCGGGTGAAAACCGATGGTCGCCGGGACTCGCCCGGCGTTACCGTCCCCGCGTGACCACCGCAGAGGTACGGATCGAACCCTGGGCGGACGGCGACCTCGCGTTGCTGCGCCGGATCAACACGCCGGAGATGAAGAAGCACGTCGGCGGGCCGGAGAGCGAGGAGCAACTGCTCGTACGGCACCGGCGCTACCTGGACTTCGTCCCGTCCGGGCTCGGCTGCATGTACCGGATCGTGCTGCTGCCCGAGGGCGAGGCGGTCGGGTCGGTCGGCTACGGCACCCGGACGTGGGAGGGCCGGACCGTCCACGAGATGGGGTGGAACGTGCTGCCCGGCCATCAGGGCCGGGGCATCGCCGTCGCCGCCACCCGCGCGGCGGTCGCGGCCGCCCGCCGCGAGGCAGCCCACCCGCACCTGCACGCGTTCCCGTCGGTGGACAACCCGGCCTCCAACGCGGTCTGCGCGAAGGCCGGGTTCACTCTGCTCGGCGAGACGGACTTCGAGTTCCCGCCCGGGCGGTTCATGCGCAGCAACAACTGGCGGGTGGAGCTGAGGAGTTGAGCGATCCGGCTGGAATCTCGGGCTGAACGCTCAAGCTGAGTGCTCCGGTTGAGCGCCCGGGCCCCGGTGGTCAGAACAGGGTGCCGCTCTCCAGGTCCAGCAGCCAGCGCTTGCGGTCCACGCCGGCGGCGAAGCCGGTGAGCGCCCCGCCGGCGCCGAGCACCCGGTGGCAGGGGCGGACGACCAGCAGCGGGTTGGCGCCCACCGCGCCGCCGACCGCCCGGACCATGCGCGGCTCCTGCCCCGCCAGCACGGCGAGTTCGCCGTAGGTGACGGTCTTGCCGTACGGGATCTCGTCCAGCGCGGCCCAGATCCTGCGGCGGAACTCGGTGCCCTCGGGCGCGAGCGGGAGGTCGAAGCCCATGCGCTTGCCGGCGAAGTAGTCGGTCAGCTGGGCCACCGGCTCGGCGAGCGCCTCCGGGTCGAGCACCCAGTCGTCGGCGGGCTCGGCCAGCGCGTACTTCTGGCCGGGCGCGGTGACGGTGGCCAGCGCGGCCGGGCCGCCGTCCTCCGGCAGCACCCCGCTGAGCAGCAGCCGACCGAAGGGGCTCTCCATGGTGGTGTAGACGGTGGTGCTCATGCTCGTTCGTTCTCCGTTCCGGTGCTGGTGGCGCTGATGCCGGTGGCGCTGGTGCTGATGCTGATGCCGCTGCTCGCGGCGGCGGTGCCGGCGGGAGCGGTGCCGGCGGGGCCCGTGCCGGCGGGACCGGCCCACAGCCGGTGGACGGCGTAGGACCGCCACGGCGCCCAGGCCTCGGCGGCGCGGGCGGCGGACTTCGGGTCCCCGGCGGCGCCGAGGCGGAGCAGGCCGTGCTTGACGCCCACGTCGCTCGGGAGGAAGACGTCCGGGTCGGCCAGGGCCCGCATCCGCAGGTAGCCGACCGTCCAGGGGCCGATGCCGGGCAGAGCCAGCAGACCGGCCGCGGCATCCTCCCGGTCGACCCCGCTGTCGAGCCGGACCACGCCCTCGGCCAGCGCGGCGCACAGGCCGGTGAGCGCGCGGCGGCGGGCGGCGGGCATCGCGAAGTCCTCGGGGTCGGCGGTGGCCAGGGCCGCCGCGGTCGGGAAGAGCAGGCGCAGACCGCCGCTGGGCTCGGGCAGCGGGGTGCCGTACTTCTCGGCGAGCCGCCCCGCCAGGGTACGGGCGGCGACGACGCTGATCTGCTGGCCGAGGACGGCGCGGACGGCGAGCTCGTGCGGGTCCACGTGGCCGGGCGAGCGCAGACCGAGGCGCTCGCGGACCAGCGGGCCGAGCAGCGGGTCCGCGCCGAGCTGCTCGTCGACCGCGAGCGGGTCGGCGTCCAGGTCGAAGAGGATGCGCAGGCGCTGGACGGCGGTCGGCAGGTCGCGCAGGTCGGCCAGCAGCAGGCGGCAGTCGAGCCAGCCGCGGGTGGGCGGCTCGCCCGGCGCCAGGCCCTCGACCTCGGCGATGCCGTGGCCGTACGGGAGCGCGAGGGTGCGGCGGTACACGCGCACGCCGGGGCGCGCGCCGGGGACGACCTCCTCCACGCCGGGGACGGCGCGCAGGGCGAGGAAGTCGATCAGGTGCTCGCTGTCGAGCGCACCGCGGTAGGCGAGGCGCAGGGTGAGGCCGCCGGCCGGGGTCGCGCCGCGGCGGCCGGCGGCGACCTCGGCGCGCAGGCCGCTGGGGGTGCGGTCGTAGACCTCGCGCACGGTGTCGTTGAACTGGCGGACGGAAGCGAAGCCGGCCGCGAACGCGACGTCGGTGACGGGCAGTTCGGTGGTCTGGAGTAGGAGGCGGGCGGTCTGCGCGCGGCGGGCTCGGGCCAGCGCGATGGGGCCGGCACCAAGCTCGGCGGTCAGCTGGCGCTGCACCTGGCGGGCGCTGTAGCCGAGGCGGCCGGCCAGGCCGTCGACGCCCTCGCGGTCCACCACGCCGTCGCCGATCAGACGCATCGCACGGCCGACCAGGTCGGCGCGGTGGTTCCACTCGGGCGAGCCCGGCACGGAGTCGGGGCGGCAGCGCCGGCAGGCGCGGAATCCTGCGCCCTGGGCGGCCGCGGCACTGGGGTAGAAGACACAGTTGACGCGCTTGGGAGTCACGGCGGGGCAGCTCGGACGGCAGTAGATGCCGGTGGTGGTGACCGCCGTGAAGAAGACCCCGTCGAAGCGGGAGTCACGGCTGTCCACGGCTCGGTACCGGATGTCGTCGTCGATCACGCTGTCCAGTTTGCGGCACTGGGTGGGGGGTGACTGGCGGAAATCGGACATTGCCGTTGATCGCCACTTCGGGGGCCCTCCCCCTCCCCCACCCCACCCCTCCCGCCCCGCCACCCGCCACCCGCCACCCGCCACCCGCCACCCGATGGGGCCATAACCCACGGCCCACGGCCATGGCCCCACGACTCACGGCCCACAGCCCCACAGCCCCATAGCCCACGAGCCCACCACCACCGGCTCCCGGCCCACTGGACCCACCAGCCACCGGCTCCCAGCCGGCGGCCTCGGCCGCCGGGCCCGAAATTCGCGAGCCCATAGGCCGTCCCGCCGCTACCCTCGCGCCATGAGTGAGCAGCAGTCCTACACCGGTCCGGACGACCCGCGCGTCGTCGCCCTGCCTCCGGCCGAGTTCGCGTTCCCCGGCCCGCTGCGGGACCAGCTGGTCGCCGCGATCCTCGACGGCGCCAAGACCAGCACCACCGGCCTGGTCGCCGACTACGAGCACGAGGGCGAACCCCTGCCGCTGCCCGGTGAGTGCGCCGCGGTCCTCGACTCGGACGGCCGCAGGGTCGCCGTGATCGAGACCACGGACGTCCGAGTGGTCCCGCTCGCGGAGGTCGACCTCCAGCACGCCCTGGACGAGGGCGAGGGATGCACCAGCGTGGCCGAGTGGCGCGCGGCCCACGAGGAGTTCTGGAGCAGCCCGGAGCTGCTCGACGCCCTCGACGACCCGGAGTTCACCGTGGACGACACCACTCCTGTGGTCCTGCAGCGCTTCCGGCTGACGGCCGACCTCCGCTGAGCCGGGCGGGCCCGGCGGAGGCCGGCCGGCGGCCGTTGCGCGGCGGCCGGCCCGCGCCGGGGGTCAGCGCTTCACCGAACCTCCCGCGGCTCGCATCGACTTGCTGATCGTCTTCCACTTCTTCAGCCTCGTCTTGGCCACCCGGGCGTCCGAGCGCGAGGCGATCCACTCGTTCTCGCGCTGGAGCTTGAGGTAGCTGTCCATCCGGCGCTGCGGCAGGGTGCCGTCGGCCAGCGCCGCCTGCACCGCGCAGCCGGGCTCGGTGTGGTGGCCGCAGTCGTGGAAGCGGCACTCCTCGGCCAGCTCGGCTATGTCGGCGAAGGCCAGGTCCACGCCCTCGCCACCGTAGAGGCCGACCTCGCGCAGCCCGGGGGTGTCGATCAGCACGCCGCCGCCGGGCAGCGGGATCAGCTCGCGGGTGGTCGTGGTGTGGCGGCCCTTCTGGTCGACCGCGCGGGCCTCCTGGACCGTCATCACGTCGATGCCGACGAGCGCGTTGGTGAGCGTGGACTTGCCGACGCCGGACTGGCCGATCACCGCGGTGGTGCCGGGGGTGCAGGCGCGGAGCACGTCCATGCCCTCGCCGGTTTCGGCGCTCACCACGATCACCGTGACTCCGGGGGCGACCGCCTCGACGTCGGACCGGATGAAGTCGGCGTCGTCGACGAGGTCGGCCTTGGTGAGGACGACCAGCGGGTCGGCGCCGGACTCCCAGGCCAGGGCGAGGAAGCGCTCGATCCGCCCGAGGTCGGGGTCGGTGGCGAGCGAGGAGGCGATCAGCACGGTGTCGACGTTGGCGGCCAGCACCTGGCCGTCGGAGCGCTTGCCGGCCACCTTGCGGATGATCGCGGTGGAGCGCGGCATCAGAGCGGCGACGGAGGCCATCGGCTGGGCGTGCAGGTCGACCGCCGCCCAGTCGCCCGTGCACGGGCAGTTGATCATGTCGGCGTCGCCCACCGGCCGGGTGTCGAACCGGACGGTGCGCAACTCACCCGTCTCCGGGTCGGCGATGACGGCGTCGCACTGGCCGCGGTCGACCCGGACGATCCGGGCCGGGAGCAGCCCGGCCTCGCCGAACGGAGTGAACAGCTCCGCGAGCTCGGGCGTCCAGCCGTAGCCGGCCAGCACGGAGGCGTCAGCGGAGGACGACGGCGACGAGGAAGAGAGAGAAGAGAACGACGGAACGGAGGCAGCGTTGAACAACGCAGTGGCCCTTCGGGAGGAGATGGTCCCGGCGGGCTACGGCTGGCGTGAAGGGCTCAGCCGGCGGCCGGGGAAAGGAGGTGAACGCGAGTGCTGCCCTGGGCAGCTATCGGGGCGACAACGACCACTGGGGTTCACCTCCTGCTCTCTACTCCTCGGGCGGCCCAATGGCCCCCGAACCGGATGTGTCACACGCTAGCGGGGCGGGGGATTTCGGCCAACCTATTTTTGACCTGCGGGGTGGACCGCCGGTTTGGGGGCGTCCATCCAGTCCATCGTGCCCTCCCGCTCGCGCAAACGTCCGCAAACTCGTAGTGGTCGGGCCGTTGCATGCTGCAAGCTCGGTCCAACTACCTCATCCGGGGGGAAGGTGCTGGACGAGGAGCGTCGGGCGCAGCTCAAGCTGCCCGGCCACGGAACTCCTCACTCAGTGCCAGGAGTCAGCGCTGCATCTTGAGATGCGCAACGGGTACATGCGGGACGACCCCATGTTCCTCGCCTGGCAGGCCGGCCACCGTGACGACCCTGCGGACCGTGCGTCGTGGTGGCGCCCGTGGCTGGAGTTGATCCGCCGGACCGTTGACCGCGGTGTCGCTGTCCGCCGGGCCCGGATCGTCTCCGAGCCGGTGAGCGAGTACATCCGCTTCGAGCACGACATCACCTTGAGTCCAAGTGCTCGCGCGAGCAATCGTCCAGAGTTGTGGTCTGGGTGACGTGCGACCAGGCAACGGCGGCCGGCTTTGTGACCGATTCGTAGGCGGTGTAGAGGGCCAGTCGGCTGCCGGGCGACGGTTGCGACAGGCGACCGCCATGCCGATGGATCGTGCGGCCTGCCAGGTGGCTCCTCTGGCTGGTCACGCGCGGGCACCACGGGCCCTGCGCGTCCGGGTGCGAACGAGCCGGTCCGAGATACGCGTACGGACCCATCTGTTGCGGTTATCGATAAACGATATTATCGTTTATCGATGTAGCCGGGCTTCCGCCACGGCTCGACATCGGAGGGAACCGTGAGCACAACCGACCGCCAGCCCACCCCTGGCAGCGAAAACACGTCAGCAGACAAGGAGGCCACGGCCAAGGACGCCCTCGGCGGCCTGGCGATTCTGGTCCTCCTCGGCGCAGTGGCTGTCGGCCTTCACTTCCTGAGGGACAGGCTCGGAGATCTGGTCGACGGGGGCTCAGTGATCGTCCCGGTGGCGTTGTGTCTTGCCGCGCTCGGCAACACACTCGCCAAGCGGACGCGCAGAGAGGCGTCCGGACTGTTCCGCATGCTGCTGGGCGCGGCCATCGCCGCCTCCGCGGTCGGCGCCGCGGTCGCGCTCGTCACGGGCAGCACTCTCCGCCGTTTCGTGACGGACCGAACCTTCGGTCTCGTCGAGGTACGGGCCAAGGTCAGTGAGAGCGCGATCGAACGGGCCGTACCCGGCCTCAACGGGCAGACCGCGGACATCACAGGCGGTGACGTGCTGGTGCGACTGTCGGATCCCGGCCTCGCCGAGTATGTGGCCGGCCGGCTGGCCATCGCCGGTCCACTGCTCGTCGTTCTCGCGGTCACCATCCCGCTGTACGCGCTCGCCCGTGCGATGAAGGCGGGCGACCCGTTCCATGCCCGGATTCCCCGCCGCCTGCGCCAGGCGGGCGTGATCGCCGCATTCGGCGGAACAGCCGTACAGTTCCTTACCTATGGGTGCCACATTTTCCTGGTCGGCGAGGCTCGGAGCGGCGCGGATCTGACAGTCCCGCTGGAGATCTCGTTCATGCCACTGCTGGGAGGTCTCGTGCTCTTCGCGCTGGCCGAAGCGTTCGACCATGGCAGCAAGCTCCGCGACGATGTGGAAGGGCTGGTCTGATATGGGTTCCGGCCAGGACGAGCCGCACCGCATCGAGGTGCACCTTGACGCCGTGCTGGCCGAGCGCGGGATGACCCTCACCGAGCTGGCCGAGCGTGTGGGCATCACCATCGCCAACCTGTCGATCCTGAAGAACGGCCGAGCCAAGGCGGTTCGCTTCTCTACCCTGGCGGCCATTTGCGAGGTGCTGGACTGTCAGCCTGGGGATCTGCTCAGTTACCGTTGAGCAGTTGTCAAGATTTGCAGTACGGGTGACTGACGGTCAGGCGACGGCGGCCTCGGGGCACTCGACGAGGTGACCGTTCTCGAACCGCGCGCCGGCGCGCACGAGGGCCACGAGGTGGGGTGCGGTGACCGCGCGCCAGCGGGCCTGCGACGACTCTGCCAGCTTGAACACCATTGCCGGCGCCGCGGCCGGACTCCCCGCGCCGCGGGTGACCTTCGTTCGAAGCTTCACAGTTGAAAAGGTTGATTCAATGGGGTTTGTCGTGCGCAGGTGGACCCAATGCTCCGCGGGGAAGTCATAGAAAGCCAGGAGTTCGTCGACGTCGTCGGCAATCTTCGCGATGTCGACGGTGCGCACGCTGCGATCGGGCTGCCGGGCCCGGCCCCGGTACGCATCTTCACCCCCCAGGCCCTCGGCAGCGACGGCGGGAAGCTCCCCAAGTCCCTGCTTCGTGAGGCTGGCCCCGGTAGCGATAACCCCTCGGGCTGGCTCCTTGATCCCCTCTCCTGGCCCGGGACGCACTCCGACTACGTGGATGCGCTCGCCGCCGGAACCGCCCTGTCCGCATCCTCGGCACCGGCATCACCGACCCGTGGGGCAAAGCACCTGAGACCTTCGCCCGCGCCGTCGTCCAGATCCAGGAGGCAACGGCCCTCTTCTACACCCCGTGACCGGTGCTCCCTCCCCCTCCAGCCCCGCTTCGGCGGGGCTTTTCCCTCTATGTGCGGAAACGTGGCGAGGGGGTGCCGGGGAGGACTCAGCGGGCCAAAATTGGCCCGCCCTATCCTCTTCCGTACCGGTGCTTGAGGTTCGGGTCGTCCAGCCACCACGGCCGCATCCCCGTCTCCTCTTCCTCCGGCTGCCCCGCCGCCCGTGCCCGCGCGGCCGCCGCCGCGAAGCGGGCGTCCAGTTCGGCGTCCACCGCCTCGGTCTCCTCCCGCCCCTGCACGACCATCCGCCGCACCAGCGCGGCCAGGAACGGCAGCCCGACCAGGTCCCCCAGCACCCAGAACGCGTTGCCGCCCCAGGTCTGGTCCTGTGCCAGGCTCGGCCCCCACGGCCGCCCGAGCGCCACGTAGTGGTGCTCGGCGACCAGGTGCCCGCCGTAGATCAGCACGATCCCGAGTCCCGCGTCGAAGATCACCTCGGCGAAGGTGATGAACAGCCCGACCAGGTGCGGGTACTCGTGCCCGACCGGGTCGATCTGCAGGCGCGGCCAGAAGTACGCGAGGCCCAGCAGCACCAGCGCCAGGTGCAGCACCGTGTTCCCGAGCCCGCTGGACACCGACCACTCGTACCAGGGCGTGAAGTAGAGCAGCCACGGCGGCGCCATCAGCAGCGCCGTGGAGACCGCCGGGAACATCAGCACCTTGGACGGGCGGCTGCGCAGCGCCCGCAGGAGGCGTTCCCGCCGGGTCGCCGGCGCCGACTCGACCAGCAGCGAGACCGGCGCGCCGAGCGCGAGCAGCAGCGGGACGACCATGAGCAGCAGGACGACCTGCACGGCCCGGTCGGTGAAGAGGATCCGGTCGTACACGCCGAGGCCGGAGCAGGTGCACCAGATCCACAGCAGCAGCCCGCCGAGGAACGCCGCGGTACGGGTGGGCTGCCAGCGCCCGCCACCGGCCCCGGTCCCCGGCCGCCCGCCACCGCGCCGCGCACCGCCGTCCCGGTCCCCGCCGCCCCCCGCGACCGCCTCCCCGGCCGCCCGTTCCCCGGCCGCCCGTTCCCCGGCCGCCCGGCCGACCCTGCGCACCGCCGCCAGGTACCAGACGGCGAGCAGCACCGACAGCGTGAGCACCAGCGGCTCCACCGTCCAGGACGTCGCCAGGTCGGACCACCGCCACGGCGGCGGCCCGCTGTAGGCGAGCACCGAAGCGGGGCCGCCCACCGGGCCGCCCGCCAGGCCACCCGCCAGGCCGCTCGCCGCGCCGTCCACCACTGCGTCCATCCGCCCGCTCACCTCGCTCGTCCCGGCGGCCCCGCCCGGTCGGCAACCCCGGGTCGGCCGCCCCGGCACCGGGGCACCCCGGCGCCCGGCCATGATGTCCGTGCGCGGCCGCCCCGCCGCATCCGGGGCCCGCCTCTATACCCGGGCCTGAACAAGGCTTTACCCGGCCCCAACAAAGCTTTGCCCAGGCAAAGTCCTGTCCTCCTGCCGCTTCTTCCGGCAACCGCGGCGAAGACACAAACGTCTGGCAGGATGCGCCGTCGGCGAGACCCGCCACGTGCTCGACAAGGGGATGACAAGAGGTGCGAACGACTGCACGCGGCGACGGCCGCCGCCTCGCGGCGCGCCACCGCAACATCGAACTGGGCCTGCTGACCCTCGCGGTGGCCGTCTGCCTGGCGGGACACATCGACGCCGACCTGGCGCTCACCGGCCGGATGCCGCCCGGGCTGCTGGTGCACGGCCTGTCGCTGGGCGCGCTGGCCGGGGTGGCCCATCTGGCGGTGCGCAGGTTCGCCCCGTACGCCGATCCGCTGATCCTGCCGCTGGGCGTCTTCCTGACCGGTTTCGGGCTGGTGCTGCTGGACCGGCTGGACTTCAGTTACAAGGCCGCGCACGCCGCGAAGGGCGACTACCAGAAGATCCCGGCCGCGCCGTCCCAGCTGATGTGGGTGTTCGTCTCGGTGGCGGTGGCGCTCGCGCTGATCGTCCTCGTCAAGCACCACCGTTTCTTCCAGCGTTACGTCTACCTGCTGATGGCGGGTGCGCTGGTCCTGCTGGCCGCGCCGGTGCTCTCCCCGGGCGACAGCTTCGGCGCCAAGCGCTGGATCCGGCTGTTCGGACTCTCCTTCGAGCCGGACGAGTTCGTGAAGGTCGCGATCACGATCTTCTTCGCGGGGTACCTGATGGCCTCCCGGGACGCGCTGGCGCTGGCCGGGCGGAAGCTCTGGGGGCTGACCCTGCCGCGCGGACGGCACGCCGGCCCGGTGCTGGCGATCTGGGTGGTCAGCCTGCTGGTGCTGATCTTCGAACGCGACCTGGGCACCTCGCTGATCTTCTTCGGCGTCTTCATCGTGATGCTGTACGTCGCGACCGAGCGCACCAGCTGGGTGGTGCTCGGCCTGCTGATGGCGGTCGGCGGCGCGGCGGTGGTCGGCACCGTGGAGCCGCACGTGCACGGCCGCGTCGAGGCCTGGCTGCACCCGCTCGACTACTACAAGCCGGTGCACGACCAGGCGATCTCCGAGCAGCCCGCCGAGGCGCTGTTCAGCCTGGGCACCGGACACCTGACCGGGACCGGTCTGGGCTCGGGGCGGCCCTGGCTGATCGGCTTCGCCGGGCGCAGCGACTTCATCTTCACCACCATCGGCGAGGAGCTGGGCCTGGCCGGGGTGACCGCGGTGCTGCTGGTCTACGTGCTGCTGATCCAGCGCGGTCTGCGCACCGCGATCGGCCTGACCGACCCGTTCGGCAAGCTGCTGGCGACCGGCCTGTCGGCGGCGCTGGCGCTCCAGGTGTTCGTGGTGGTCGGCGGGGTGAGCGGGCTGGTGCCGCTGACCGGCAAGGCGCTGCCGTTCCTGGCCGCCGGCGGTTCGTCGCTGCTGGCGAACTGGCTGATGCTGGCGCTGCTGATCAAGCTGAGCGACTCCTCCGGTCGCACCGCGCTGGACCCGCACCGGCCCTCCCCGGAGCCGCTCCCGACCCAGCCCCAGGGCCGTACGGCGGAGGCGCTCGCGACCGACCCGTCACCCTACGACCCGTACGACCCGTCAGCCCAGAACCCGCCCGCCCAGAACCGGTCAGCCCCGACCCTGCCCGCCCAGAACCCGCCGGCCCAGGACCCCACGGACCCGGCGGCCCCGACCGGCCCGGTCCCCGCCGCCTACACCCCCGCCGCCCCGGCCGAGCCGCACCCCCGCCACGGCCTCCCGCCGGACCGGGCCTCCCCCCGGTCGGCCACCTGACCCACCGACGCGACAGGGCCTCCCCCGCACCCGCGGGAGAGGCCCTGCCCGTCTCCTGTCGTCCGCCCGCCTACCGCTGTTCCCACGGCGGCCGGGGCGGCCGCGGCGGGAACCCCGGCACCGGCCCCGGCTGCGAACCCGCCGCACCAGGCGCTCCCGGCTGCCCGCCCGGCTGCGGCCCCGGCACACCTCCCGGCGGCGGCCCCGCCGGCCGGTCGCTGTCCGGCGGCGGCGGTCCGGGCCGGTGGTGCGGCCCGCCGCGGGCGGTGAGCCGCCCGCGCACGTTGTCCGCGGCCAGCACGTCGGCCCACCGCTCGGGGTACTCGGAGGGCGCGTCGACGTCGTCGCCCTCGTCCTCGCCCCACTCCTCCTCGACGCCCTCGGCGAGCCCGAGTTCGCGGGCGCGCCGGGCCCGTTCGACGGCCCGCCGGGCAGCGACCTCGCGGACCACGGCGGCGGCCGCCTCCTCGTGGGCGCGCTCGTTCTCGGCGCGCGCGTCGGCGGTCTCCAGGGTGGGCCAGCGGCGGTCTATCGCGGCGTTCATCGCGGCGCCGATGAGCACCGCGAGCGCCACCACGAAGATCCACAGCAGGACGGCCACCGGCGCCGCCAGCGAGCCGTACACCGACGGGCCCTCGCCCGAGCGGCCCTCGATCGAGCTGACCAGGTAGACCCGCAGGCCGACGCTGCAGAAGACCAGCACCACCAAGGCGACCAGGGCGCCGGGGATGTCCTCGCGCCACGGGGTCGAGACCGGGACGGCCAGGTGGTAGAGGGTGGTCAGCGAGACGATCAGCAGCACGATCGCGACCGGCCAGTAGAGGGCGCCGACCAGCCCGGCCACCCCCGGCACGGCGTTCTCCACCAGCCCGGGCCCGGCCATCAGCAGCGGCAGCACCAGCGAGCCGATCACCAGGGCGCCGAAGTAGAGGCCGAGCGACATCAGCCGGGTCTTGACGATGCCCCGCTTGCCGTCGAGCCCGTACATGACGGTGATGGTGTCGATGAAGATGTAGAGGGCTCTGGAGCCGGACCACAGGGACAGCAGGAAGCCGATCGAGACGAGGTCGGGCCGGGCGGTGTCGAACACCTGGTTGAGCAGCGGGACCACGACGTCGTTGACGGAGGAGTCCGACAGCACCGTGCCGGAGGCCGAGACGATGTCGTGCTTGAGCCGCTCGATGGTCTCCGCGCCGAGGAACTGGTCGAGGTAGCCGAGGGTGCCGGCCAGGCCGAGCAGCAGCGGTGGGATCGACAGCAGGGTGAAGAAGGCCGCCTCCGCGGCGAGCCCGGTGACCCGGTACTCGACGCAGGTGTTGGTGGTGTCCTTCACCAGGTCCCACGCCGTGCGGTACCAGGTGGCCTGTTTGGCCGCGCGCCGGGAGCCCTTGCCCCGGCGTCGGGAGGGCCGCTCGGCGTTCGGTCTGCTCGTATCGCCTGCTGCTTGCACAGGGCCAACCGTATCGGGCCGGGGCCGCGCGGTTGATCTCCCCGGGGCGGGGACGTGTGGCCGGGCGTCCGGGCGGGGAGCGGCGGGAACATCCGGGTGTCCCACATGACGGAACATCAGCGTCCATTATTCGGATGTTAGTGGACCGCGAGTCCCGCGCCGTGCGAATCTCTTGCCATGTCTAGCGCCGGAACCACCTTGGTAGGTCGACTCCACGTCGATCTCCTTCGCGTGTCCAGCGCCATCTGTCCGGTGACCTGAGCCCAACGCCGCCCGCACCACCGCACCCGGCGTCGACCCTCTCCGCCATCCCCGCCGCAGCGGATGCGCAGGAGCCCGCCCGGTCCCGGTCACTGCCCTCAAGGCCTTGAGAAATCCGCAGGTCAGAGCAGCACCGCACGGCCGAGCACGCCCCGCGACCCATTCGGCGCCAGCGCCACCTGCCCCGAAGGACTTCACCATGGCCACCTCCCCCGAGACCGTCGAGCCCACGGCCGACCGCGCCGCCGAGCGCCGCCCCGCAGCGGCCCGCAAGGTGACCCGCCACCGCGGCGAGGGCCAGTGGGGCATGGGCCACCACACCCCCCTGAACGCCAACGAGCAGTTCAAGAAGGATGACGACGGTCTCAATGTGCGGACACGCATTGAGACGATCTACGCGCACCAGGGCTTCGGCTCGATCGACCCCGCCGACCTGCGCGGCCGGATGCGCTGGTGGGGGCTCTACACCCAGCGCAAGGAGGGCATCGACGGCGGCAAGACCGCGATCCTGGAACCGCACGAGCTGGATGCCGAGTTCTTCATGCTCCGGGTGCGCATCGACGGCGGCCGGCTGACCGTCCCCCAGCTGCGGGCGATCGCCGAGGTCTCCGAGGAGTACGCCCGCGGCACCGCCGACCTGACCGACCGCCAGAACATCCAGTACCACTGGATCCGGATCGAGGACGTCCCGGCGATCTGGCGGAAGCTGGAGGCCGTCGGCCTGTCCACCACCGAGGCCTGCGGTGACACCCCGCGCGTCATCCTCGGCTCCCCGGTGGCCGGCATCGCCGAGGACGAGATCATCGACGGCACGCCCGCGATCGAGGAGATCCAGCGCCGCTTCATCGGCAACCCGGACTTCTCCAACCTGCCGCGCAAGTTCAAGAGCGCCGTCTCCGGCTCCCCGCTGCTGGACGTCGCGCACGAGATCAACGACGTCTCCTTCGTCGGCGTGGTCCACCCCGAGCACGGGCCCGGCTTCGACCTGTGGGTCGGCGGCGGCCTGTCCACCAACCCCAAGCTGGGCGTGCGGCTGGGCGCGTGGGTCCCGCTGGACGAGGTGCCCGACGTCTACGGCGGCGTCATCGGCATCTTCCGCGACTACGGCTACCGGCGCCTGCGCAACCGTGCCCGGCTGAAGTTCCTGGTCGCCGACTGGGGCGTGGAGCGCTTCCGCCGGGTGCTGGAGGAGGAGTACCTCGGGCGCCCGCTGCTCGACGGCCCCGCCCCCGCCGAGCCCGCCGCCCGCTGGCGCGACCACGTCGGCGTCCACCGGCAGCGGGACGGCCGGTTCTACGTCGGCTTCGCGCCGCGCGTCGGCCGGGTCGACGGCAAACTGCTCGGCCGGATCGCCGACCTCGCCGCCGCCCACGGCAGCGACCGGGTGCGCACCACCGCCGAGCAGAAGATGCTCATCCTCGACATCGCCGAGGAGCACGTCGAGGCCGTGGTGGCCGGCCTGGAGGCGCTCGACCTGCGGGTCACCCCCTCGCCGTTCCGCCGCGGCACCATGGCCTGCACCGGCATCGAGTACTGCAAGCTCGCCATCGTCGAGACCAAGGAGCGCGGCCGCACGCTCATCGACGAGCTGGAGCAGCGCCTGCCGGACTTCGCCGAGCCGCTGACCATCAACATCAATGGCTGCCCGAACGCCTGCGCCCGCATCCAGGTCGCCGACATCGGCCTCAAGGGCCAGCTGGTCACCGACGAACACGGCAACCAGGTCGAGGGCTACCAGGTGCACCTCGGCGGCGCGCTCGGCCTGGAGGCCGGCTTCGGCCGCAAGGTCCGCGGCCTCAAGGTCACCAGCGCGGGCCTGCCCGACTACGTCGAACGGGTACTGACCCGCTACCAGGCCGACCGCACCGAGGGCGAGCGCTTCGCCCAGTGGGCGGCCCGGGCGACCGAGGAGCAGCTGTCGTGAGTGAACGAGCGGCCCCTTTCTTCTGCCCGTACTGCGGGGACGAGGACCTGCGCCCCTCCGAGGCCGGGCACGGCGCCTGGGAGTGCCACGGCTGCCGCCGCGCCTTCCAGTTGAAGTTCCTCGGCCTGCTGGCACCGACCGACCACGGGGGTACGTCCCATGAGCAGCACCGTTCCTGACCACGCGTCGGTCGCGGAGCGGGCCGGCCGCGAGCTGGAGGAGGCGAGCGCGCAGGAGGTCCTCCGGTGGGCCGCGGACACCTTCGGCCCGCGGTTCTGCGTCACCTCCTCGATGGAGGACGCGGTCGTCGCCCACCTGGCGTCCTCGGTGTTCCCCGGGGTGGACGTGGTGTTCCTGGACACCGGCTACCACTTCCCGGAGACCATCGGGACGCGGGACGCGGTGGCCGCGACGATGCCGGTCAACGTCATCACGCTCACCCCGCTGAAGACGGTGGCCGAGCAGGACGCCGAGCTGGGGCCGCACCTGCACGACCGCGACCCGGACCTGTGCTGCGCGCTGCGCAAGGTCGAGCCGCTCGACCGGGGCCTGGCCGGCTACGACGCCTGGGCGACCGGGCTGCGCCGCGACGAGTCGCCGACCCGGGCGAACACCCCGGTGGTGTCCTGGGACCCGAAGCGCCGCAAGGTCAAGATCGCGCCGATCGCCCGCTGGACCCAGGAGGACGTGGACGCCTACGTCGCCGCCAACGGCGTGCTGCTCAACCCGCTGCTGTGGGAGGGTTACACCTCGATCGGCTGCTCCCCGCTGTCCTGCACCCGCAAGCCCGGCGAGGGCGAGGACGCCCGGGCCGGCCGCTGGTCCGGCTCCGGCAAGACCGAGTGCGGCATCCACCTCTGACGAACCCGCCGGACGAACCGTCAACCACTGCGTAAGGAAGAACCCGTGACAGCTCACACCCTGGCCGCCGACGGAGCCGCAGAGGCGGCCCCTACGGCCGCACCCTGCGAGCGCGGCGCCACCGTGTGGCTGACCGGGCTGCCCAGCGCGGGCAAGACCACCCTCGCGTTCGCCCTCGCCGAGCGGCTGCGCGCCGAGGGGCACCGGGTGGAGGTCCTGGACGGCGACGAGATCCGCGAGTTCCTCTCCAAGGGCCTGGGCTTCTCCCGCGAGGACCGCCACACCAACGTCACCCGGATCGGCTTCGTCGCCGAGAAGCTGGCGGCGAACGGCGTCAAGGTGCTGGCCCCGGTGATCGCCCCGTTCGCGGACTCCCGCGCCGCGGTGCGCGAGCGCCACGCCGCGAACGGCACCGAGTTCCTGGAGGTGCACGTCGCCACCCCCGTCGAGCTGTGCGCCGAACGCGACGTCAAGGGCCTGTACGCGAAGCAGGCCGCCGGGGAGATCTCCGGCCTCACCGGGGTGGACGACCCGTACGAGGCGCCGCGGGACCCCGAGCTGCGCCTGCAGACCCGGGGCCGCGAGGTGGCCGAGTCCGCCGCCGAGCTGTACGTCTTCCTGACCGAGAGGGGCCTGGCATGACCACCGCGACGGACAGCCCGGTCCGGACCGACGACACCCCGTTCGCGCTGTCCCACCTGGACGCGCTGGAGGCCGAGTCGGTGCACGTCTTCCGCGAGGTCGCGGGGGAGTTCGAGCGCCCGGTGATCCTCTTCTCCGGCGGCAAGGACTC
>NZ_JBSFKF010000044.1:0-54299 GCF_053598415.1 Kitasatospora sp. NPDC001132 | reverse complement strand
AACCCGGAAGCTAAGCCTCACAGCGCCGATGGTACTGCAGGGGGGACCCTGTGGGAGAGTAGGACGCCGCCGAACAATTCTTCTGAAAAGCCCCTGATCCATTCGGATCAGGGGCTTTTCGCATTTCCGGGCCATCTCACTCGCTGGTGTCACTCTGTCCACTGGCAGGTGGTCCTAGGTCCACCCCGGAATTGGGGTGCCATGGCCAGTGTGGGTGATGGACGGTTCGTGAAGACTGACGGAGGACGATCGGTACCGGCATCAGGAGCTTCCCGTGACAACAGTGAGTCGTACAGGCGGCACGTCCCTAGGTGCGCAGGCCCGGGCAGCCTTCGAGACCGGCGGCGAGGCTCTGACCCGGCTGGTCGTACTGCTGCTGACCGCGGTGCCGGGGGTGGTGCTGCCGGTGGCGGCAGCCGTTCTGTCCGGGGTGGCCACGGCCCAGTTCCTCCAGAACTACTCTCCGGAGATCCTCGCGGCGCTGCTGGTGGCGGCGATCGCCGGCTCGGTGGTGGCGGCCTTCCTGGTCCGCAGCGTCGCCGACCGTGCCCGCGGCCAGCTGGCGCGCTGGTTCGGCATACGGCTGCCGGCCACCTATGCTCCGCGCCCGGAGCTGGAGTTGGACGGGCGCGGGCACTGGTGGACGGGGTACACGTACCACCGCTCGCGGACGGTGGCGAAGTACGCGCAGCTGGTCCACTGGGGCCTGCGGGACCGGACCACCCGCGCCGAGCTGCTCTGGATGCTGGTGAACCCGCTCCTCGTGGCGGCCGTGGTCGGCCCGGTGGCCGTTCTGCTCGGGCTGGGCGTCGTCTACGTCCTGTCGGGGCCGGTGACGGTGAACGACTTCGGCCCGCTGAGCGGCCGGATGGCGTCCATCCTGGTGAGCACCGTGCTCGGGGCGGCCATGATCGTGGTCGGGATACTCGTGGCACCGTTCGCGGTGCGGATGTACGCGGAGGCTGCCCGGCGGGTGCTGGACCAGGACGGCCGGGCCTCGCACGCCCAGTTGACCAGGCGGGTGGCCGAGTTGACGGAGACGCGGGCGGACGCGGTGGGCAACCAGGCGGCCGAGCTGCGGCGGATCGAGCGGGACCTGCACGACGGCGCCCAGGCGCGGCTGGTCGCGATCGGGATGACGCTGGGCACCATCGAGCACCTGATGGACACCGACCAGGAGGCCGCGCGGGAGCTCCTCGCCGAGGCCCGCCAGTCGTCCGCCCGGGCCCTCCAGGAGCTACGGGACCTGGTGCGGGGCATTCACCCGCCGGTGCTCGCCGAGCGCGGGCTGGGCGACGCCGTCCAGCTGTTGGCGCTGGACAGCGCGCTGCCGACCGAGGTGTGCGTGAGCCTGCCGGACCGGCTGCCGGCCGCCGTGGAAGCCGCCGTGTACTTCAGCGTCTGCGAGCTGCTGGCCAACGCGGCCAAGCACTCCGGGGCGGAGCAGGTGTGGGTGGACATCCTCTACCGGGCCGGCTTCCTGCGGGTCACGGTGACGGACGACGGCGTGGGGGTGGCGGACCCTTCGCGCGGGACGGGGCTGCGCGGGATCGAGAAGCGATTGGGTACCTTCGACGGTGTCCTCTCCATCGACAGCACGTCGGGCGGACCCACCACCATCACCTTGGAGTTGCCGTGCGAGTTGTCCTCGCCGAGGACCTCTACCTCCTTCGCGAAGGCCTGATCCGGCTGCTGGAAGCGCACGGCTTCACCATCGCCGCGGCGGTGGAGACCGGTCCCGAGCTGTTGGAGGCGCTGCTGACCCACCGCCCGGACGTGGCCGTGGTCGACGTCCGGTTGCCCCCGACGCTCACCGACGAGGGCCTGCAGGCTGCGCTCAAGGCCCGGCGGGAGATCGAGGGCCTGCCGGTGCTGGTGCTGTCGCAGCACGTCCAGCAGCTCTACGCGCGGGAGTTGTTGGCCGACGGCACCGGAGGGATCGGCTACCTGCTGAAGGACCGGGTGTTCAACGCCGGGCAGTTCATCGACGCGGTCCGCCGGGTGGCCTCCGGCGGCACCGCCATGGACCCGGACGTGATCGCCAAGCTGATGCAGACCACCTCGCGCCGGCCCGGTCCGCTGCAGCGGCTCTCCCCGCGCGAGCGCGAGGTGCTGGAGCTGATGGCCGAGGGCTGCTCGAACTCGGCGATCGCCGCCCGTCTGTCGGTGAGCGACGGCGCGGTGGCCAAACACATCGCCAACATCTTCAGCAAGCTCGAACTCGCCCCCGACGAGGACGCCAACCGCCGGGTGATGGCCGTGCTCGCCTACCTCAACGGCACGGCGGGGCGGCCCCGGTGACGATCCGACCCGCCTCCACCGCAGCTCCACGCGGTGCCGGAGACCGGCGTCGGTCCGCCGCCCTGTGACACCCCAGGCTGCGGGAACGCTTAAACACGTGTACGAGTAAACTCCGGTGGGCCGAGCCCGGAGATTGCTCAGCCGTCCGGGGGCCCAGCAACGGGACTCGGCAGCCGAGGCAGCGTACGGCAGCAGCCGACATCCAGGGGTTGATAGACGTAATGGCACGCCCAACGCTCACCAAGGCCCATCGGGGCCTGCTCGGCCTGGTCGCGGCCGGTGCCGTCATCATCTCGGGCATCGGCTTCGCGGGGTCGTACAACGCGGTGCGCGAACTGGCCGTGGAGAAGGGCTTCGGAGCCTTCTCCTACGCCTTCCCGATCGGTGTGGACGCCGGCATCGTCGTGCTCCTCGCGCTCGACCTGGTGCTGACCTGGCTGCGAATACCCTTCCCGATGCTGCGGCAGACCGCGTGGCTGCTGACCGTCGCCACCATCGCCTTCAACGCGGCCGCCTCCTGGGGAGACCCGCTCGGCATGGGGATGCACGCCGTCATTCCGGTGCTCTTCGTCGTCGTGGTCGAGGCCTCTCGGCACGCGGTCGGCCGGATCGCGGCGATCACGGCGGACCGCCACATGGAGTCGGTCCGGGTGATGCGCTGGATCCTCTCCCCGGTGCCGACCTTCCGGCTCTGGCGGCGGATGAAGCTCTGGGAGCTCCGCTCCTACGACGAGGTCATCCGACTCGAACAGAACCGCCTGGTCTACCGGGCGCAGCTGCGCTTCCGGTACGGCCGTGGCTGGCGCCGCTCGGCGCCGATCCAGGCGCTGCTGCCGCTCAAGCTCGCCAAGTTCGGCGTGCCGCTGGACCCGGCCCTGCTCGACCGGCTGGACGACGAGGGACGGGAGCGCGAGGCCATCGAGCTGTCGGCGGAGGCGGAGGCGCAGGAAACGGTCCCTCAGGAGCACCGCGCCACCGCGGCCATCGCCCCGGCCGCCGAGGTCCAGGCCCAGCAGTCCCAGCACCAGCAGCAGGCACCGCAGGCCGTCCAGCAGGCTGCTTCGCAGGTCCAGCAGGTCCAGCAGGCCCAGCCCGAACAGCCGCAGCAGTCCGCGACCGTCGCGCCGATGTCCGCCGAGGTCGCCGCACCGATGCTCGCGAAGCTGGCCGCCGTCCGGCTGCGGGTCGCCCAGGAGCCGGAGGAGGCGGTGGACGCCCTCCCGCAGCCGCGTGGCGAGGAGCTGAACGTCTGGACCGCCCGCCCGGTCCGCACCACCGGCCACCCGGCCGACGCCGCCCCGGGCGGGCGGGTGCCCGGCCAGGCCTCGCCCTGGTTCAAGCCGCCGCGCCCGGTCGCCGAGGAGCCCGACTCCGCCTCCGTTCGCGCGCCTGAGCCCGCGCCCGGTCCGCAGGCGCAGCACCCGGTCGGCCCGCAGCAGCGGCCCGAGCAGCCCACCGAGCCCGAGCAGCCGGTCCCGGCCGACGAGCGTGCCCACGCCGAGCAGCCGGTCCACGCCGAGCAGCGCGAGGTCCCTCCGGTGCCCGCGCGCCTCGACCCGGACCTCGCCTACGAGGCGCTCGTCTCGTACATGGACAGCTACGGCCACCAGCCCGACCCCCAGCGCCTCGCAGACTGGCTGACCAGGGAGTTCGGCGTCACCGGGAAGGGCCCGGACGGTTCGGTGCACCCCAAGGAGGTCGCCGACCTGTACCCGGAGCTGAACGAGCGCTACGCCGCCGCCGGGAGGGACTGACCGCAGCCGCCACCGTCCGGGGACCGGTCGGCCGCGGATGCCGGTCATTGACGCCCGGTCACGCCGGAGCTACCTTCGCTTCAACAAAGTGTTGAAGCGAAGGTTCGGCATGGAGGAGCGCGGATGACAGGGGTCGGAGCCGACGCAACCGGGCCGGCAGGCGGGGCCTCCTTCTCCACCGCGGCCCGCGCCGCCGTGGAGGCGCTGCTCGCCCCGGTCGACGCCGACCTGGCGCGCCGTTACCCGGGTGAGCCCGGGACCAGGCAGCCGGTGCACACCGTCTACGTCCCGGCCGACGCCTTCGGCGCCGACACCGTGCGGGAGTGGGGCCGCCGGGCCCGGGAAGCCCTGGACCGCCACGCCGCCACCCCCGCCGAGCTCGCCCGCGCCCTCGGCGTCGCGGACGACGAACTGCTCGCCGAGGTGTACGCCGGGGTCCGCGCCAAGCTGGAGCGCGAGCCGATCGAGGACCTGCGGATCGACTTCGAGGACGGCTACGGCCCCCGCCCCGACGCGGAGGAGGACGCGGCCGCCGTCCGCGCCGCCGAGCTGGTCGCCGCGACGGTGGCCGAGGGCAGCGCCCCGCCGTACCTCGGCATCCGGATCAAGTGCATGGAGGCCGCCGTCCGGGCCCGCGGCATCCGCACCCTCGAACTGTTCCTGGCCACCCTGTCGGCCGCCGGCGGGCTGCCGGAAGGCCTGGTGCTCACCCTGCCCAAGGTGACCTACGCCGAGCAGGTCACCGCGCTGGTCCGACTGCTGGAGGATTTCGAGGGCAGGGCCGGGCTGCCCGCCGGCCGGATCGGTTTCGAGATCCAGATCGAGACCACCCAGGCGATCCTCGGCCCGGACGGCCGGGCCACCGTCGCCCGGATGATCGAGGCCGCCGAGGGGCGGGCCACCGGCCTGCACTACGGGACCTTCGACTACAGCGCCGCCTGCGGCGTCAGCGCGGCCCACCAGAGCATGGACCATCCCGTGGCCGACCACGCCAAGGCGGTCATGCAGGTGGCGGCCGCCGGCACCGGGGTCCGGCTCTCCGACGGCTCGACCAACGTCCTCCCGACCGGCTCCACCGAGCAGGTGCACGCCGCCTGGAGGCTCCACCACGACCTGGTCCGCCGCTCGCTGGCCCGCGCCTACTACCAGGGCTGGGACATGCACCCGGCGCACCTGCCCACCCGCTACGTCGCGGTCTACTCCTTCTACCGCGAGGGCCTGGCGGCCGCGGCGGCCCGGCTGGTCGCGTACGTCGCGAAGACGGGCGGCGCCGTGATGGACGAGCCCGCCACCGCCCGGGCGCTGAGCGGCTACCTGGTGCGCGGCCTGGACTGCGGGGCCGTCGACCTCGCCGAGGTCACCGCGCTGACCGGCCTGGACCGCGAGCGGCTGAACGCGCTGGCCGGCCGCTGAAGCGCCGGCAGTCGGTCGCCGGTCCCCCCGTCGGGCGCCAACTAGGCTGGCGGTGCCGCCCCGGTGCGCCGGAGCGTGCGCCATCAGCCTTCGCCGTCCTCGGGAGGACCCCCACACCATGTCCGCCACGCCGGAGCCCACCGCCAGGCCGTACCTCACCATCCGGCGGGCCGGCAGCCACGAGACCGAGATCAAGAAGTCCCGGTTCATCTGCCACCTCGCCCGGGTCGCCGACGAGGAGGAGGCGCAGGCCTTCATCGCCGGCATCCGCAAGCAGTACTGGGACGCCCGGCACAACTGCACCGCCTTCGTGGTCGGCGACGACCAGCGCCGCGAGCGCTCCAGCGACGACGGCGAACCCGGCGGCACGGCCGGGGTGCCGATGCTGGAGGTGCTGCGTCGGCGCGGGCTGACCGACACCGTCGCCGTGGTCACCCGGTACTTCGGCGGGATCAAGCTCGGCGCGGGCGGCCTGGTGCGGGCGTACGGGAACGCGGTGTCGGAGGCGGTGGACGAGATCGGCCTGCTGGAGCGCCGGCCGGTCGCGCTGCTCGCGGTGACGGTGGACCACGTCCGGGCCGGACGGGTGGAGAACGACCTGCGGGCGGCCGGGTACGCGGTGAGCGACCTGGCGTATGAGGCCACCGGGGTGCGGATCGAGGTGGGCGTGCCGGAGCCGGACGTGGCGGACTTCCACACCTGGCTGGCCGAGGCGACCGGCGGCACCGCGGCGGCGGTCCCGGCCGGCCGCACCTACGTCGAGGTGCCGGTCTGACCGGCGGGGCGGACGGCACCTCGTGGGGCCGGCGGGGCGCAGGAGCCGTCGGGCGGCCAGGGACGGCCCCTGACCGGCCGTCTCTTGTAGCCCCGGCCCTGCGCCACGCGGAAGACCGCTTGAGCAGATTCACCCGAACGTAGTGTCGTAGCCCGGAGTTGGAACTTCCGCTCCGGGCCGTGGCGTTTCCTGGGCAAGGTTCCGGCAGAACCGGACGAAACCATCGATGGAGGACACAGGACCCCACCCCGCACCACGGAGGTATGCGCATGACCTCAGACCGTTCGACCTCGAATCCCCCGTCCGCGACGACTCCGACCTCCGACCGCCCGACCTCGAACCATCTGACCTCGAACCACCCGGCGTCGTCCCAACCGACCTCGAACCATCCGATCGCCAACCGCACCGCCCCGAACCGCCTCCGCTCGCACACCGCCGCCGACCTGCCCGGCCCCCGGGGTCCGGCGACGCCCTACCGGATGACGGTCACCACGGCCCTCACGCACGCCGAGGCCGTCGCCCTGGCCGACGAACAACTGGCGGACTGGCTGAAGCAGGAGGGCTTCGAGGAGCCCCCACCGGTCCAGCACGCCGCCGTCGGGCGGAGTGCCGAACCGGCTCCCAGCACCGAGCGCCTCCACCTGGGTGGGCGCGTCCTGCTCGACCGCGACCAGGGGCCGCTGCGCGGCGGCCCGGGCACCGGCCGCTACGACCGCCGCCGCCTGCGCACCCCGGCCCCGCACGGCACCCAGCAGCTCACCCTCACCGTGGCCACCGCTCCCGACGGCCCCACCTGGGTCCGGCTGGAGGCCGAGACCCACAACACCGGCAGCGGCGTGCGCACCCCGTGCCGGGTGCCGGTGCCCGAACTCGCCCGCGCGCTCCTCCCGCTGCTCGACGCCACCGATGGCCCGGCCGCCGTCCACTCCGCACCCCGGCTGATCACGGCGGACGAGGTGGACGCCCTGATCGACGAGCTGTGCGATCCCGAACGCAGGCTGCCGACGGTGGTGGCCAGCGTCCCGGTGAACCTCCCGCTCGACCACTGGGTGCAGGACGTGGTGGCCCCGCTCTGCCAGCAACTGCCCGGCCTCGCCACCGCCTACGTGCTGGACCCCGGGGCCCGCACCGGATTCAACGTCGCGTTGGAGTACCACACCGTCTACGGCGGCGCGGTGCGCACCTACCTGCCCGAGGTCGACCCGGCCTCCCGGCAGGACAGCGCCCGACATCCGGTACTCGCCCGGAGCCGAATAGAGGAGGATCCGCGCCGTGCCGCCGGGCTGCTCTCCCGCGAGCCGCGCCGCCTGGCCGCCGAGCGGCCACTGCCCCCGCCACTGGCGGCCGTCCCGGTGCTGCGCGTCCCGCCGCCGCAGCTCCGCCGGCCGGCGGAGCAGGCCGTCGACCCGGCAGTCGAGCCGGCGACCGAGCCGGCGGCCGAGCGCGCCATCGGGCAGGCCACCGTACGGACCGCGGACGGGGCCGTCCCGTCCCGGGGCGCCGAACCGGCCGGGCTCGTCCGCGAGGAGCAGCGGGACCGTGTCGAACAGCAGGCCAGGGCCGACGAGTCGGAGCCGGTCCGGCACACCCCGCGCCTGGAGCGCCGCGACCACCGCGAGCACGGCCAGGGCCGGGAGGGCCGCGACGGGCGGGACATCCGGGAGGGCCGTCTCCGCTCCGGAGCCCGCGCCCTGACCGGCCGCCACTGCGTCGTACCGGGCGGCGGGCCGGCCGCCGGGGCGACGCACCCCACGGCCCGGCCCCCCGACCTCGGTGGCGTGCCCGAGACCTTCACCGAACTCATGGCCAGACTGGGCGAGTTCCCGCTGGTGACCTTCACCGGTGACCAGAAGAACGCGCTCGCCCTGGACGGACTCCAGTGCGCGGGCGCGGGTTGGGCCCGGCTCGCCTGGGACGGCCTGACCGCCCTCCAGGAGTACGCCGAGGCGGCCGTGCGTGGTGCGGCCGGCGGGGACTTCAAGCAGTGGTGCGAGCGGACCCCTGAGGGCTGTCGCCGCTTCCCGCCCCGGAAGGCGGTCCGCGGGGAGTCCCGGACGGTGTTCAGCCACACCAAGTGGAAGCGCGAGCGGATGCTGCCGGTGCCGGAATGCGTCGACTCCTCCCGGCGCGCCTTCATGGGCGCGCACCTGCGGATCGGCGGTGGCCGCACCGCGCCCCGGCTGCACTACCTGGACGACTGCTCCGGCAGCGGCCGGATCTACGTCGGCTACATCGGTCTGCACCTGACCAACACCCGGACCAACTGAGCGGCTTGGCTGACCGCTGCGCCCGTTCGGGGGACAATGTCCGGCAGGAGCGGGTCCACAGGCTCGCCGACCGCCCCGGGCAGGAGCCGGACGAGCATGGGGGAACGACGACCGATGCAGTACCCAGCAGACGGCCAGTCCGACGGAACCGCCACCGTCCAGTTCCCCCGGCCGGGCTTCCTCGCCTCGGTCTTCCGTGACTTCGGCGCCGCGGAGGGTCCGGCACCGGACAGCGCCGTCACCGACCGCCCCGATGGCAGCGCGGCCGGTGACGGCCCGTCCGGTGAGCACCAGTCCGGTGAGGGCCCGTCCGGCAAGGGCCCCGGCCACCCTGGCTCCGGCTCCGGTTCAGCCTCCGGTGAGGCCGACCCGGACGAGGCCGTGGCGGCCCAAGCCCGGGCCGCCGCCCTGGCCCACCACCGCACGCGCGCCGTCCAGGCCGACCACGACCGGCTGGCCGACCTGCTGCGGCGGGCCGCGCTGCCCGTCTCGGCCATGGACTTCGAGAGCCAGCTGCGCCACTACCAGCCCCGCCCCTACCCGGCCGACGGCCCCGGCGCCCACGACGGGGCCGAGCCCCGCTGGGAGGACTACGCGCCCGCCGAGCCGCCCGCGGCCGACCCGGAGAGCGGCCCGTCCCGACGGCTGCTCGACTCGGGCTACCAGCGGGAGCTGGCCCAGGCGCGGCTCACCCACCAGCGCGCCCTGCGGGAGTGGCGCACCCGCCGGGCCGAGGCCGGCGGCCCGGCCGCCGACGAGTCCCGGCGCGCCCACGAGGCGGCCGAGCAGGCCCGGGCCCGCGCCGTCCGCGAGTACAACGAGAGCCTGGAGGAGTGTCGGCGGGCCTACCGGCTGGCCGAGCCGGCCGCCGTGGAGTCGCTGCTGGAACGGGCGCTGGCCGCCGCCGAGACCGCCACCCAGGACCTGCCCACCCCCTGCCGGGCGGTCTTCCGCCCGCTCACCCGCACCGCCGTGCTGGACCTCGACCTGCCGGCGCTCGAACTGGTGCCCTCGCTCGCCGGCTACCGGCTCGCCCCGGACGGCGACATCCTCCCGGTGCCGCGCCCGACCGCGGACCGGGCCACCGACTACCTGCGGCTGGTCGCCCGGCTGGCCCTGCGCGCCCTGCAGGCGGCCGACGCCGTCGACACCGACGAGATACTCGCCGGCGTCGTCCTCAACGGCTGGCTGCGCGATCCCGCCACGGCGGAGCCGATCTGCCTGGTCAGCGTGGACGCCGACCGGGATGCGCTGGCCCGCACCCGGCTGCTGCCGCCGGGCACCCCGTACGAGGAGCGCGACGACGAGGGCGTCTACGCCGACGCCGAGCAGGACGAGGCCCTGGTGCGGCTGCGTCAGCTCGGCGCCGCCGTCACCCCGGACCCGTACGGCAGGGCAGGTGTCCGGCCGGCCGCCCAGGCCGGGGCCACCGTGCCGGCCGCCGCCGACCTGTCCGCCAACGAGTTCGCCCAGCTGGTGCGGGACCTGCTGACCCGCGGCGGGATGGCCCAGTGGAGCGTCCGGCTGCGCGGTCCGGCGGGGCTGGTCGCCACCGGCGAGGGCGCGCCCGGTACCGCGCTGCCCGGCCGCTGGGTGGTCTGGGCCTCCCGGGACACCGCGTCGGTCGGCGCCGAGCAGATCGAGACCCTGGCCGAGGCGGTCGGCGAGGAGTCCGCCGAGCGCGGCCTGCGGCTGACCACCGGGCGGTTCACCGAGGAGGTGCTGGACCTCACCGCCGCGGAGGCCCACCGGCACATCCACCTGATCGACGGCGAAGGCGTCCGCCAACTCGCCCACACCCACCTCGGTCTGCCGCTAGCCACCGGCGGCTGACCGGCCCCCCGCCCCGATGGGCGGACTCACTCCGGCGGCCGGTCCGGCAGGCGTCCCGGCAGGCCCGGGCCGAGGCTGGGGGGACGGCTCCCGACCGCGCCCCGGCACCCCGGGTGATCACCGCCGAACGGGCGTCCGGTACGGTCGGCGATCGGCCCGGCCACGGGCGGATCCCAGGGGGACAGGAATGGGCAGAGCGCTCGGCGGACCATCCGACGAAGGTCCCGGCCGCCAGGCCGGACCGGCGGCGGAGCCGACCCGATGACCGCGGTACTGGTCGCCGCCGCGGCGTTCCTGATGACCCTGCTCGGCGGTTTCGTCGCCCAGCGGACCCGCGACCGCCGTCACCTGGTGCTCGGCTTCGCCGCCGGACTGATGCTCGGCGTGGTCGCCTTCGACCTGCTGCCCGAGGCGCTCCACCAGGCTCCGCACGAGGTGCACGGCGTGCCGCAGGCGCTGCTGATGTTCGCGGCCGGCTTCCTCACCATCCACGTGGTCGAGCGCGCGGTCGCCATCCACCGCGGCCACGAGGGCGAGTACGCCGCGCACTCCCACGGCCACCACGGCCACCACGGGCACGCCCACCCTGCCGGGCACCAGGGCATCGGGCTGACCGCCGCGCTGGCCCTGGTCGGACACAGCGTGATGGACGGCTTCGCGATCGGCGCCGCCTTCCAGGCCGGCACCACGGTCGGCACAGTGGTGGCCATCGCGGTGGTCGCGCACGACTTCGCGGACGGATTCAACACGTACACGATCACCCGGCTGTACGGGAACAACCGGCGGCGGGCACTGACCCTGCTCGCCGCGGACGCGCTGGCCCCGGTGTCCGGCGCGGCGATCACCCTGGCGTTCACCATCCCGGGGCACCTGCTCGGCCTCTACCTGGGGTTCTTCTCCGGCTTCCTGCTCTACCTGGCGACCTCCGACATCCTCCCCGAGGCGCACAGCCCGCACCCCTCGCGCAGCACCCTGCTCTGCACAGTGGCCGGGGTCGGCTTCATGTGGCTGGTGATCGGACTCGCCGGCTGAGCCCGCGCGACGCCCGCACGACGCCCGTACGAGACCCGTCAGAAGCCCGGTACGCGTCCGGAGGCGAAGCTCGGGCCCGGACCGTCCGCCGCGGCACCCGGACGGCCCTCAGACCGGAAGCCGCCCCCAGCACTCCCGCATCGACGCCAGCGCCTCGGTGATGGCCGGCCGCCGGGAGGCCTGGGAGCGCCAGAGCGCGAACACCCGGCGGCTCGGCTCCGGGGCCACCCGGCGGGCCACCACCCCCGGCGGCAGCGGGCCCCGCCCGAGCCGCGGCACCAGGCCCATCCCCAGCCCGGCCGCGACCAGCGCGATCTGTGTCTCGAACTCCCCGACCTGGTAGTGCACGTCCGGCTCCTCACCGGCCTCGCGCAGGGTCCGGACCAGCCAGTCGTGGCAGATGTTGCCCGGCGGCACACTGATCCAGCGCTGCCCGCACAGCCGCTCCACCGGCACCGGGTCGAGCGCGGCCAGCGCGTCGCCGACGGGCAGCAGCAGGTCCACCGGGTCCGTGCCGAGGTCCATCCGGGACACCCCCTCCTGCACCGGCAGCGGCACGGTCGGCCAGTCCTGCACCAGCGCCAGGTCCACCTCGCCCCGGGCCACCAGCTCGGCCGCCGGGTACGGGTCGCGCTCCAGCAGCCGGACGTCCAGCTCCGGACAGCGCCGCCGCAGGTCGGCCAGCGCCGAGGGCATCAGGCCGCGGGCACCGGACGGGAACGCGGCCACCAGCAGCCGCCCGACGGCCTGGCCGCGCTGCTCCTCCAGCCGCACCTCGGCCTGCTCCACCAGGCCCAGCACGGTCTGCGCGGTGACGGCCAGTTCGCGCGCCGCGTCGGTCAGCACCACGCCCCGGCCCTGCCGCTCCAGCAGCACCGTCCGGGTCTCCCGCTCCAGCTTGGCGATCTGCTGCGAGACCGCCGAGGGCGTGAAGCCGAGCGCGGCGGCCGCCCCGCCGACCGAGCCGTGCACCGCCACCGCGTGCAGCGCCCGCAGGCGCCCCAGATCCATCATGCAGTGATCCTAAAGTGTCCCCTTCAGTATTCATCGCTGGTGCTACACGGTCCGGCGCCGCCATGCTCGACCCATGACCGCGACAACCGCCGCCGCCCCGAGCGGCCGCCCCAGCACAGGCAGCACGAGCAGCACGGGAGGTACGGGGGGCAACGGCAGCCGGGGCGGCATGAGCCCGCGCCACATCGCCCTGGCCGTCCTGGTGGCCGCCGTCTGGGGCCTCAACTTCGTCCTGATCCACGTCGGCCTGGACAGCTTCCCGCCGCTGCTCTTCTGCGCCCTGCGGTTCGCCGTCGTTGCGGTGCCGGCGGTCTTCTTCGTCGGCCCGCCCAGGGTGGCCTGGCGCTGGGTCGTGGCGGTCGGCGCGGTCCTCGGTGTGGTCAAGTTCGGGCTGCTCTTCCTCGGCATGCACGCCGGGATGCCGGCCGGACTCTCCTCCCTGGTGCTCCAGGGGCAGGCCGGCTTCACCGCGCTGTTCGCCGCCGTGCTGCTGCGCGAACGCCCCGGCCGACAGCGGCTGGCGGGCCTGGCGGTCGCCTTCGCAGGCATCGCCCTGAGCGCCTGGGACCAGGGCGCCGGCGGGCCGCTCGGGGCCTTCGCCCTGGTCGTCCTGGCCGCCGTCGCCTGGGGACTGGCCAACGTGCTGACCCGCAAGGCCGCGCCGCCGGACGCGCTGCGCTGGATGGTCTGGGTCAGCGCCGTCCCGCCGCTGCCACTGCTGGCGCTGTCCCTGCTGGTCGAGGGTCCGGAGGCGGACCTGCGCGCCCTGCGCGACATCACCCCGGCCGGGCTGGGGGCGATCGCCTACGTCGGGCTGGTCTCCACCCTGCTCGGCTTCGTCGCCTGGAGCTTCCTGCTGCGCAGCTACGACGCGACCGCCGTCGCGCCCTACTCGCTGCTGGTGCCGGTGTTCGGGATGTCCTCGGCCTGGCTGCTGCTCGGTGAGCGGATCAGCCCGACGGCCGCCGTGGCCGCGCTGTTGGTCATCGCCGGGATCGGGATCACCGCGCTGCGGCCGGGGACCAGGGCCCGTCGCGTCGATCGGCTCGGACCGGGATCCGGGAACGACCGGTAGGACGGGCCGTGGCTACCGCCGTGGCGGCCCGGCTTCCAGGAAGCGGGCCTCGGCGGAGCGCAGCACCCGCAGCAGCACCTCCTCGTCGGCGGGGCTGACCTCGCCGAAGTACTCCTGGGCCACCTCGTCCCGGACCTGCCCGATCCGCTCCACCGCCGCCCGGCCCGCCTCGGTCAGCAGGATCCGCACCGCCCGCCGGTCGGCCGGGTCGGGGCTGCGCTCGACCAGCCCGGCCTCCTCCAGCGCGTCGACCACGGTGGTCGCCGAACGCGGGGCGATGTGCAGCTTGTCGGCGAGGTCGCTCAGCCGCATCGCACGGTCCGGCGACTCGCAGCCGGGCACGTGGGCGAGCGTGCGCAGCGCCCGGGCCTGGCCGGGGGTGATGCCGTACGGCTCCAGTCGCCAGCCGGTCTGACGGCGGATCCGCTTGATCGCCCTGGTCATCGCGTCGGCCAGTTCGGCGGCGGTGCCCGGTGCGCCGGGCCGGGGGCCGGGGGAGGGGTCCGCCGGTTCGTCGGTCGGCGTGGTGGTCATCGGCGGTCTCCTCGGCTGGCGTCCGCCCCAGGGTAGCCGTCGGTGCGGAGCCCGCGGCCGGCGGCGGAGGGCGATCGCGGAAATATGTTGAGCCTAGCTCAGTATCTGGGTTAGCGTACTCCCAAGTGAGGGGACCCTAAGTTCCCCTCCTCGATCCTGGAGGGCCCATGCCCCGCTCCGAAGCCCGCGTCGCCACCGACCGCCCGGGCCGTTACGCCAAGCAACTCGTCGCCCACATGGGGCGCAAGATCGAAGCCGTCTACTCCGAGGAGACCGGCCGCGGCACGATGGTCTTCGGCGCCGGCACCGCCACCCTGGAGGCGCAGCCGGACGCGCTGCTGCTCACCGTCGAGGGCGAGCGCGAGAACCTGCCCGGCCTGGAGGACGTCGTCGGCCGCCACCTGGTCCGCTTCGGCGCCCGCGACGAACTCGTCATCGAGTGGCACCGCGACAACGGCGAACCCGGCCTGGTTCACCGCAACGAGGGCCCCGAGGCCTGACGCCCCCCGGCACCCGGCCGGGGCAGCCACCGGGCGAGCGGCCACAGCACCAGGACGGCCAGGCACCAACTCGCCACCACGTCCAGCAGCCAGTGGAAGTCGCTCCACACCAGCCCCGCACCCACCCCGAGCGACAACAGCGCCGCACCCGCCGCCGACCACCGGGCCGCGCGCGGCCCCGCCACCCGGGCCAGCAACAGGGCCGCCACCCCGTACGAGATCGTCGCGGTCGCGGTGTGCCCGGAGGGGTACCAGCCCCACTGGCCCGCCGTCAGCGGATCCCCCAGCGGACCCGGCCGGGCGAAGACCGCCTTCGCCGGGACCACCAGCAACGGGATCAGCCCTGCCGTCAGCGCCGCCACCGGCAGCGGCAGCCACCAGCGCCCGGCCCCGGCCCGGCGCCACCGCCAGGCCGCCAGCGCGCCGGCCAGCAACAGCACCGGAATTGCCGGGACACCGCTGCCCAGATCCGACAACACGTGGCCGAGCCGGTCGACCAGCGCGTTCGGGAAGTCCGCATGGGCCGTCCGGACGGCCCGGCGGACCGACCGGTCCACACCGAGCAGCGGCCCGTCCACCGCGACCTGCCAGGACACCACCACCAGCAGCACCGCGGCCACCACCGGCACGGCCACCGACCGCGCCGCCCGGCCCGCAACAGCGGACAGCCGCCCCGGAGCAGGGGGGGAAGCTCCGGGGCGGCTCTGATGATCGCCGTTCCGCGCGCCCCGGGGGGTGTGGGTCGGACGGTCGGTCGATCGGTCTTCAGTGGTTGCCGGCCCTCCCGGGCCGGCCTGGTCGTCCTCGTGCGGCACCCGCGGAACCGGCCCCCGAAGAGGCCCTGCGGACGGCTGCGCCGACGGCTGAGGCTCGCCGTCCATCTGCGATGACACTACGTCAACAGCCCTTCCGTGCCGAGCGCCTACAGCGATTCCGCACATCATCTTCACCCCGCGCCGGGCGGCTTCTCGGGCCCTCCGTCGATCATGCCGGACCACCCGTGGTGCGCGCACCACGCGGCCGGGCGCACTGTGCGCGCCATGCGCAGCGTGCGCCCGGAAACCGAACGGCCCGTGCGGACCAGAGGTCCCCACGGGCCGTTCAGCGCTGTCCGGACAACCCTCCGGAAGGGGGTTCACGACCTGACGGGCGACACCGCTCAGAGAGCGGCGAACGCGCCCTCCAGGATGTCCAGACCCTCGTTCAGCAGGTGCTCCGGCATGACCAGCGGCGGCAGGAAGCGCAGCACGTTGCCGTAGGTGCCGGCGGTCAGCACGACCAGGCCCTCGGCGTGGCAGGCCTTGGCGATGGCCGCGGTGGCCTCCGCGTTCGGCTCCTTGCCGCCCGGCTTCACCAGCTCGACGGCGATCATCGCACCGCGGCCGCGGACCTCGCCGATGATCTCGTACTTCTCCTGCATGGCCCGCAGGCGGCCCAGCATGACCTCGCCGATCCGCTGCGCCTTGCCGTTGAGGTCCTGCTCCTTCATCGTCTCGATGGCGCCCAGCGCGGCGGCACAGGCCACGGGGTTGCCACCGTAGGTGCCACCCAGGCCACCGGTCTGCGCGGCGTCCATGATCTCGGCGCGGCCGGTCAGCGCCGACAGCGGCAGACCGCCCGCGATGCCCTTGGCAGTGGTGATCAGGTCCGGGACGATGCCCTCGTCCTCACACGCGAACCACTGGCCGGTGCGGCAGAAGCCGGTCTGGATCTCGTCCGCGACGAACACGATGCCGTTCGCCTTCGCGAACTCCACGATCGCCGGCAGGAAGCCCTTGGCCGGCTCGATGAAGCCGCCCTCACCCTGGATCGGCTCGATGATGATCGCGGCGACGTTCTCGGCGCCGATCTGCTTGTTGATGGTGTCGATCGCCTGGGCGGCGGCCTCCGTGGCGGCGTTCTCCGCACCGGTCAGCCAGCGGTACGGGTAGGCGACCGGCACCCGGTAGACCTCGGGGGCGAAAGGACCGAAGCCCTGCTTGTACGGCATGTTCTTCGCCGTCAGCGCCAGGGTCAGGTTGGTGCGGCCGTGGTAACCGTGGTCGAACACCACGATGGCCTGGCGCTTGGTGTAGGCGCGGGCGATCTTCACCGCGTTCTCGACGGCCTCGGAGCCCGAGTTGAACAGCGCGGTGCGCTTCTCGTGGTCACCCGGGGTCAGCTCGTTCAGCTGCTCGGCGACGGCCACGTAACCCTCGTACGGGGTCACCATGAAGCAGGTGTGGGTGAAGGCGGCCAGCTGCTCGGTCGTCTTCGCCACCACGGCCTCGGCGCTGTTGCCGACGTTCGTCACGGCGATGCCGGAACCGAAGTCGATCAGCGAGTTGCCGTCCACGTCCTCCAGCACGCCACCGTTGGCACGGGACACGTACACCGGCAGGGTGGTGCCGACACCGGCCGCCACCGCACCCAGCTTGCGGGCGTGCAGCTCCTGCGACTTCGGACCGGGGATCGCGGTGACCAGGCGGCGCTCCTGCGGGAGCGGCGTTGCGGCGCTCATGGGGTTCTCCAGACTTCTCGGCTCGGTGCTTCGCAGGCTACGGCCGCCCTCCCCACCCCGGCACGCGCCACTCGGTAGCAGTGCGCCGTCCGACTTGTCCGGCACGGCCAGCGCGGGTGGCGCGACTACCCGCAGGCCACGCTCCACTACCCTGAGCGCGGGCGTGTCGCCGGTACGGCGGCATGGGTATGGCGGCACCGACGGCGGTCGGGCCGGGGCGGGCGAGGGAGCGGGGCCGTACATGGCACAGGACGGGGCACACCACCACGGCGAGCACACCACCACCAGACCCCCGACCCCCCTGCCCCACCAACGCCCGGGCACAGGCCCGGACGGGGCCTTCGACCTCCCGGCGTGGGCCTGCGCCCCGCGCCCCGCCGCCGCCCCGGGCATCTACCGGCTCGGCTACCGCCGACTCGACCCGGAGCGGGCGGAGGCGGCCAAGGTCGCGACCTGGCCGCTGCTGCTGCGGGCGGGGCTGAACGCGGTGGTGGCGTGGTTCGCCTATCTGTACGGCACGCAGCTATTGACGTACGTGCTGGTGTGGTTCGGTAGGCAGACGGGCATCGGCCCGCTTGCCTCGCCCTCAGAGGCCGAGGCCATGTTCACGCTCCTAGTGGCCAACGTCCTAGTGATCGCGGGGGTCATCAAGGCCTTCGGTCGCATGGGCCGCTGGCCCGAGGTCTGGCGCCGCTACGCCGCGCCGCTGCTGTCGCGCACGGTGACGCAGGAGCAGCCCGCCGAGGAGGACGCCCCGGGAACGCCCGAGGCCGGGTGGGGGCAGGACCCGTGGGACGGGTTGCGCCAGGGCCGTGCGGCCGAGGCGGCCGCCCGGCTGGATCGCGAGCCCGTGGGGGACGTCGACTACGTGCGGATCCGGCGCGCCTGGGAGTCCGCCCAGGCGGACCCGGTGTTCGTGCCCGCTTTCGCCGAGCAGGTGGCCACTCGAGGTGCGGCGGCCTTCGCCCATCCCTCCGAGGCGCGCGAGTTGCCCGGCCGCGCCGAGCGGCACGATCTGCTGCTCGGTCAGGTCCGGCTCGGCACCACCCAGGACGTCCCGAAGAACCCGTTGGGCCACCGGGCGGCCGGTTTCGCGCTGGACCCGGCGGTGCTGGGCACCTCGCTGTTGGCGGTGGGCCCGGCCGGGACGGGGAAGACGGCGCGGCTGGCCCGGCCGGTGGCCGAGGCGCTGTGCCTGCAGGCGCTGTCCGGTACGGCCTGCGCGGTCGTCGTCGGGGCGGCGGACGCCGATCTCGGCCCGGATTCCTGGTACGACGTGGTGATCGCGCCCGGCGATCCGTCCTCGCTGTACGGGCTGGACCTCTACGGCGCCGCGCGGGATCCGGACGAGGCGGCCGCCCGGCTGGCCGAGGCGTTGTTGCCGGACGAACTGACCGCCCGCGCGGAGCACGCCCGTACGGCGTTGCAGCAGGTGGTGGGCCCGTTCCACGCGGCGTACGGCCGCTACCCGGGGGTGCGGGAGCTGCGGGCGCTGTTGGCTGGTGAGGCGGACGTGCTGGCGGCGCTGGTGAAGGCGCTCGGGGTGGTCGGCCGGTTGGCGGTCCACGAGCGGGACCTGGAGTACCGGGAGCGGCAGCGCGACCGGGCGGACGACCCCGGGGCGCTGCTGGCGGACCGACTGGCGCTGCTGGAGCGGCCGGCCTTCGAGGGCGCCTTCGCGACCGACGGCACCGGGCGGCCTCCGTTCGCGATGCGGGTGCTGGACCATCCGCTGCGGGTGCGGGTGAAGTTGCCCGAGCGGAGCCACCCGGAGGCGGCGCGGATGCTGTCCAGGCTGGTGGTGGGGCAGTTCGTGCAGGCCGCCGGGGCCCGCGAGGACCGTTCGCTGTTCGCCGGACTGGTGGTGGACGACGCCTCGGCGGCGTTGGACGCCACCGCGGTGCGCGGGCTGCAGCGGATGCGCGGGGCGAACGCGGGCGCGGTGCTGGTGCTGCGGACGCTGGTGGACCTGCCCGAGGCGCTGCGGGCACCGCTGTTCGGCGCGGTCGGTTGCCGGATGGCGTTCCCGGGGATCGCCCCGTGGGACGGGAAGCTGTTCTCGGAGGCCTGGGGGACGCACCTGGTGCAGGAGACCGCGGTCACCCACACCCCCGACACCTCCGGAGGCGTGATAAGGCGCGCCGGCCGGATCGGGCGGAAGGCGTTGTCGGGGACGACGGCGCAGACGGAGTCGGTGACGACGCGGGACGTGGAGCGGCTGCGGTGGTCGCCGTCGGATCTGGCGCACGCGTTGCCGGCGGGGCATGCGGTGGTGTCGTTGACGGCGGTGTCGGGGGAGCAGGTGCCGCCGCTGTTGGTGGACCTCAGGGGCTGAGGGCGGGGCGGCGGGGAAGTCGCCTTCGAGGTGGATTCGGCAGTGCGGGTTGTCCGGGGCGTCCATAATGAAGGGGAGAGACCCTCACCAGTCCCACGTCCCTCTCCTCGCCCGGCCGCAACGGCGCGGTCAGGTCGATCCCCCGAAGGTGCCATGCCCCCCACACTCGCCTCCGTCGTCCGCAACACGTCGCTCCATCTGACGGTCCTCGCCGGTGCGGATCACCTGGAGCGGCCGGTCCGCTGGGTGCACACCAGTGAGCTGGACGACCCGACGCCGTTCCTGGAGGGTGGCGAGCTGCTGCTCACCACCGGTATCAAGCTGGGTCGTACGGCGGCGCAGCTGCAGGCGTACGTGCACCGGCTGGCCGACGCGGGGGTGGTCGGGTTGGGGCTCGGGGTGGGGTTGTCGCACACGGAGGTGCCGCAGCCGCTGGTGGACGCGGCGGCGCAGCGCGGGCTGCCGTTGCTGCGGGTGCCGGAGCCGACGCCGTTCATCGCGATCAGCAAGGTGGTGTCGGCGGCGCTGGCCGCGGAGCAGTACGAGGCGGTGACGACCAGCTTCGAGGCTCAGGAGGAGCTGACGAGGGCGGCGCTCGGCAAGGACGGCACGACGGCGGTGGTGCGCCGGCTGGCGGCCCGGCTGGGGGGCTGGGCGGCTCTGTACGACGGGTCGGGTGCGCTGTCGGTGGTGGCTCCGGACTGGGCGGCGCGCCGGGCGGGGAGGCTGGCGGCGGAGGTGGACCGGCTGCGTCGGCGGCCGGCGCCGTCGAGTGCGGCCTTGCAGGGGCGGGCGCCGGGGATAGACACGGCGGACGAGGACTACGTGGTGGTCCAGTCGCTGGGGGCGGACCGGCGGGCCCGGGGTTTCCTGGCGGTGGGGACCGAGGACCGGATCACGCCGACCGAGCGGTACGTGTTGAACGCGGCGGTGGCGCTGTTGACCCTCACCCTGGAGCGCTCGCGGGAGCTGCGGCAGGCGGAGGAGCGGATGGGCGCGGCGCTGCTGCGGATGGTGCTGGCCGGTGAGGTGGCGACGGCCCGTCAGGTGGCGGTGGGGCTGTTCGGGGGGCTGCCGGAGGGGACGATACGGGTTCTGGTGGCCGGGGCCGGGCCGGCGGGCACGAATGCCGCGGAGGCGCTGGGGGAGCTGGGCGATCGGGCCGAGCAGGCGGGTGCCCGGGTGGGCGAGAAGCTGCTGGTGGCGCGGGAGGACGGTGCGCACGGGCCGCGGCTGATGGTGCTGGCGTTGGACAACGGTGCGGTGCACCGGGCCTGTCTGGGGGCGGTGGAGGAGCACGAGGGCCTGTCGCTGGGCGTTTCGGCGCCGGCCGCGCTGGAGGAGGCCGGGACGGCGCACGCGCAGGCCGAGCGGGCGCTGGCGGTGGCGCTGCGTGGCGGGCGCCGGTCGGTGGACCACGAGGAGGTCGGTGCGGGGTCGTTGTTGCCGCTGCTCGGTGAGGACGCGGTGACGGCCTTCGCGGAGGGGCTGTTGCGGCCGCTGCGGGAGCACGACCGGACGGCGCGCGGGGACCTGGTGGCCTCGCTGCGGGCGTGGTTGTCCCGGCACGGCCAGTGGGACGCGGCGGCGGCGGACCTGGGGGTGCACCGGCACACGTTGCGCTACCGGATGCGCCGGGTCGAGGAGTTGCTGGGCCGGTCGTTGGACGACACGGACGTGCGGATGGAGCTGTGGTTGGCGCTCCGCTCCGGCGAGGAGTGAGACGCGGGGTGCGCGGGTCGGCGGCCGCGCCCCGGTAGGACGTGGTGGAGTGGCCCCGGGGGCGAACGCTCCTAGTCGGCCAATCCGGTCGGCGTGCCGCCCCGCCTACCCTCAAGTCCGGGTCCCACGTCCGTGGGCCGTAGGACAGACGAGGAGAGGGCCGGTACCACGGTGACCACCACGTACGATTTCTGGCTCGCCGGCCGCCGGGCGAGCGGTGACGCCGACTTCGAGGTGCACAACAGCTGGGACGGCCGTCTGGTCGGCAAGGTGAGCATCCCGACCGAGGCCCAGGTCGACGAGGCGCTGGACGCCGCCGTCGCCGCTCTGCCGGTGTTCGCCGCCACCCCGGCGCACCAGCGTGCCGCCGCCCTGGACCACGTGGCCAAGCGGCTGACCGAGCGCACCGAGGAGCTGGCCCAGCTGGTCAGCGCCGAGAACGGCAAGCCGATCAAGTGGGCCCGCGGTGAGATCGGCCGCGCGGTGTCGGTCTTCCGCTGGGCCGCCGAGGAGGCGCGCCGCACCAACGGCGAGACCATGCGGCTGGACACCGACCCGGGCGGCGTGGGCCGTTTCGCGCTGGTGCGCCGTTTCCCGCGCGGTGTGGTGCTGGGGATCGCCCCGTTCAACTTCCCGCTGAACCTGGTCGCCCACAAGGTCGCCCCGGCGATCGCGGTCGGCGCCCCGATCATCCTGAAGCCGGCGCCGTCGACGCCGCTGTCGGCGATGGTGCTGGGCGAGATCCTGGCCGAGACCGACCTGCCGGCCGGTTCCTGGTCGATACTGACCGTGCCGAACGACCGGATGCCGGCCCTGGTGCAGGACGAGCGCCTGCCGGTGATCTCCTTCACCGGTTCGGACAAGGTCGGCTACCAGATCATGGACTCGGTGCCGCGCAAGCACTGCACCCTGGAGCTCGGCGGCAACGCCGCGGCCGTGGTCCTCGCCGACTGGTCCTCGGAGGCCGACCTGGACTGGGCGGCCACCCGGATCGCGATGTTCGCCAACTACCAGGGCGGCCAGTCCTGCATCTCGGTGCAGCGGGTGATCGCCGACGCGTCGGTGTACGACGCGCTGGCGGAGAAGGTCGTCGCCAAGGTCAGGGCGCAGGTCACCGGTGACCCGAGCGACGACGCGACCGACGTCGGCCCGCTGATCGACGAGAACGCCGCGAAGCGCGTCGAGTCCTGGGTCGAGGACGCGGTCGCGAAGGGCGCCAAGGTGCTCACCGGCGGTACCCGCGAGGGCGCGACCTACGCCCCGACCGTGCTGGCCGAGCTGCCCGAGGACGCCATCCTGGCCAAGGCCGAGGTGTTCGGCCCGGTGCTGTCGCTGCACCGGGTGGACGGCGTGGACGAGGCCTTCACGGCCGTCAACGACTCCGCGTTCGGCCTCCAGGCGGGCGTGTTCACCCACGACCTCCAGACCGCCTTCCGCGCCCACCGGGAGCTGCAGGTCGGCGGTGTGATCATCGGCGACGCGCCGTCCTACCGTGCCGACCAGATGCCGTACGGCGGTGTCAAGGACTCCGGTGTCGGCCGCGAGGGCGTCAAGTACGCGATGGACGACTACACCGTCGAGAAGGTCATGGTCCTGAGCGGCCTCGACCTCTGAGAGAGCCCGTGACGGCGCCGTAGCGGTGTCGTGGAGGAGGGCCCGGTTCGGCCGAACCGGGCCCTCCTCGCGTTCGCGGCCGGCGGGTTCAGCCGTTGTGCCCGGCGGCCACGGCGACCGCCTCCTCGACGGTGGCGTTCCCGGCGACCAGCTCCAGGGTCTGTCCGGCGGTGCCGGGTTCGTGCAGCAGGGCGGCCAGGACGGCGGCCACGTCGGCCCGGTCCACCGTGCCGCGGTCGACCGAGGGGGCCAGCCGGACCAGGCCGGTGCCGGGGCCGTCGGTGAGCCGCCCGGGGCGCAGCACCGTCCAGTCCAGCGCGGTGCGGGAGCGGACGGCGTCGTCGGCGGCGCCCTTGGCCCGCAGGTAGGCCTCGAAGACCTCGTCGGGGTGGTGCGCCCCGGCGTCGGCGGCCATCGTCGAGACCATCACGTACCGGCGGACCCCGGCGAGTTCGGCGGCGTCGGCGAGCAGCACGGCGGCGTCCCGGTCGACGGTGTTCTTGCGGGCGGCGCCGCTGCCCGGTCCGGCGCCGGCGGCGAAGACCACCGCGTCGGCCCCGGTCAGCAGCCCGGCGAGCTGCGTGGCGGTGGCGGCCTCCAGGTCGAGCAGCAGCGGCTCGGCACCGGCGTCGACGAGGTCCTGGGCCTGTTCGGGGCGGCGGATGATCCCGGCGGGGCGCTCGCCGCGCGCGGCGAGCAGCCGTTCCAGCCGGAGCGCGATCTGTCCGTGGCCCCCGGCGATGACGGTACGCATGGCTCCGACGGTAGCCCGGACCGGGCGCGGTGGCCCGGGGAATCCCGGGACAGGCCGTAGAGGGCGGGGAAGGACCAGGGGTCCGCGGAAGTCCGGGGAACCCCGCGGAGGTCGGGGACGGTGCCTCGGACAGGACACAATGGGCGCATGACTTCGCTCGCCCACCCGCAGCTGCGCTTCACGCCCACCGTGGCGGACCCCTCCGGCCCTCGGGAGCTGGTGATCCTGGGCTCCACCGGTTCGATCGGCACCCAGGCCATCGACGTGGTGCTCCGCAACCCGGACCGCTTCCGGGTGGTCGCCCTGTCGGCGGCCGGCGGCCGGGTGGAGCTGCTCGCCGAGCAGGCGGTGCGGCTGGGCGTGCACACCGTGGCGGTGGCCGATCCGGCGGCCGAGCCGGCGCTGCGCGAGGCGCTGGCCGCGAAGGCGGCGGGCCGTCCGCTGCCGACCGTGCTGGTGGGCCCGGACGCGGCGACGGAGCTGGCCGCCCTGGAGTGCCACTCGGTGCTGAACGGCATCACCGGTTCGATCGGCCTGCGGCCGACGCTGGCCGCGCTGCGGGCGGGCCGGGTGCTGGTGCTGGCCAACAAGGAGTCGCTGATCGTCGGCGGTCCGCTGGTGAAGGCGGTGGCGAAGCCGGGCCAGATCGTGCCGGTGGACTCCGAGCACGCCGCGTTGTTCCAGGCGCTGGCCGGCGGCACCCGGGCCGAGGTGCGCAAGCTGGTGGTCACCGCCAGCGGTGGTCCGTTCCGCAACCGCACCCGTGACCAGCTGGCCGGCGTGACCCCGCAGGACGCGCTGGCCCACCCGACCTGGGCGATGGGCCCGGTCGTCACGATCAACTCCGCCACCCTGGTGAACAAGGGCCTGGAGGTGATCGAGGCGCACCTGCTGTACGACGTGCCGTTCGACCGGATCGAGGTCGTGGTCCACCCCCAGTCGGTGGTGCACTCGATGGTGGAGTTCACCGACGGTTCGACCCTGGCCCAGGCCAGCCCGCCGGACATGCGGATGCCGATCGCGCTGGGCCTGGGCTGGCCGGACCGGGTGCCGGACGCCGCCCCCGCCTGCGACTGGACCAAGGCCGCCACGTGGGAGTTCTTCCCGCTGGACGACGAGGCCTTCCCGGCGGTCGAGCTGGCCCGTGAGGTGGGCACCCTGGGCGGCACCAACCCGGCGGTGTTCAACGCGGCCAACGAGGAGTGCGTGGAGGCGTTCCTGAAGGGCCGCCTCGCTTTCACCGGAATCGTGGACACTGTTGCCAAGGTCGTGGCCGAGCACGGCCGGCGGGACGGTGGTCCGGTGGCGGGAACTTCCCTGACGGTGGAGGACGTCCTGCACGCGGAGGACTGGGCGCGCGCCCGGGCCCGCGAGCTGGCGGCCGGCTGACGGTCGGCTGACAACCCCGATTGCAGTAGGACGAAACGATGAGCGGAGCGGCATGACGGAGGACCAGCGGTGGCAACGGTTTTGACGGTGGTCGGCATCCTGGTCTTCGTCATCGGGCTGCTCGTCTCGATCGCCTGGCACGAACTCGGCCACCTCTCCACGGCCAAGCTGTTCGGCATCCGGGTGCCCCAGTACATGGTCGGCTTCGGCCCGACCCTCTGGTCGCGTCGGAAGGGCGAGACCGAGTACGGCATCAAGGCGATCCCGTTCGGCGGGTACATCCGGATGATCGGAATGTTCCCGCCGGGCGAGGACGGCCGGATCACCAAGCGCAGCAGCTCGCCCTGGCGCACCATGATCGAGGACGCCCGCGAGGCCTCCTACGAGGAGATCCAGGAGGGTGACGAGGACCGGCTCTTCTACACCCGCAAGCCGTGGAAGCGCATGATCGTCATGTTCGCCGGGCCGTTCATGAATCTGATCCTGGCGTTCGGGCTCTTCCTGACCGTCATGATGGGCTTCGGCGTCAACATGAGCGTGCCGACGGTCAGCTCCGTCGAGAAGTGCCTGGTCAAGGTGGGTCAGCCCAGGGACACCTGCCCGGAGGGTGCCCCGCAGACCCCGGCCGCCCAGGCCGGGCTGAAGGCGGGCGACAAGATCCTCTCCTTCGACGGCGACCGGATCGGCAGCTACGAGCAGCTCCAGGCGGACATCCGCCGGTCGGCCGGCCGGACCGTGCCGGTCGTGGTCGAGCGGGCCGGGGAGCAGATCACCCTCAACCCGGCCATCGCGGTCAACGACGTCCAGAAGTACGACGGCAACGGCGTTCCGCTCAAGGGCCAGACCGTCCAGGCCGGGTTCCTCGGATTCACTCCGGCGAGCGGTGTGGTCCAGCTGGGATTCGGGCAGTCGGTCGACCGGATGTACGACATGGCCGAGAACGGGGTGAAGTCGCTGCTCGCGCTGCCCGGCAAGATCCCCGGCCTGTGGAACGCGGTCGTCGGGGACACCCCGCGCGACCCGGACTCGCCGATCGGGATGGTCGGCGCCGCCCGGGTCAGCGGCGAGGTGTTCTCCCTGCACGAGTCGGCCACCCAGAAGATCGCGATCTTCGTGAACCTGCTGGCCGGCATCAACCTGTCGCTCTTCCTCTTCAACATGCTGCCGCTGCTCCCGCTGGACGGCGGGCACATCGCCGGCGCGGCCTGGGAGGCGGTGCGGCGCCGCTTCGCACAACTGTTCAGGCGGCCCGACCCGGGCCCCTTCGACGTCGCCAAGCTGATGCCGGTGGCGTACGTGGTGGCCAGCATCTTCATCGGTTTCACCCTGCTGGTGATGGTCGCCGACCTGGTGAACCCGGTGAAGATCAGTTAGGGCGTTCGGGTACCACGGGTGTGCTGGGCGCCATGGCGGTGCCGTACCGTGGAGGCCGGGTGCGCGATCGTCAGCGCGCCCGGCCTCGGCCGTGTCACGGCCGGGCGGTCGACCACACCTCAACCCCGGGGAACCCTGCGCACATGACCGCGATCTCGCTCGGTATTCCGTCCCTGCCGCTCAAGCCGCTGGCCAAGCGCCGTCACTCCCGGCAGATCATGGTCGGCAACGTGCCGGTCGGCGGCGACGCCCCGGTCTCGGTGCAGTCGATGACCACCACCGTGACGTCGGACATCAACGCCACGCTCCAGCAGATCGCCCAGCTCACCGCGTCCGGCTGCCAGATCGTCCGGGTCGCCGTGCCCTCGCAGGACGACGCCGACGCGCTGCCGATCATCGCCAAGAAGTCGCAGATCCCGGTCATCGCGGACATCCACTTCCAGCCGAAGTACGTCTTCGCGGCGATCGACGCCGGCTGCGCGGCGGTGCGCGTGAACCCGGGCAACATCAAGGCCTTCGACGACAAGGTCGGCGAGATCGCCAAGGCCGCCAAGGACGCGGGCGTCCCGATCCGGATCGGCGTCAACGCCGGCTCGCTGGACAAGCGCCTGATGGAGAAGTACGGCCGGGCCACCCCGGAGGCGCTGGTCGAGTCGGCGCTCTGGGAGTGCTCGCTGTTCGAGGAGCACGACTTCCGCGACATCAAGATCTCGGTCAAGCACAACGACCCGGTCGTGATGATCAACGCCTACCGCCAGCTCGCCGCCGCCTGCGACTACCCGCTGCACCTCGGTGTGACCGAGGCCGGCCCGGCCTTCCAGGGCACCATCAAGTCGGCGGTGGCCTTCGGCGCGCTGCTGGCCGAGGGCATCGGCGACACCATCCGGGTCTCGCTCTCCGCGCCGCCGGCCGAGGAGATCAAGGTCGGCAACCAGATCCTGGAGTCGCTCGGGCTGCGCGAGCGCGGCCTGGAGATCGTCTCCTGCCCGTCCTGCGGCCGCGCCCAGGTGGACGTCTACAAGCTCGCGGAGGAGGTCACCGCCGGGCTGGAGGGCATGGAGGTGCCGCTGCGGGTGGCCGTCATGGGCTGCGTCGTGAACGGCCCGGGCGAGGCGCGCGAGGCCGACCTCGGGGTCGCCTCCGGCAACGGCAAGGGGCAGATCTTCGTGAAGGGCGAGGTCATCAAGACCGTTCCGGAGTCGAAGATCGTCGAGACCCTGATCGAGGAGGCGCTCAAGCTCGCCGAGCAGATGCAGGCGGCGGGCGTCGAGGCGGGGGCGCCGACGGTGGTCGCGGGGGAGTGAACCCCGCGCGGTTCGCCGTTCGTGGTTCGTCGTTCGTCCCGACAGCCGTGGGTTGTCGGCAGTCCTGACCGCGCGGGAGCGCCCGTGCGGTGTTTTCCGGAAGCGGGGCCGTCCGTTCGCGGACGGCCCCGCGGCCGTAGCCGGGTGGGGCCACGGATAGGGTTCGGCCAGAGTCGTCTCAGTGAGGTGCTGTCTCGATGCTCGATCGAGGTGTGATGCTCCCGAGCTCCTTCCAGGCCGCCCGGGCCCTGGCCACCACCCGCGTGCTGGAGCCGCCGGACCTCCCGGACGCCCTGGAGATCCTCCATCGCGACCCGGTCGCCAACGCCTTCGTCGCGACCAGGGTCGAGGCCGTCGGGCTGGATCCGTGGCGGCTCGGCGGGGAGTTGTGGGGCTGGTACGACGGGCAGGGCGTGCTGGACGCACTCTGCTACGCCGGGGCGAACCTGGTCCTGATCAACGCCGGGTCCGAGGCGGTCGCGGCCTTCGCGGAGCGTGCCCGCCGGCAGGGGCGGCGCTGCTCCTCGATCGTCGGGCCAGCGGCGGCCACGGCGGCTTTCTGGGCGCTGCTGGAGCGCAGTTGGGGGCCGGCCCGGGAAGTGCGGGCGCACCAGCCGCTGTTGGCGACCTCGGTGCCGTCGGCGGAGATCGCGCCGGATCCGCTGGTGCGCAGGGTGCGGCGCAACGAGGTCGAGACCTTGATGCCGGCGTGCGTGGCGATGTTCACCGAGGAGGTGGGGGTGTCGCCGCTGGCGGGGGACGGGGGGCTCCTCTACCAGGCCCGGGTGGCCGAACTCGTGTCCACCGGACGGTCGTTCGCGCGGTTCGGGGAGGACGGGCAGGTCGTCTTCAAAGCGGAGATCGGGGCGGTGACGGAGGGGGCCTGTCAGATCCAGGGGGTCTGGGTCGCTCCGGAGCACCGGGGGCGAGGGCTCTCCGAGACGGGGATGGCGGCGGTCCTGGACATCGCGCTGCGGGAGGTGGCGCCGGTGGTGTCGCTGTACGTCAACGACTTCAACCTGCGGGCCCGGGCGGCGTATCGGCGGGTGGGGTTCCGCGAGGTCGGGGCCTTCATGAGCGTGCTGTTCTGAGGGCCCGCGGCGGGCCGTGCGGTGGGTCGCGAGGTTCCGGGCGGGGTGCTGTTGGGATCTTCGGCCGCGCCGCGGGGCCGCTGGTAGTAACGTCCGGAGCATGGATCAGCTGACCGGGGTGACGATCGAGGCCATCGACCTTGCGGCCTGGGCGCCGCAGGCGCTGGAGGTCCAGGCGGCGGCGTTCGGGCTGACGCCCGAGGAGGTCGCGGTACGGCTGCACATCGTGGGGCGGCACGCCCTGCAGCCGGGGGTGATCGCGCTCGGGGCGATGAGCGGGGGGCGGCTGGTCGGGTTCGGGTACGGGATGCCCAACCAGCGGGAGCACTGGTGGAGCACGGTGATCGAGCCCTACCTGACCGCCCGGGGGTACGGGGACTGGCTGGACGGGGTCTTCGCCATCACCGAGTTGCACGTGCTGCCGGAGTTCCAGGGGCAGGGGATCGGCTCGCGGCTCATCCGGATGCTGTGCGAGGGCTCGGGGCTGGAGCGGAGCATCCTCTCGGCGATCGACGCGGAGACGCCGGCGCGGCGGCTGTACCGGGCGCTGGGGTACCGGGACCTGGCGCGGGCGGTGCGGTTCCCGGCGACGGAGCGGCTGTACGCGGTGATGGGGGCTCGGCTGCCCCTGCGCGGGGCCGAGAGCGGGGCGCTCGGGGCACTCGGGGCTTAGAGCCCTCAACGGCCGTCGGGTCAGAGGGTGTTGGCGAACTCGAGGTAGAGCTCGGCGTCCTCGCGGCGGTCCGCGGCGAGGGCACGGAGGGCGAGGTCGACGGCGCGGAAGAGGGTCCAGCCGCGGAGGCGGTCCTGGTCGACCTCGAGGGCTTCGGAGAGCCGGCCCAGCCGGCGTCGGACGGCGGCGGGGGCGCCGGGGGAACCGAACAGGGTGTCGGCGCGGTCCAGGGCGAGGCGGGCCAGGTCGAAGGCGCGTTCGCCGGCCAGCGGGCGCGGGTCGATGGCCAGCCAGGGGGCGCGGTCGGCGGCCAGGACGTTGCCGTGGTGGAAGTCGCCGTGCAGGAGGAAGGACTCGTCCGCGGAGTCGGCCAGGGCCCGGGCGGTGTCCAGGGCCTCGGCGATCAGCTGCCCCGCCTCGTCGGCGGCGTGGGGGCGCTCCGCCAGGCGGGCGGTGGTGGCGATCCGCTGGGCAGGGGCGGGGAAGGGGTGGCCTTCGGGGAGCTCCGTCCAGAGGCGGTGCAGCAGGCTGGTGGCCTCCAGCATGGCCTTGGGCTCGGCGAGGGAGCGCAGCGGGATCTCGCCGTGGAGGCGTTCGAGCAGGAGGACGCCCTCGGTGGGGGCAGCGTCCAGGAGGAGGACGGCTCCGCGGCCGGCCCAGTGGGTCAACGCGGTGTGCTCGTGGGCGGTCTCGGCGGTGGGGAGGCCGACCTTGAGGACGGCGGGGGAGAGGTCGTCGCGGTGGACGTACGCGACGAGGCTGAGGCTGCCGCCGGGGTCGATGGTCCGTTCCAGGGTGAGGTCCCAGGCGGCTAGGTGGGCGGCGGCCCTGGCGGGGAGGGTGGCCAGCCATTGGCGGCCGGTCTCGCCGTGGGTGGCGGTGACGGAGTTCGTCAGCCAGCTGGGGACGGTGATGGTGGGTTCGGCTCCCGACATGGGTCCATTGTCGGGGTTTGGGGGCCGGTGTGGGGCTTTCGGGAGGGTTCGGGGTGGCGGGCGTGCGGGTCCTTGCCCCGCGTGCCCGCAGCGTCAGGTGGCGGGGATGCCGGGGAAGGCCGTGGGCGGGGCGCCCCAGCGGCGGGCGCGCAGGGCGGTGTCGCGCAGGGCGGTGGCCGCGAGCGGGCGGTGGAACGCGGGGAGGGCGGTGACCAGGTCGGCGTAGGTGGCGGTGAGGCGGGTCTCCAGGTGGACGGCGAGCCTGGTGGCGTCGGCGGGGGAGGTGACGGGGAAGGGGAGCTGGTAGCCGGCGGCGGCCGGGGTGGGGGCGGCGGTGGCGGCGGTGAGGAGGCGCTGCCAGGCGTCGCGTTGGGCCTGGTGGGCGGCGAGGGTGGTGCGGGCGTCGGTGCGCTGGGGGTCGTCGGGAAGGTGGGCGCCGACCACGCCGTAGCCGTAGACGGCGGCGTGTTCGGCGCCTAGGGCGCTCTGGAGGGCCGGGCCGGGGTCGGCGGCGCCCTCGGCGCGGGCGTGGCCGGCCGGGGTGCCGACGGGGGTCTGGTCGCCGAGGGCCACGGCGTGCAGGGCGTTGGAGGCGGACACGGAGGCGAGCAGCCGGGCGAGGGGCGGACTGACCTCGTCGAAGCCGTCGAGGCGGGACTCGGCGGTGCGGTGCTCCATGAGGGCCAACTCGGGGAGCGTGGGCAGGGAGCGGTACGGGGTGCCGGTGGGGGAGGGGGTCGCGGCCGGCAGGCCCTGGACGAGGGCGGCGCGGTGCTGGACGGTGTCGTCGCGCAGGGGCTGGAGCAGGGCGGTCGGGGCACCGGGGGCGGTGAGCAGGTTGTCGTAGGCGCCGAGCAGGAGGTCGGTGTCGGCGATCGCCCGGAGGCGGGCGGGGGTGTCCGGGTCGTGGGGCGGGGTGGGGTCGGCCGGGCGGCCGCCCGGGTCGGCGGTGCAGGCGGCGAGGGGGGTGAGCAGCCCGAGGGCCAGGAAGGTCCGTCGGCTGGGCGGATGCATCGGGATCACTCCGGGCGGGTACGGGAGGACGGCCTCCCCGCCTGCCCTCGTTGGCGTGAATGATTACAGAATCCCCACGTTCCCGGGCCCGGTTCGGGGATGCCGTGCCGGGTGTGAGCTTGCTCGCAGTGGGTGGCGTGCACGCGGTCGGCGGAGGTCCGGAATCGGTGGTTGGGGGCTTGACCGGATAGGCTTTGGGCCGAGCTGCCGTGATCCGGTGCGTGACACCGGGGGCGCGGGGCGACCTTCTGACAACAGCAGACGCGGCCGAGGAGTCCACCCGGATGAGCACCACCCACACCGACCGGCTGCGAGCGTTGCTGGAGCCGCTGGCCGAGCAGGCCGGACTGGATCTGGAGGACGTCAGGGTCACCAGGGCGGGCAGCCGCCGGCAGGTCCAGATCGACGTCGACACCGATGGCGGCGTGGACATGGACACCATCGCCGAGTTCAGCCGGGTGGTCGGTGAGGCCCTGGACGAGTCGGACCTGATGGGGGACGACGCGTACCTGCTGGAGGTCGGCTCGCCGGGTGCGGAGCGTCCGCTGGCCCTGCCCCGGCACTGGCAGCGCGCCGAGGGTCGGCTGGCCAAGATCCACCTGGTGGACGGCGGGGAGATCGTCGCCCGGGTGCTGGAGGCCGACGAGGACGGTGCACTGGTCGAGGTGCAGCCGGTGAAGGGCCGTGGCCGCCCGAAGGAGCGCCGTCTGGCGTACGCCGAGGTGGCCCGTGCCCGGGTCCAGGTCGAGTTCAACCGCAAGGACGACGAGAAGCTCCTGGACGAGGCCGCGGACTTCGACGAGGGGGAGGACGGCGCCGAGTGACCCCCGGGTGCCGTACGACCATGACGAACGTGACGAAAGACGAGGAGGCGTAGCCGTGGACATCGACATGAGTGCCCTGCGCACGCTGGTCAACGAGAAGAACATCCCCTTCGACCTGCTGGTCGAGTCCATCGAGTCCGCCCTCCTCACCGCGTACCACCGCACCGAGGGCTCGCGCCGCCGGGCCCGGGTGCGCCTGGACCGCGAGAGCGGCCACGTCACCGTGTGGGCCATGGAGGACCCGGCGGAGCTGGAGGAGGGCGTCGAGCCGAAGGAGTTCGACGACACCCCGAGCGGCTTCGGCCGGATCGCGTCCAGCATCGGCATCCAGGTGATGATGCAGCGCCTGCGCGACGCCGCCGACGACCAGACCTTCGGTGAGTACGCGGGCAAGGAGGGCGACATCGTCACCGGTGTCGTCCAGCAGGGCAACGACCCGAAGAACGTGCTGGTCGACATCGGCAAGCTGGAGGCCATCCTGCCCCCGCAGGAGCAGGTCCCGGGCGAGGACTACCGGCACGGCACCCGGCTGAAGTGCTACGTGGTGGCGGTTCGCCGGGGCGTGCGCGGGGCTTCGGTGACGCTGTCGCGCACCCACCCCAGCCTGGTGAAGAAGCTGTTCGCGCTGGAGGTCCCGGAGATCGCGGACGGCAGCGTGGAGATCGCGGCGATCGCCCGCGAGGCCGGCCACCGGACCAAGATCGCGGTCTGGTCGCGCCGTCAGGGCCTGAACGCCAAGGGCGCCTGCATCGGCCCGATGGGCTCCCGGGTGCGCGCGGTGATGGGCGAGCTGCACGGCGAGAAGATCGACATCGTCGACTGGTCGGAGGACCCCCGGGAGATGGTGGCCGCCGCCCTGTCGCCCGCGCGGGTGACCAGCGTGGAGATCGTGGACGCCGCCCAGCGCTCCGCCCGGGTGATCGTGCCGGACTACCAGCTGTCGCTGGCGATCGGCAAGGAGGGGCAGAACGCCCGCCTGGCCGCGCGCCTGACCGGCTGGCGGATCGACATCCGCCCGGACACCGAGGGCCAGTCCGAGGAATCGCAGGCCCGGTAGTCAGTGTTGTCGTTGCCGAGCCCGCCGTCCTCCAGGATCGGCGGGGCGGCGCCATGTCGCTCCGGAGGGGTAGACTTGCCTTCGTCTGGCCGGACGCATGTCCGAGCACGCCCGGAACGCACCTGCGTGGGCTGCCGCAAGCGCGCGGCCAAGCACCAGCTGTTGCGTGTCACGGCGGTCGAGGGCGAGTGCGTCCCTGATCCCCGTGGCGCACTCCCGGGCCGGGGCGCTCACGTGCACCCCGATCCGGCCTGCCTCGACCTCGCGGTCCGCCGTCGGGCGTTCCCCCGGGCCTTCCGGCTCCAGGGAGCGCTCGACACGGAGCGGCTCCGCGGGTTCATCGAGGAGCGGGCGGGCGAAGCCTCGTAGCAGGCCGCCTCCCGCGACGGCCGCCGCTCGCGCGGCGGAGAACCACCGCAACAAGCACGGCACGCGGCCAGCCGCGCGTCGTGCCACGTCAGGTACCTCGCGATGTGGAAGTAGGTCGAGATTGCGATGAGCACTCGATGAGTACGCGATGAGTACGCGATGGGTACGCCCATGAAGTAGCGACAGTCCGGCGGACGAGACCCCCGGACTCATAGACAGGAGTGAAGTGGCTAAGGTCCGGGTTTACGAACTCGCCAAGGAACTTGGCTTGGAGAGCAAGGCCGTCATGGCCAAGCTCACCGAGCTCGGTGAGTTCGTCCGTTCGGCGTCCTCGACCATCGAGGCGCCGGTTGTACGCAAGCTGACTGACGCGCTTGGTGTGGCCCCCACCGGTGGTGGTTCCGCTGCCAAGCCGGGCCCGCGGAAGACCGCGGCGCCCTCCCCCGCCGCCGGCTCGGGTGCCCCGAAGCCGGGGGCTCCGACTCCGGGTCCGCGCCCCGGCGCGACCCCTGGTCCCCGTCCGACCCCGGCTGCCGCCGCGCCTTCCGCGCCGGCCGCCCCCGCCGCCCCGAAGCCGGGCGCGCCGACTCCGGGCCCGCGCCCGGCCGCGCGTCCCGCCGCTCCGGCGGCCCCGGCCGCGCCCGCGGCCGAGTTCTCCTCGCCGGCTCCGGCCGGCGACGCCCCGCGTCCGTCCACCCAGGCCCCGCGCCCGGGTGGCCAGGCCGCCGGCGGTGCCCGTCCGGGCCCGCGTCCGGCCGGTCCGCGTCCGGGCAACAACCCGTTCACCTCGGGTAGCGCCACCGGCATGGGTCGCCCCGGCGACCGCCGTCAGGGCGGTCAGGGCGGCGCCCCGCGTCCGGGCGGTGCCCCGGGTGCAGGCGCTCCGCGTCCCGGTGGCGACCGTCCGCGTCCGGCCGGTGCCCCCGGCGCCGGTGCCCCGCGTCCCGGTGGCGACCGTCCGCGTCCGGCCGGTGCCCCCGGTGCCGGTGCCCCGCGTCCCGGTGGCGACCGTCCGCGTCCGGCCGGTGCCCCCGGCGCCGGCGCTCCCCGTCCGGGTGGCGCTCCGCGTCCCGACGGCATGCCGCGTCCGGCCGCGCCGCGTCCCGGTGGCCCGACCCCGTCCGGCATGCCGCGCCCGAACCCGGGCATGATGCCGCAGCGTCCGGCCGGCCCGCGTCCGGGTCCGGGTGGCCGTGGTCCGGGTGGCCCCGGCGGCCGTCCGGGTGGTCCGGGTGCCGGTGGCGCCCGTCCCGGCTTCCAGGGACGTCCGGCCGGTCCGGGCTCGCGTCCGGCCGGTGGCGGCGGCTTCGGCGGTCCGCGTCCCGGTGGCGGTGCCCCGGGTGGTGGCGGCGGCTTCGGCCCGCGTCCCGGCGGCTTCGGCGGTCGTCCCGGCGGCCCGGGTGCCCGTGGTGGCACGCAGGGCGCCTTCGGTCGTGGCCCGGGCGGTCGCCCGGCGCGTGGCCGCAAGTCGAAGCGGGCGAAGCGCCAGGAGTACGAGGCCATGCAGGCCCCGTCCGTCGGCGGTGTGATGCTGCCTCGCGGCAACGGCCAGACCGTTCGCCTGTCGAGCGGCGCCTCGCTGATGGACTTCGCGGAGAAGATCAACGCCAACCCGGCCGCGCTCGTCTCCGTCATGTTCAACCTCGGTGAGATGGTCACCGCGACCCAGTCGGTCTCCGACGCGACCCTCGAGCTGCTGGCCGGCGAGATGGGCTTCCAGCTGGAGATCGTCAGCCGGGACGACGAGGACCGCGAGCTGCTGGAGTCGTTCGACATCGACTTCGGCGCCGACGAGGGCGACGAGGACCAGCTGGCCCCGCGCCCGCCGGTCGTCACCGTCATGGGTCACGTCGACCACGGTAAGACCCGCCTGCTGGACGCGATCCGCAAGTCCAACGTGGTGGCCGGCGAGGCCGGTGGCATCACCCAGCACATCGGTGCCTACCAGGTCGTCACCGAGGTGAACGGCGAGCAGCGTCCGATCACCTTCCTCGACACCCCGGGTCACGAGGCGTTCTCCGCCATGCGTGCCCGTGGTGCCAAGTCCACCGACATCGCGATCCTGGTGGTCGCGGCCAACGACGGTGTCATGCCGCAGACGGTCGAGGCGCTGAACCACGCCAAGGCCGCCGGTGTGCCGATCGTGGTCGCCGTCAACAAGATCGACGTCGAGGGCGCCGACCCGACCAAGGTCCGCGGTCAGCTGACCGAGTTCGGTCTGGTGGCCGAGGAGTACGGCGGCGACACCATGTTCGTCGACATCTCCGCGCGCCAGGGCCTGCACATCGACCAGCTGCTGGAGGCCGTGGTCCTGACCGCGGACGCCTCGCTGGACCTGCGGGCCAACCCCGAGCAGGACGCGCAGGGTATCGCCATCGAGGCGCACCTGGACAAGGGCCGCGGCGCCATGGCGACCGTGCTCGTGCAGCGCGGTACCCTCCGCGTCGGCGACTCGATCGTCGTGGGCGACGCCTACGGTCGCGTCCGCGCCATGCTGGACGAGAACGGCAAGAACCTCACCGAGGCCGGCCCGTCCCGCCCGGTGCTGCTGCTCGGTCTGACCTCGGTGCCCCGCGCCGGCGACAGCTTCATCGTCGTCGACGAGGACCGCACCGCCCGTCAGATCGCCGAGAAGCGCTCGGCCCGCGACCGCAACGCCGCCTTCGCGCAGCGCCGCGTCCGGGTGTCCCTGGAGGACCTGGACAAGGCCATCGCCGCCGGCTCCATCGAGCAGCTCAACCTCATCATCAAGGGTGACGTCTCCGGTTCGGTGGAAGCCCTCGAGGACGCCCTCGTCAAGCTGGACGTGGGCGAGGAGGTCGAGCTCCGGGTCCTGCACCGCGGTGTGGGTGCCATCACCGAGTCCGACGTGGACCTGGCGATGGGCTCGGACGCCATCATCATCGGCTTCAACGTGCGCGCCGAAGGCCGTGCGCGTACCGCGGCCGAGAAGGAAGGCGTGGACGTCCGGTACTACTCGGTCATCTACCAGGCGATCGAGGAGATCGAGAACGCCCTCAAGGGCATGCTCAAGCCGGAGTACGAGGAGGTGCGCCTCGGCGCCGCGGAGATCCGCGAGGTCTTCCGCTCCTCCAAGTTCGGCAACATCGCCGGTGTCCTGGTCCGCGACGGCATCATCCGCCGCAACGCCAAGGCCCGCCTGCTGCGCGACGGCAAGGTCGTGGCGGAGAACCTCTCGATCGAGGGTCTGCGCCGCTTCAAGGACGACGCGACCGAGGTCCGCGAGGGCTTCGAGGCCGGTGTCACCCTGGGGTCGTTCAACGACATCAAGGTCGACGACATCATCGAGACCTACGAGATGCGCGAGAAGCCGCGCGCCTAGTCGGTGTCAGCCGGGGCCGGTCGACGGGTGGTATTTCCGTCGACCGGCCCCGGTCTCGCTGTGTAGGGTCCGGGAGTAGTCAGAAACAGTGGCGCCAGCCCGGTTCCGGGCTGCCCCCGAGGCCTTCCAGGTCGGCGAGACCTGTCACACATGTTCGTGGGAACACTCACCTTCGACCTGCTGCTGGGCGACGTCCACTCGCTCAAGGAGAAGCGTTCGATCGTGCGGCCCATCGTGGCCGAACTGCAGCGCAAGTACAGCGTGTGCGCTGCCGAGACCGGGAACCAGGACCTGCACCGCCGGGCCGAGATCGGTCTCGCGGTGGTCTCCGGCGAAGCCGGGTACGTCACCGAGGTCCTGGACAGCTGTGAGCGGTTGGTCGCCGGCCGCCCCGAGGTGCAACTCCTCTCCGCGAGGAGGCGCTACCACAACGACGACGACGAATGAGGACCGTGGAGCCGGCCGGCGGAAGTCGCCGTTCTCACACGGATCAGGACCGAGAGCGCCCGCAAGGCCGGGCGCGGGCCGGTACTTTGGGGCGTGGGCCCCGACGGGTGCGCAGCTCGCCCGGGTACCGGGCCCACTGCACGAGGAGGCAACGTGACCGACACCGCAAGGGCGCGCAAGCTCGCCGACCGCATCCAGGTGGTCGTCGCCCAGACCCTGGAGCGGCGGATCAAGGACCCCCGCCTGGGGTTCGTGACCATCACCGACACCCGGGTGACCGGAGACCTGCGCGAGGCCACCGTCTTCTACACCGTCTTCGGTGACGAGACCGAGCGCGAGGCCACCGCGGCCGCGCTGGAGAGCGCCAAGGGCGTGATCCGCTCCGAGGTCGGCAAGATCGGGGTGCGCTTCACCCCGACGCTGACCTTCGTCGCGGACGCGCTGCCCGACAACGCCCGGAACATCGACGACCTGCTCGACCGGGCCCGCACCTCGGACGCCGCCGTGCGCACCCAGGCCGCGGGAGCGAGCTACGCCGGCGACGCGGACCCGTACCGGGTTCCGGCGTCCGAGCGTGACGACGAGGACGAGTAGTCATGGCGGGTGAGCCGGCGCGGGCCGCCTCGCGAGCCGGATCGACCACGGGGGCGTCCTCCACCAGCACGGTGGAGGGTGCCCTCGCGGCACTCCCGGGCCCGCGCACCGAGGAGAGCGGGTTCGAGCTGCTCTGGCAGCAGGTGGTGGCGGAGATCGGGCGGGCCCGTTCGATCGACCTGATCTGCCACATCTGCCCGGACGGCGACGCGTTGGGCTCCTCGCTGGCGGCCGCGCTGGCGCTGCGCGCGCTCGGCAAGCGGGTGCGGGTCTCCTTCGGCGACGACCCGCAGATCGTGCCCGAGTCGCTGGCCTTCCTGCCCGGCCAGGAGCTGATCGTGCCGGCCTGCGAGGTGCCGGACGTGCCCGAACTGGTGCTCTGCTTCGACGTGGCCGCGGAGAGCCGGCTCGGCCTGCTCCGCGACAAGGCCTTCGCCGCGCCCGTCCTGGTGGTGTTCGACCACCACGCCTCCAACCCGGGTTTCGGCACCCACCAGTTGATCGACCCGACCGCGCCGGCCACCGCCGTGCTGGTCGACGAACTGCTGCGCAGGCTCGGCGTGGTGCTCGACCAGGAGCTGGCCACCTGCCTCTACACCGGTGTCGCCACGGACACCGGTTCGTTCAAGTACCGGGCCACCACGCCCGCCACCCACGAGCTGGCCGGCCGGCTGCTGGCCACCGGAATCCGGCACGACCTGATCTCCCGGCAGCTGTGGGACACCTCCTCCTTCGGCTACCTCAAGGTGCTCGCCGGCGCGCTCGACCGGGCCGTCTACGAGCCGGAGGCGGCGGACGGGCTGGGCCTGGTGTGGACCTGGGTGCCGTACCAGGACCTCGCGCTGTTCAGCGTCACGGTCGAGGAGATCGAGGGGCTGATCGACATCCTGCGCCGCCCGGCCGAGGCAGAGGTGGCGCTGGTGCTCAAGCAGGACCCGGACGGCACGCTGCGCGGCTCCTCGCGTTCCAAGGGGGCGGTGGACGTCGCCGCGGCCTGTGCCGAACTGGGTGGCGGGGGGCACGTCTACGCGGCCGGGTTCAGCGTCCGGGAGGACGTGGCCGCGGTGGTCGAGCGGTTCCGGGGTGCGCTGAGACCGGTACGTTGATCGTCTCCGCTGATGTTGTTGAGAGAAAGAACCCGATGAAGCGCAAAGGCACCGGCCCGGACGGCCTGGTGATCGTCGACAAGCCCGAGGGCATCACGTCGCACGGGGTCGTCGCCAAGCTGCGGTGGCTGGCCGGGACCCGGAAGGTCGGGCACGCCGGCACCCTCGACCCGATGGCCACCGGCGTGCTGGTGATCGGCGTCGAGCGGGCCACCCGGCTGCTCGGACACCTGATGCTCACCGCCAAGACGTACGAGGCGACCATCCGGCTCGGCCAGACCACCGTCACCGACGACCGCGAGGGCGAGGTGACCGCCTCGACCCCGGCCGACGCCGTCACCCGGGAGGCGATCGACGCCGGGATCGCGGCGCTCACCGGCGAGATCATGCAGGTGCCGTCCAAGGTCAGCGCGATCAAGATCGACGGCAAGCGCTCGTACGCCCGGGTCCGCGAGGGCGAGGACTTCGAGCTCGCGGCCCGGCCGACCACGATCCACTCCTTCAGCGTGCACGAGCAGCGCGCGGCGGTCGCCGAGGACGGCACCCCGGTGATCGACCTGGACGTCACCGTCGAGTGCTCCTCCGGCACCTACATCCGGGCCCTGGCCCGGGACCTGGGTGCCGGACTCGGCGTCGGCGGGCACCTGACGGCGCTGCGGCGCACCAAGGTCGGGCCGTACGGGGTCGAGTCGGCGCGCACCCTGGAGCAGCTGGAGGCCGAGGTCACCGGCGAGTCCGCCAAGCCGCTGGAGGTGCTGCCGATCGCCGACGCCGCGGCCGCCGCCTTCCCGCGCTGGGACCTGGACGAGGCCTCGGCGCAGAAGCTGTCGCACGGCGCCCGGCTGAAGGCGCCCGGGATGGGCGTGGACGGGCCGATCGCGGTGTTCGGGCCGGACGGGCGCTTCCTGGCGCTGGTCGAGGAGCAGGGCGGGCAGGCGAAGCCGGTCGCGGTCTTCGTCGGCTGACGGTCCGGTCGCCGTTCGGAGCCCCCGTCGGGATTCACCCCGACGGGGGCTCCGCCGTTCCCGGACGTCGTTCACCCGCACGAGGGAGCGCGCGGAGTGAACGCCCGTGGTGAGCGGCGCGGGCGCGGTCGGGCGGGCACCTCGGCGGGCAGGCTTCGGGCGGCGGGCGAGCGATGGCCGAGGGGGCACGAGATGCCGGGTTTTCCGGAGGGCGATCCGGGGCGGTACCTGCTGCGGATCCGCGACCTCGACGGCCGGCTGCACGGCTTGGGGTTCGTCGCCGACCCGCAGGGGGTCGTGCTGACGGCGCACGAGAGCGTGGCCGGACTGGACCGGGTCGTCCTGCACACCCCCGGCGGGCAGACCAGGGTGCTCGGCCCGGACGCCGTGCTGGCGCTGCCCGGGCACGGGCTGGCCCTGCTGCGCACCGAGGCGGTCGGCGGGCTGCCGGTGCCGCCGCTGCCGCTGGCCGCCGCCGTCGCCGGGCCCGAGGTGCTGCTGCCCGCGCTGGCGGGGGAGGACGGACGGGTGGTCGCGCTGCGCTGCGGACTGCTCGGCGTCGCCGGCGCGGCGCACGGCGGGCACCGGTCGGCCGGGGTGCTGCTGCTGGACGTGCCGGTGGTCGGCGGGGTCGCGGTGCCGGCCGGCTCGCCGGTGCTGGACGCCCGCAGCGGGGCCGTGGTCGCCCTGGCCGCGCCCGCCGTGCGCGGGCCCCGGCACGGCGGGGCACTGCCGGCCGTGCCGGTGGGCGCGGCGGCGGTCGGGGACGGCCCTCCGGGTGGAACGGGCGCCGCCGAGGTGCTGGCCGGGCTGCTGGCGAGCAACGCGGCGGCGGTGCCCTGCTACGGCCCGGCGCTCAACCTGGCCGGGGTGCTGCGGCTGACCGCCGCCCAGGTGGCGGCCGCCGGCGCCGGACCGGGCCGGCTGCCCCACCTGGCCGCCGACCGGGTGGACCGGCCGGACGGCCTGGCCGGGGACGAGCCGGTCGCGACCGTCACCGCGCTGGTCGGCGCCCCCGGCAGCGGGCGCACCACCGAACTGGCCGCGCTGGCCGCCCGCCGCACCGGCGGCGCCCACCCGCTGCCCACCCTCTGGCTGCGCGGCGCCGACCTGCGCGCCGGGGACCGCTCGCTCGCCGAACCGGTGGAACGCGCGCTGGCCGCCGCGGCGGCCGTCCTCGGCGCCCCCGCGCCCGCGCCCGAGCCGGTGGCGGCGCTGTGCGCGGCGGCCGGCCGGCCGCTGCTGGTGGTCCTGGACGGCCCGGAGGAGGCCCCGCTGCCGGTGGACGCCCACTGGCTGCGCGGCGCCGGGCAGTGGCTGACCGGCTGCGGGGCCAGGCTGGTGACGGCCTGCGGGGAGGAGCTGTGGGAGCTGCTCGCGGCCGAGACCTGGGGGAACGGCACCCCCGGCCCCCGGCGCACGGAGGAGCCGCACCCGGACGGCGACCTGGGCAGCGCCCCCACCGTGCGGATGGACGGCCGCGGCGCGGGCGGGCCGAGCCTGGCCGGGCAGCGGCTCGGCCCGCTGCCCCCCGAGGCGGCCGAGCGGGTGCGCCGCCGGTACGGGCTGCCGCCGGGCCATCCGGCCGCCGCCGAGGACGCCCGGCACCCGCTGGCCGTCCGGCTGGCCGGGGAGCTGTGGGCGCAGGGGCTGCACGACGGGCCGGTGCGCCGGAGCGAACTGTTCGGCGCCGTCCTGGACCTGCGCTGCCTGCGGGTGGCCCAGCGGCTGGCCGAGGACGGCCGGCCGCGCCGCCCGGGCGCCCACCGGCGGGGCGCGGTGCGCCCGGGCGGGCCGCGGCACCGCCGGGTGCGCCGGCTCGCGGCGGCGGTGGCCGGACGGGTGCACGAGGCGGCCCGGCGGATGCTCGGCGACCGGTCGGGCGGCGGGCTGGACCGGGCCGTCTTCGAGGAGCTGTTCCCGGTCGAGGGCGGCTGGGCCACGGCGGTGCTCGCCGAGGGCCTGTTCGTCCCGGCCGGGCCCGGATTCCGCTTCGCCCACGGGGAGTTCGCGGACTGGCTGCAGGGCCGGCACCTGGACCTGGACGCGGCGCTGCGGCTGCTGCTCGGCGAGGCCGAGGACACCCCGCCGTGGCCCGCCGACGAGGCGCGGGAGCCCGGCGGCCACCCAGTGGGGGAGCCGGCCGGGGTGAACACCGTCGCCCGGCACCGGATCGGCCCGGTCGCCGCCGCACTGCGCCGGGTGGCGGAGACCTGGGGCGCCGGCGCCCTGGACCCGTGGCTGCACCGGATCTGGCGCGCCCTCGACCTGCGCCCGCCGGGCAGCGAACCCGCCTGGTGGGCGGCCCGGTTGCTCGCCGCGGGCCTCGCCGCCAGCCCGGACCGCTCCGAGCACCTGGCCCTGCTCGACCAGTTGGCGTCCCGGATCGCCGAACGGGCGGGTGCCGCCGGTGCGGTGGCTCTCCCGGCGGCCGGACTCGGCCGCTTCGGCCCGGCCTTCTGGACCGGTCTCGGCCTGCCCGTCGAGACCGAACTCGCCCTGCTGCGCCGCCTGGTGCCCGCCGACGGCCCCGGGCAGCGCTTCCTCGCCGTGGTGACGGAGCGGCTGCGCGCCGACCCGGTCGCGGTGTTCCCGCTGCTCTGCGCCTGGTTCGAGGACGAGCACGGCCTGCCTGGGCGCCCCGGGCGCACGACGGCCGACATCGCCCACGATCTGCTGCACGCCCACCGTCGGCTCGCCCTGGACGAGTTGGCCGACGCGCTGGCGGCCGCCGCGCACCCGCGGGCGGACGCGCTGCTCACCGTGCTGGCCGCCGAGGAGCCGTCCGCGCTCTGCCGCGCGGTGGACCGCTGGAGCCACGACCGGCGGCCCGAGCGGCACGTCGCGGCCGCCGTGCACGCGCTGCGGACGGCCCCGTACGCCTCCGGTGCCGGGGTCGAGCTGCTGCGGTACACCGCGCTGACCCTGCTCGCCCGCGAGGACGAGCCAGGTCTGCACGGGGCGGCGCTGGCGCTGCTGGTCGGCGATCCGGTGACCAGGGCGGAGTACCTGCCGGCCGCGCTCGCCCGGTTCCGGGCCGGCGGCGACGCCTTCCTCACCCCGCGGGCGCTCGGCCCGGCCCTGGAGAGCGACCCGGAACCCGTCCTGGCCGCGCTGGCCGACCGGGCGGCCGCCCCCGGCGCGGCCCCCGCCGAGACGCTGCGGGTGCTGGCCGACGCCACCGCCCCGGCGGCCCTGCGGCGGGGCGCCGAGCTGGCCGCCGGGCTGCTGCGCGGGAACCCGGCGCTGGCCGGTCCGGTCGCCGTCGACTACCTCGGCCGTCGGCTGGCCCGGGCCGCCGCCGTCGGCCCGGGCGGCCGGCCGGAGCTGAGGATGCTGCTCGGCGCCGCGCTGGCCGACCGCAGCGCGGCGGTCCGGCGGCCGTTCGCCGAGGCGCTGTCCGTCCCGGTGGCCGGCCCGGCGGCGGACGCGCTGCGCCGCGAGCTGCTGGACGCCCTGCTCGCCACCGAGACCGACCCGGCGGTGCTGACCGCCGTCGTGGAGCGGCTCGCCGAGCACTGCGCGGCCGAGGACCCGGCCCGGGCCCGTGCGGTGCTGGCCAGGGCCGCCCAGGGGCTGGCGGGCGCGGACGAGCTGCTGGTGCGCTGCGCCGGGCGGTCGGCGGCCTTCGCCCGGCTGCTCGCCCGGTGGCCGTCCGGTGCCGTGCCGACCGCCCAGGACGACCCCGGGCCGGCCCGGATGCGGGCCCTGGCGGCGGCCGGACGGGACGCGCGGTACGCCGCCGAGGAGGCCGAACGGGCCGTGCCCGGGCGGTCGACGGGGCCCTCGGCGGGCTCAACCCGTATTCCGGTGCCTGAGCCGGGGCAGGCGCATGGCACGCTATAGGGGTTCGGGTTTTGAGCGTTTGAGCGTACAGAGGGTACGCACCGTACGGAACAAGGAGCGGTCAGGTGCAGCGCTGGCGTGGCCTGGAGGAGATCCCCGGGGACTGGGGACGCAGCGTCGTCACCATCGGCTCGTTCGACGGGGTGCACCGCGGACATCAGCTGATCATCGGGCGGGCGGTCGAGCGGGCCCGCGAACTCGGCATCCCCGCGGTCGTGGTGACCTTCGACCCGCACCCGCGCGAGGTCATCCGCCCGGGCAGCCACCCGCCGCTGCTCGCGCCGCACCCGCGCCGCGCCGAGCTGATCGCGGAGCTCGGCGTGGACGCGGTGCTGGTGCTGCCGTTCACCACCGAGTTCTCCCAGGAGTCCCCGGAGGCCTTCGTCCGGCAGGTGCTGGTGGACGCCCTGCACGCGCGGGTCGTCATCGAGGGCCCCAACTTCCGTTTCGGGCACCGGGCGGCCGGGGACGTCACGCTGCTCGGCGAACTGGGCCGGGCGGACGACTTCGAGGTCGAGGTGGTCGACCTCCAGGTGTGCGGCACGGCCGGGGACGGCGAGCCGTTCTCCTCCAGCCTGACCCGCCAGCTGGTGGAGACCGGGGACATGGCCGGCGCCAACGAGGTGCTGGGCCGCCCGCACCGGGTCGAGGGCGTGGTGGTGCGCGGCGCGCAGCGCGGCCGCGAGCTGGGCTACCCGACCGCCAACGTCGAGACCGTGCCGCACAGCGCGATCCCGGCCGACGGCGTGTACGCGGGCTGGCTGACGGCGGACGGCGAGAAGATGCCGGCGGCGATCTCGGTCGGCACCAACCCGACCTTCGACGGCACCGCCCGCACGGTGGAGGCGTACGCCATCGACCGGGTCGGCCTGGACCTGTACGGGATGCACGTGGCCGTGGACTTCCTGGCCTACCTGCGCGGGATGGAGAAGTTCGACTCCATCGACGCGCTGCTGGACCGGATGGCCGACGACGTCAAGCGGGCCCGCGAGCTGACCGACGGCATCTGAGCGCCGGGACGCCGGAAGGGGCCCACCGACCGGGTGTCGGTGGGCCCCTTCCGCCGTCTCACTGCTGGGGTGCCTGCGGCGGGTAGCCGTAGCCCGGGCCCGGCTGCTGCGGCCAGGGCGCCCCGGGAGCGGGTTGCTGCGGGTAGCCGTACCCGGGCGGGGGCGGCGGGGCCTGGCCGGGCTGCGGGGCCCACGGCGCCCCGGGGGCGGGCCGGCCCGCCTGCTGCGGGTAGGGCTGGGGCTGCCGCGGGTCGGCGTACGGCTGCGGGTAGCCGGGCTGCGGCTGGGCCTGCTGCTGCCAGCCGGCCTGCTGGGCGGCGGCCTGCTGGGCCCGGACGATGTCCTCCCCGACCAGGGTGGCCAGCTCGAAGTAGGCCTCCCGGACCTTGGGCCGCATCATGTCGAGGTTGACCTCGGCGCCGGCCGCCAGGCTCTCGTCGAACGGCACCACGATCACGCCGCGGCAGCGGGTCTGGAAGTGGGCGACGATGTCCTCGACCTTGATCATCTTGCTGGTCTCGCGCACCCCGGAGACCACCGTGATGCTGCGCTGCACCAGGTCGGCGTAGCCGTGCGCGGAGAGCCAGTCCAGGGTGGTCGAGGCGCTGGAGGCGCCGTCCACGCTGGGGGTGGAGACGATGATCAGCTGGTCGGCCAGGTCCAGCACCCCGCGCATCGCGCTGTACAGCAGGCCGGTGCCGGAGTCGGTCAGGATGATCGGGTACTGGCGGCCCAGCACGTCGATCACCTGGCGGTAGTCGGAGTCGTTGAAGGTGGTCGAGACCGCCGGGTCCACGTCGTTGGCCAGGATCTCCAGGCCCGAGTTCAGGTCCTGCGAGGTGAACTGACGGATGTCCATGTAGCTGCGCAGGTGCGGGATGGCCGTCACCAGGTCGCGGATGGTCGCGCCGGTCTGGCGCTTGACCCGGCGGCCCAGGGTGCCGGCGTCCGGGTTGGCGTCGATCGCGATCACCTTGTCCTGGCGCTCGCTGGCCAGGGTCGCGCCGAGCGCGGTGGTGGTCGTGGTCTTGCCGACGCCGCCCTTGAGGCTGATCACGGCGATCCGGTAGCAGCTCAGCACCGGGGTGCGGATGACCTCCAGTTTGCGGGCCTTCTCGGCCGCCGCGGCCTTGCCGCCGAACTGGAAGCGCGGCTGCTGGCGCTGCTGCTTGGGCTGGCTGCGCAGCAGCCGGTCCGAGGACAGCTCGACGGCCGCGGTGTAGCCGAGCGGTGCGCCGTGCGCGGTCTGCTGCGGGGCGGCGGCCTGCTGGAAGGCGCTGGGCTGCGGGGCCTGCGGCTGCTGCCACGGCTGCCCGGGGTGCCCCGGCAACGGCTGGCCGGGCTGCGGCTGGCCGGGCTGGGCCTGCGGGCCGGGCTGCGGCTGCGCCGGCTGCTGGTACGCGACGGGCTGCGGCCAGCCGCCCTGGCGCGGATCCACCGGGCCGGGCTGCGGCTGGCCGGGCTGGGCCTGCGGGCCCGGCTGCTGGGGGGCGACGGGCTGCTGGGCCTGTTGAGCCTGCTGGGCGGCCCACGCGGCCTGCGGGTCCCAGCCCGCCGGCGGGCCCTGGGGATCCTGGGGGTGCTGCGGCGGGGCCTGCTGGACCGGCGGCTGCGCGAAGTTCTGCGGCTGGACGGGCTGCCCCGGCTGCGCGGCCGCTGCGGGCCCCGCCGCCGGGTACGGCTGCGCCACGGGCTGCTGCGCCGCGGCCTCCGGCGTCGGCCAGACCGGGGCGCCGGCCTGCGGCTGCTCGGCGACCGGCGGGGCCGGGGCGGCGACCGGGAACGGGACGTGCTGCGCCTCGGCCTGCACCGGCGTGGCGGGCGTGGCAGCGGGCGCCGGAACGGGGGCGACGGGGGTGGCGGTCGGCGCGGTCTCGGCCGCCGGGGCGGCGGCCTGGCCGGGCACCGGGGCGTGGGCCTGCTGCTGCGGATCCTGCTGGGCCTGCCCCGGAGCCTGCTGGGCCTGCCCCGGAACGACGGTGGGCGCCGGCGCGTCGGGCTCGGCCGGAGCGGGGGAGGCCGGTGCGGAAGCGGCCGGCGCGGCCGCGCCGGAAGCCCCCGTGGGCTCGGTCTGCACGTACCAGGACGGGGGAGTGTAGTCAGGCGCGTCCGACCAGTCGTCGTCGTCCTCTGCCGCGTTGTCGCCGACGTAGACGCCGTCCCGATCGCTGCTCACTCTGGCTCCCTCGTGTTCGCCGCCGCTTGTTCAGCGGTGCCGTTGCCGCATCAAAGACTAGGCCGTACGGCAACCCCCGCTGAAGGCGGCTTCGCTTCCCCGGCGGCCCGCCCGGTGCGGCGAGCCGCCGCTCAGTCCATCCGGCGCGGCCCGCCGAGCACCTGCTGTTCGGCCTGCCCGGCCACGGCCCGTACGTACTGTCGCCGCATCCGGGTCGCCCACAGGGTGAGGTCGTCGCCGAGGGTGGGAAGCGCGGCCACGTCCTCCGGCGGCAGCGACAGCACCCGGCCGGTCAGTTCCGCCTCCTGCGGCGAGATCCGCTGCACGCCGACCAGGTCGGCCGCGTTCAGCACCCGGGAGGCGTTGGGGCCCAGGTAGGGCAGCAGCGTCAGTGTGGTCTGCCAGGGCGCGGCGGAGAGCCGGCTGCGCGGCGGGCGGGCGCCGAGGTCGCGCACCACCAGGACCGGCGAGGCCACCGAGGCGCCCTGCGGGCCGAGTCGGCCGACCTGGTGGATCGTCACGCACGGCTGGCCGCCGCCGGCGGCCTGGGCCATCGGGCCCCACAGCTGTCCGCGGGCGGTCTCCACCGCGACCCGGGCGCCGATCGCGGCCGCCCGCAGCGCGATGACCTGGGCCGTCCACATGCCGCCGACGAGCACCAGGTCGTACGAGGTCGGGCGGAACAGGCCGAGCACCGCGGGCAGCCCCTGCGGGTCGACGCCGATCACCACGCCGTCGTCGCCGACCGGGAAGGAGAGCGCCGCGAGGTCGGCGGGCTCCAGCACGTGCTTCTCCCGGCGCGGGCCGCGCAGCCCGAAGCCGGGCAGGATCCGCGGCCGGGCCCGGCGCTGCTCGGTGCCGGGCTGCGGTCCGGTGGTGGGGTAGGTCTGGTACGCCATCAGGAGGCCCCTCCGAGCGGCAGGGTGGCGAGCATGCCGGGCGCCTGCTCCAGGTCGAGCCGGACGAGGCCGAGCCCGGTGCTCTGGGCCCGGGTCTCCACCAGGCGGCCGATGTCGCCGACCTCGCTCTCGTTGCGGCCGGTCACCCGCAGGTGCCCGCTGACCGTCACCGAGCCGCCGGTGCCGTGCCCGGCGGTCAGGCTGAAGGTGCTGGCGAGGGCGGGGGAGCCGGTGATCAGGTTGACCAGGTCCGGCGCGGCGATCCGGCCGGGGGCGCCGCCGGGGCGGCTCAGCTGCGGCCAGCGGGAGATCCAGTAGGTGGTGTGCCAGCGGTCGTCGATGCGCCAGAACCGGTTGCCCTCCTGGGTGCGGCGGGTGGTGCCGCCGCCGCTGCCGGTGCCCTGGCGGCCGGCCACCGCGATCGGGTTGGCGCAGGTGGAGATGGCCAGCGCGGCGATCAGCTCGCGCTCGTCCAGCACGGTCGCGTTGAAGCCGGCGCTGTTGAGCCGGCCGGCCAGCTGGTCGGTGACCCGCTGCAGCGCCTTGCGGGCGCCCTCCTCACCGCCGCCGCGGGCCCGGACGGCGGTCGCCGCGCGCTCCGGGTCGAGCTTCAGGGCGATCCAGGTCAGCCGCAGCCCGGGGGTGGCGGTGCCGTCCGGCAGCTCGCGGTAGGCGCGGGCGGCCAGCGACTGGTCGGGCAGGTGCTGGGCCGGGGCGGGCTGGGTGTGCTGGACCAGTTGCACCGACTCCAGGGTGATGTCGTCGACCGTGAGCGCCGAGCAGATCACGTCCAGCGGCAGCGGCAGGGCGGTGCGCGCCGGGCGCAGCGGCTGGTCCTTGGCCTGGACGAGCAGCACCGAGCTGAGGAAGGTCCCGTCGCCGACCATGCCGGTCTCCCGGCGGACCGGGCGGCCGCCGAACTCGGCCTCGGTGGCGTGGGTGCAGGTGCGCAGACCCGGTTCGAGCTCCAGGGCCGGCGCCAGCGCCGGGTCGGTGCCGGCCGGCGGCAGCAGCGTCCTGGCCTGCCCGCGGCGGGACTTGAGGGCGGCGCGGACCAGCAGCAGCTCGGGGACGGTGCGGCCGCGCACCGGGACGAGCGCGAGCAGGACCAGCACCAGCGCGACCGCGCCGAAGCCGGCCGCGATCGTGCGGCTGATCGTCCAGCCGACCGCGACCAGGGCCGCCGCGACCTCGACCAGGACGAGCTGCTGGAGCTTCAACCGCCCGCCCAGCAGCCCCGGTCGGGGGTTGACCCGCACCTGGACGGCGCCGCCGCCCACGGTGCCGGTCGGCTGCGGTTCCGTGCTCGCGGGCCCGGTCCCCGTTCCCGTCCCGGTCGGCGGCGCGCTGCGCTGCGCCCGGCCGGCCCGGCGCGGCCTCCCGCCGCCCGCGCTGCGGCGGCGTCCTGGAGCGGTCTGGCTTGGCATCCCCCGGTGGCCCTCTCTGATCCGTTGTCGCGGCCCGGCTGGCTGTGTCGCGGACCGTACCCGTACCGTACTCACCGTCTGCTGCCGCATCGTAGAGGGTTCGCGCCGGTTCGTGCCCGGCGGGTGACCACGGGGCAGGTCGGTCCGAGGAGGCCCGACGACGTCTGACTAGGGGGACGACGAGGTATGGCATCGCGCCGGGACGAGCTGAACGCGTACACCTTCGCCCGCAAGCGCACGGTGGGCGCCTTCCTGCTGCCCGCCGGCGGCGGCAGCGACGAGGACGCGCCGCGTCCGGTGAAGGCGGTGCTGCCGAGTGTGCTGGCAGGGGCCGTGTTCGTGGCCGGGTTCGGGATCTGGGGGGTCTTCAAACCGAGTGCGCCGGTGAAGTGGGACGACGGCAAGAACATCATCCAGGGCAAGCAGTCGACCACCCGGTACGTGGTGCTCACCGACCAGGACCAGAAGACCAAGCGGCTGCACCAGGTGCTCAACATGTCCTCGGCGCGGCTGGTGCTGCCGGCGGGCGCCAAGGTCGTGGTGGTGGACGACGGGGTGCTCGACCGCTATCCCAACCACGGGCCGACGATCGGGATCCCCTACGCGCCGGACAAGTTGCCGACCACGGACAACGCCAGCAAGCCGATGAAGTGGGCGGTGTGCGACCGCCCGGGCTCGGACGACAAGCAGGAGACGGTCAACCAGGCGGTGTTCGTGGCGGCCGGAGCGGACGCGGCGGCGCTGGCGGCCAAGGACCGGATGCTCGGCCCGGACCAGCTGATGCTGGTGCAGCAGGCCGACGAGCAGCAGATCTCGGCCGCGCCGGCGCCGGGCCAGCCGGCCGGCGGCGGCGCCGCGCTGTTCCTGGTCGACGCCCAGGGGCGCAAGCACCCGATCGGCTCGCCGCAGGCGGACGACAAGGAGCGCAAGGCGCTGGTCACCGCGGTGTTCGGGCCCAACGCGGTGCCGCAGCGGGTCAAGCGGGACTGGCTGGACACCCTGGTGAACGCCACCCCGATCACCTTCCCGCAGGTCGAGGCGGTCGCTGACACTCAGGGCGCCAACTCCAAGGTGGAGCTGAGCAACCCGGCCGACCGCCGGATCGGCCGGCTGGTGCACTACCAGGACCGCCACTACGTGGTCGGCAAGGACCAGCTCTTCCTGGTCACCCCGTTCCAGGCGGAGCTGATCCGGCAGAACCCGGCGTACCAGATGCTCTACAAGTACGACCAGGACAAGAAGCCGCGCAGCGACGAGATGACCCCGGCCGACAACGCCCAGTGGGGCGGCGACGTCCCGCTGAAGGGCACCGCCCCGGACTGGCCGCTGAAGACCGGTGCGCCGGTGAACAACTGGCAGGACCGCCAGGACGCCCGGATGGTCGTGTGCAGCACCTACGACGGTGTCGCCGCGGACGGCAGCACGGCCAAGCGCAGTGTCTGGGCCGGGACTTCGTACCCCGCGCCGTACAACAACGGTGCCGGGGCGGCGTACGTGACCCCCGGTCACGGGCTGTTCTACCGCTCGATGGACAACGCGGCCGCCGGCTCCGGGACCGACTTCCTGATCACCGAGACCGGGTTGCGCTACTCCGTCCCGTCCAACGGTGACGGCGGTCAGCGCCCCGCGGCCTCGCCGCAGCCCGGCCAGAGCGGCTCCCCGAAGCCGTCGGCGCCGCAGCCCACCGCCACGCCGACCCCCGGGGCGCCGTCCCAGGAGCCGGGGCAGCAGCAGGACGAACCCGGCGGCAACCAGGCGAGGTTGGGCTACCAGGGGGTCCAGCCGCTGCCGGTGCCGAAGGAGTGGTCGAACCTGGTTCCGGCCGGTCCGCCGCTGACGGCGAAGAGCGCCGCCCAGCCGCAGAACGCCTGATCGGCCAAGCGCGGTAACCGAATTGGTCCCAGTGTCATGGTCTGGTAACTACTCGGTGATCGGTGTTGGGTGAGTTGCGTGTGCCGACTACAGTGCTGCTGGACATCACACAGGTGATGCGACGGTCGGCCCGCTGGGCCCTCCGTACACGCAAATGTTGTCTCATGGGGGACGTGGAGCATGGCTCAGGGTCAGTTCACGATGACCGCGCAGGAGATGCTGGCCTTCGCCAAGCAGATCGAAGAGGCCATCGGCAAGATCGAGGCTGAGAAGAACAAGCTGATCAGCACGGTCACCGGCATCACCAGCGGTTGGCAGGGCCAGGCCGCGACGGCCTACACCAACCTGCAGAACCGGGTCAACGAGGACATCGCGAGCCTCAAGGAGTCGCTCAACGCGATCAAGCACGCGATCGAGATGACCACCAAGCACTACGCGAGCACCGAAGAGGAGCAGAAGGCGATGTTCTCCTCGGCCCAGGGCTGATCACCGCATCCGCGCTGATCGCCGCACCTGCGCCGACCGCCGTTCTGTCCCGCTCCACCGCTCTGCGGAGCGCCCGCCGCTGACCGCGCGGCGCTCCTCATCCTCGTAAGGGAGACAACGTGTCCGAACACATCCTCGTCAACTTCCAGACCGTTCACCAGGCGGCCGAGGAGGTCAAGGCTTCGGCGAGCCGCATCGACCACCTGCTGAACGACCTCAAGGGCAACGTGACCCGCATCGCCTCCAGCTGGCAGGGTGCGGCCCAGCAGGGCTACCAGGCCCACCAGGCCAAGTGGGACGCCAAGGCCAACGACCTCCAGCAGGTCTGCGCGCAGATCGCGACCTCGCTCGAGAACGCCGCGCAGAGCTACCGGACCACCGAGGACGCCAACACCAAGCTCTGGGGCTGACGTTCGGGTTCCGTAGGGAACGACAGGGGGCGGGTACCCGGATTCCGGGCACCCGCCCCCGGCGCGCGGCACGGGTGGACGACATGAGGGGTGGCAGGGTGTCCCGACACGGGTACCGGAAGGCGGCCGCGGCGATCGCCGCGCTCGCGGTGCTGGGCGGCCCGCTCGCCGCCCCGGCGTACGCCGACAGCGGGCCCGGCCTGGCCGCGGCCGGCGACTGCCCCAAGCCCGCGCCCGACGTGCAGACCGTGCCGTGGTCGCTGCAGCGCCTGCTGCTGAACGAGCTGTGGCAGGACGGGAAGACCACCGGTGCGGGCGTGAAGGTCGCGGTCATCGACACCGGGGTCGACCAGAGCAACCCGCAACTGGGGGGCCAGGTCCGGGCCGACCCCGAGGGCAAGCAGATGGTCGACAAGGTCCAGGCGGGCCCCAACCTGCTGGTCAACCGGGAGACCAAGGAGGCGATCAAGGGCGCGTCGACCGAGGACCCGGTCGGCCACGGCACCAAGGTGGCCGGCATCATCGCCGCCCGCGTCAGCAAGCAGACCGGTTTCGTCGGGCTGGCCCCCGACGCCCAGATCCTCTCGATCCGGCAGAACGACAGCGACGGCAACGGCGACGTCTCCACCCTTGTCCAGGCGATCAGGGAAGCGGTCGGCAGGGGCGCCATGGTCATCAACATCTCCCAGGACGTGCGCGGTGCGGGCGACGCCCGCTTCGGCGGCTACCAGGACCTGAAGGCCGCCGTCGAGTACGCCGAGGCGAACAACGTCGTGGTGGTCGCCTCCACCGGGAACGACGGCAAGGAGGGTGACACCTACCCCGGTGCCTTCCCGACCGTGCTGGCCGTCGGCGCCTCCGACCGCAACAACGAGCGCGCGCCGTTCTCCCAGTACGGCAGCTTCGTGAAGGTCGCCGCGCCCGGTGTCGACATGCTGTCCACCGTCCCCGGGGGCGGCCAGTGCGTGGACAACGGCACCAGCTTCGCCGCCCCCTACGTCTCCGGGCTCGCCGCGCTGCTGAGGGGCGCCCATCCGAACTGGAAGGCCGCCCAGGTGCGGGCCTGGATCGAGCAGAGCGCGCAGCGCACCCAGCGCGACCCGGACACGTTCATCGGCTGGGGCGTGGTGGACCCGGTCAAGGCCGTCACCAAGGCCCCCGTGGACGCGCCCTTCGCGCCCGTCCCGGACGCCCCGGTGCAGCTCGCCGCCGCGCCGATCGTGCCGCGCCCGGTGGGCCTCGGCGAGACCCAGGCCGACCGCGACGGCCGCACCGCGACGTACGTCCTCGGTGTCGGCGCGCTGCTGGTCGCGCTGCTGATCGGCGGTGGCGTGGTGCTGCGCGACCACCGGCGCAAGTCCTCCTCCTGACCCGCGGCTTCCGCCCGCCGCCCGGCGACCCGCCGGGAATCCGCCGGAACCCCTGTAACACCGCCGCCCGCCCGCCGCATCGATGAAGTGTCAGGGAGGGCGGACCACGGGGGCAGGGCGCATGGGGTGGATCGGGTCGGGCCGGGAGGCCAAGGACGCGGAGTTCCTGGAGCTCGTCTCCGGCCGGACCGGTCACCTGTACCGCTCGGCCTGCCTGCTCACCAGCGGCGACACCCACTACGCCGAGGACCTCGTACAGGAGGCCCTCAGCCGGATGTACGTGCTGTGGCGGCGCAGCGCCTTCACCGGCCGTGGCCGGATCGACAACCCGGCGGCCTACACCCACACCGTCATGGTGCGCACCTTCCTGGCCCAGCAGCGCCGCCGCTCCAGCGGCGAGCGCCCCAGTGCCGCCCTGCCGGAACAGGAGGGGCAGGACGCCGACAGCGCCCTGCGGCTGACGCTCCTCGACGCGCTCGGCCGGATGCCGCCCAAGGACCGCGCGGTCCTGGTGCTGCGCTACTGGGAGGACCGCAGCGTCGAGGAGACCGCCGAGGCCATGCGGGCCTCCTCCGGCGCCGTCCGCACCCGCACCACCCGGGCCCTGGCCAGGCTGCGCGCCCTGCTCGGCGACTCGCTGGCCGAGCTGGCCGCCCGCTGAGGCCGGTGCCCGCTGAGGCCGGCGCCCGCCGGCCGCAAGGAACTTCTCTCGCAACCCGAGACGCAAGGAGACGGTGAGCACCCATGTCCGAACCGGACAAGTTCGAAGACGATCTTCTCTACGCCCTCACCCGTACGGGCGAAGGCTTCCGCACCGAGCAGGCCGAGCAGGCGGGCCTGGTCGCGGACGGCTACCGGCTCGGCCGCCGCCGCTGGCGCCGCCGCTCGGCCGCCG
>NZ_JBSFKF010000043.1:0-54665 GCF_053598415.1 Kitasatospora sp. NPDC001132 | reverse complement strand
GCCTCCCCGCAGGCCCTCGCCGCCCAGATCGTGCCGGCGGACCAGCTCGCCTCGTTCAGCCAGATCATCTCCCACGAGTCCGGCTGGAACGTGACCGCGACCAACCCGAGCTCGGGCTCGTACGGACTGGGCCAGGCGCTGCCGGCCTCCAAGATGGCCTCCGCCGGTGCCGACTGGAAGACCAACCCGTCCACCCAGATCAAGTGGGCGCTGGACTACATGAACACCCGCTACGGCAGCCCGAACGCCGCCTGGAACTTCTGGCAGTCCCACCACTGGTACTAAGCCGACCCGTCGGCCGTCGGCAACGCCCGCGACCTTGACCATCCTCCCCCTCACCCCGGGGGCCGGACAGGGACCACTGGGATGATCCGAGAGGGCCCGTGCCCGCGCGATCCGCGTGGCACGGGCCCTCTCGCGGTCGTACGGACCCTCCGAGTGGATCCCCGAGGCCGGCTTCCCTCACTGCTGATCGCCCCGCGAAGCGCGGGGAGATCAGCTTCCTTCACTGGAAGGAAGATCTGCCACCGCGGCAATAGTCCAATGATCGGACTTTAACGGGTGTGGCATGTCGACCGGCAGAAATGGCGCCGTGCTCCATATCGCGCGCATACCATTCGGGCGTGATCAAGGATGCCGATCCTCTGAAGAATTCGCAGGCTGCTGATGTCGCCGAGAATTCTCTGCCGAGTCGACGCAAGCTGCTCGGAACCGCGGTCGCGGCAGTCGGTGCCGTGGGTTTTGCCGGCGCACTTGCGAACGGGCGTGCCTACGCGGTCAATTCTCCGTCCGGTCCGGGTGCTCTTCGAGTCGGTCGGCACCATCCGCATCCTTCGCGGCCGTCGGGAGGCGCGCTCGATCCGTCGTCCGTACCCAAGTACCGGACCCCGCTGTTCCTTCTTGGTGAAATGCCCAGCGAGGGCCGGGACTCCTACCGCATCGCGATCCGTCAGTTCCGACAGCAAATGCTGCCGAGCGGGATGCCGGTCACCACGGTCTGGGGTTACGGAGCCGTGGGCCACCAGCGGTCATTCCACACGCCGGGCCTGACCGTCGAAGCCCGTGTGGATCGGCCGATCTCCGTGACATGGGTCAACGACCTCGTCACCTCGCGCGGCCTCTATCTGCCCCATCTGTGCGCTGTGGACCCCACGTTGCACTGGGCGAACCCTCCCGGCGGAAGGGCCGGACGTGATTCGCGGCCCACCTTCTCGACCACTCCCGGGCCGTACACGGGACCGGTGCCCATCGTGACCCATCTGCACGGTGGGTACAGCCGAGAAGAGAGTGACGGATATCCCGAAGCCTGGTACCTGCCGGCATCTCGTGACATCCCTCGCGACCATGCCCGCGTAGGCACCTATTACGACCGGTTCGCCGAGCAGTTCCGCGACCGTTGCGGCGTCCGCTGGCGCCCCGGGTCGGCGACATTCGCGTACAACAATGACCAGCGCCCCGCAACTCTCTGGTACCACGACCACACTCTGGGCATGACCCGGGTGAACGTCTATGCGGGCCTTGCCGGTTTCTACCTGCTGCGAGGCGGACCTGCCGATCTCCCCTCGGGAGTACTTCCCGGGCCGGCCCCGGGGCAAGGCGGTGCGCACGGTGCTCGCCCCTACGAAATCCCCCTGGTGGTTCAGGACAAGTCCTTCAATGCGGACGGGTCGATTTTCTTCCCCAGCAGTCGCGGATACTTCGGGGACACCCCGCCGGATGGCCCCTGGATCCCCGGCACCGATATTCCGCCGATCTGGAACCCGGAGTTCTTCGGCACCACGATGGTCGTCAACGGGAACACCTGGCCGGTACTCGACGTGGAACCGCGGCGGTACCGCCTGCGCATCCTCAACGCGAGCAACGCCCGTACTCTCATCCTGAAGATCGCGGCTGACGCCACAGCCCCCCGCCCCGTCAGCCCCGCATTGCCCTTCTGGCAGATCGGAAACGACCAGGGATTCCTGCCGGCCCCGGTCCAGTCGGATCGACTCCTGTTGGCCCCCGCGGAACGCGCCGACGTGGTGGTCGACTTCACCGGCACCCCGGTCGGCACCGGGCTCTACCTGATCAATGAAGGCCCGGACGAGGCGTACGGCGGCGGCGTGCCGGTCACCGACTTCACGCCGGCGGATGTCACGACCACGGGGCAGGTCATGAAATTCACTGTCCTCCCCCTTGCCTCCACCGACACCAGTGTCCCGCCGTCACGGATCGTGCTCCCTCCGATCCCGGCGCTTCCCGAGAGCCAGGCGGTCCGGAAGCTGTCACTCAACGAAGAGGACTCCGCGTACTTCACCGGCGCGCCCACGATGGCCACGCTCGGAACAGTCACGCCAAGTGGCTCGGCCACCCCGCTCCTGTGGTCGGACCCGGTCACCGAGACGCCGGTGAAGGACGACACCGAAATCTGGGAACTGCACAACTTCACCCCCGACGCGCACCCCGTCCACATCCATCAGAGCGGATTCCAGGTCCTCGACCGCCAAGCCATCACGGGCGGCGCACTGTCACCCCCGCAGCCGGGGGAAGGCGGATACAAGGACACCGTGATCGCATTGCCGGGCAATATCACCCGCGTCAAGGTTCGCTTCGGCCTTGCGGGACGGTACGTCTGGCACTGTCACATCATCGACCATGAGGACAATGAAATGATGCGGCCGTTGCAAGTACGTGATCAGAGCGGCCGTTGAGGCCCTTTCAGCGGCGGCGGGGTGAAGGAAGCGGGAGCCTGACCCACGGAAGAGGAACGCACCGCCGTCGAGGACTGCCGGAGTGCCCTCGACCGCCTGCCCGAGCGCCTCGCCGAAGTGGCCACCCAGCCGGCCGGACCCCCGCGCGAGTTCCCGCCGCCGAATCCGGTCACCCCCTGCCGACCACCCCGATCGGCAGCAGGGTGACCGCGCCGGCGGGGCGATGCCCTTGGAGTTGACGAAGGGATCGTCACCGACGTCGTGCCCGGTGGGCACCCACCGGTACAGCGGGCCGCCCTCGGCGTAGTAGGCGGCGTTGTCCAGCCGGACCGTGTACCTGATGTGCGGCTTGAGGCCGCCGTCCACGTTCGAGCTCCAGCGCGCTGAAGTCAGGCCGGCACGAAGGTCGTCGTCGCCCCATTGGCGTCGGTCAGCGCCAGCACGGTGACACCGGTGACATCAGGTCCGATCTGCCAGCTGTAGGTGCGCGGTGGTCCGGGATCCACGAACTGGGCACCGGCGTTCTCGACCCGCTGCTCTTTGATCTTGGGAACCAGCGTGATCTGGTTCTGTCCGCCTTGGACGATGCCCTTCTCGTAGGTGATGTGGCGGTCTCCGCTCTGGCCGATCGACTCCTGGAGCTCGTAGGTGCCATCCGAGCTGAATGAGTAGTGAACCGCGCTGATGCCATCCGACTGGTATCCCCAGCCGCCCACCAGCTGGTCCGGCGTGGAGCCGCCCGACAGGTCAGGAGAGGCTGGCGAAGACGGGTTGCCCCCCACGGTGCTGTTGCCCGCACTCGGCTGTTCCGTGGCGGACGCTCCCTGACCAGCAGGGGTCGAGGTTGCTGCTGTGGGTGAGCCGGCCGGGACGGTCCGAGTGGTCGGTGACGCACCTGAGGCCCCGCCCTTGCCACCACCGCAGCCGGTCAGCACGAGCGCCGCGGCGCCCAGGCCCAGCACGGAAGCGGCACGCCTGCCGGAGGTCTTCGGACGGCCGGTCACCTGCGCTCCTTCACCGGGGGTGGACCTGATCTCTCCGACCGTCTCATCCGGGCCGGGAATCGGCACGCCGCGCGGGTCTGTTCGCCGGACGGGAGCATTCGGCTGCGGTGCACAGGAATCGTCGTACGGGCAGGTCACGACTGTCCGATCGGCCACCGTCAGATCGGCCAAGTCAATGCGGAATCCGGCGGGTCGGCGCAAGCCGCCCCGCTGTGCTGCTGTGCAGGGTCAGCGGCCCCCGCCCGGCCTTGCCGGGGGCCTGGGGCCGACTTGCCGTCGTCCTGGCTGTGCTGCCCTGCCCCGCCCTGCTCGGGCTAACTGACGGTTTCAAAATGATCTGCAGCTGCAGTCAAGGAAGATCATGATGTGAGAGCACGCTGATCCTCGCAAGCGAACGGAGCCGCATGGATGGCAGGGTCCCCTGGGGCATTTCAGTCGATCACGTTCGCGGCCTGGCGTGACCGGCCTCCTGGGCAGGACCGCGCCTCCAATCGGTACTACGTCACGCTGGCGGAACTCCTCGTGCGCCTCGGGAGCTTTGGGCTCGGCCTCGCTTGGAAGGTGCGGATCGACGATGCTCGACTGGTCACCAGGTTTGCCGAGATCGAGAAGGCTTCTTCCGGTGCCGGGATCGGCACCCTGGAGCTACTGGCCCTGGTCGCGCCGGATGTTCAGTTTGTCGACGGTGACTTCGCGGGGTATGCAGGGGACGAGCTGAGAGTGGTGCTGCGGGAGTTCGACAGCACGAGTTGGGACCTCTGCACCGCGGATGCCTCGGTACTCCGGGAGATCCGCCAGCACTACCCGGACGCGGTGCCGACTCCTGAGGATGTTCTCCAGGAGATCCCCTGGCCGACCACCCGGCGGGAGACGTGATCCAACGCTCCCACCGATCGTTTCTGGGCGAGTTGAACTGTGGGTCTTGCGCTCGGCGATCTTGATCTGCAGGGTGTCCAGCTGCGCGCTGATCTTGTTCCGAACGACCTGGGGGAGCGGGTGGCTCCGCTGCTGCCACCTTCTCCCGAACGACGCCACCGCCATCCCGGACGACTTCGCATCCCGGACAGGGCGGCTCTCGCCGGCATCATGTACGTGCTGCGGACCGGCGTTGCCTGGCCGCGACGTCCCTACCGAGACCGTGGGAGTAGCCCCTCGCCCCATCGACACCACCCACTCTTCGACAGCCCGACGGGAGCCGTTCGATTCCGACCTCGTCAGGGTGCTGGGGGAGTTGGTTCGTTTCGTGTCCACCGGGTGGTGTGATGGTGGATGATCGCGGTGTGAGTATGTGGTGGGAGACGCGCCGTACGGCCAGGTTGGCGGAGGTGGCGTACGCGCTGGAGTTCTTCGGCGCAGAGCCGGTGGAGGACCCCGGTGCCGGTGAACTCGCCGCCGTAGCCGAGGTCTTGGCGGGGGAGTACCGCGCCAGCGACCGTGGCTACGCGATACACCGTGCCGGCGACCTGTTGGACCGGGCCGCCACCGCCCTCCACGCCGCCGACCGCCTGCGCGGCACCGCCGTCCCGGTGGTCAGCCACCACCTGCGGCGCGCGGCCGTGGCCCTGGACGACGCCCGCGCTCGCCTGCTCGAGCGCCCCACCCCCTCCACATCGCCCCTGCCACCCCCCTGACCCACAACGGAGTCCGCGATGCCGTCCGCAGCCGCTGGCTGCGCCGGGCCGTCGGGATGCTGTTCGCCGGCGCCTGCTTCCGCTCGCCGGCGTCGTGGGCCGGGCAGGCTGGCCTGTGCCGTCCGGGACGGTGTCCGCCGCGCCCGGCCGGCCCGGTCACTCCGCCGACCGTTCGAGGGCGGGTACAGACGACAGGCGGGCGGCCTCGGCGGCAGCACCTTCTTCGGCCTACCGCTGATGGGAGGCCACCTCGATGACCACCACCTCGCTCGCCGCGCCCGGCCCGGACGACGGCGACCAGGCCGCCGACCACCCGACCGACCGCCAGGCGAAGGCCTCGCCCGGCCAGGGCAAGGAGCCCGGCAGTGGCACCCGCCAGGGCCGGGAGACCAGCGAGGCCACCAGCTCGCGTTTGGTCGGGACCGGCAGCATCAACGGGCCCAAGTCCTCTGCGGTGCGGGCCTGTACGCACTCGGGGCACTCCAGCCGGTCCGGCCGCGTCGGCGGCGTGGCTGATGCTGACTGACCAACGCCCCTCAACGAACACACGGCGGCGTTCGTCCAGATCGGGTTCATGCGGCGGCGTCGACGAGGGCTTGGAGCAGGCGCTGGGGGTCTTCGGCGAGTCGGTTGCAGACGTAGAGCCACCATTCCGTGCCGAAGACGACGTACTCGCGGGTGGGGTGGCCCCGCTCGGCCATGGCGTCGAGGCGGTCGGGCCCGAGGCCGAGGAGGGTTTCGAACTCCCAGGGGGCGCAGTCCTGGTCCTTCCGGCCGACGTAGTGGTCGATACGGTCGATCAGATCCCAGTCGTGGGTGGCGTAGGAGCACAGGTGGCCCGAGTCGGCCAGCTGCTCCGCGTACTTCAGGTAGGCCGCGGTCAGAGCCGGGGCTTCCCGCCGGTGGGCGATGGTCTCGGGTTCGAGGAAGGCGCCCTTGACCAGGCGGATGCGGCCGGGACGGGTGAGCAGTTCCGGTAGATCGTCCGCGGTGCGGTGCAGGCGTGCCTGGACGGTGATGCCCACGTGGTCGAAGCGCTCGCACAGCGTGCGGTGCAGGGCCAGCACCGCGTCGGTACGGTCGGAGCCTTCGGCTGAGATCATCATCTCCCGCCCGGTGGCGGCGGTGGCCTGGGCGATGCGGGAGGCGTTGGCGAGGGCGAGCTCTGCGTCGACGGCGAGGCCGATGTGGGACAGGTCGAGGGAGATTGAGCACTCGGGCGGCAGGAGCCGGGCGGCGGCGAGGAACGCGTCGGTCTCTTCGATAGCGCGCTGCGGGTCGCGGCAGCTCTCGCCCATGTACTCGACGTTCACGCGGTGGCCGGCGGCCAGGATCTGCTGCGCGCGGTCCAGGGCGTCGGGGAGGGTTTCGCCGGCCACGTACCGCCGGGCGACTTTGCGGGCCAAGGGGCCCAAAACGGGGTCGCCGGGGATGCGCCACTTCAGCTCCTCGTCGAGCGCCAGTGCGCGCAGGGCCTGGGCCGCCTGTGACGAGAGGGCGGCGTTGGTGGTGTGCGTGTGCCTGGTCATCCGGTGCCTAGCTGTTCGCGTGGTGGGGGGAAACGCCTGCGAGCCTTCCAGGACGGGGCACCCGCTGGGAGTGGCAGAAACGACGGATAGGCTGAAGTTCCTGCCACCGTCGTGAGAGGAGATCGGGAGCCCGTGCTTCGCGATGTCGCCGTCCTGGCCCTCCAAGGCGCCCACGCCTTCGAGTTGGGTGTGTTCTGCGAGGTCTTCGGCATCGACCGCGGCGACGATGCGCTCCCCGTCTACGACTTCGCTCTTGTCTCAGGAACCGGCGACAACGTGCCGATGCGGCACGGCTTCGAGGTGCGGACCCGGCACGGCCTGGAGCGACTGGCCTCGGCGGACCTCATCTGCATTCCGGCCTACGACCTGCACGTGCGGCAGCCGGACCACCTGGCCGAGGAGCTACGGGCCGCCGTCGAGCGCGGCGCCCGCGTCCTGAGTATCTGCACCGGGGCCTTCCTGCTCGGCGAGGCCGGGCTGTTGGACGGGCGGCGCTGTACCACCCACTGGCGCTACACCGACGAACTCGCCCGCCGCCACCCGCGCGCCCGGGTCGAGTCGGACGTGCTCTACATCGACGAGGACCCGGTCATCACCGGCGCTGGCACAGCTGCCGGCGTCGACACCTGCCTCCATCTGATCCGCAAGGAACACGGCAGCGCCGTCGCCAACGCGATCGCCCGCCGCATGGTCGCGCCCCCGCACCGCGATGGTGGCCAGCGCCAGTACCGCGAACGCCCCCTTCCTCGGCACGGGACAGGCTCCCTCGCCCCCGTCCTGGCCTGGATCGAAGCCAACCTCGACCAGGACCTGACCGTCGGGGCAATGGCCCGCCACGCCCATCTCTCCCCGCGGACCTTCGCCCGCCGCTTCCGGCAGGAGACCGGGACCACCCCGTTGCAGTGGCTCACCGGGCAACGCGTCCTGCTCGCCCAGCACCACCTGGAGACCACGAACGAGTCGATCACCGCCGTCGCCCACCGCACGGGCTTCGGCACCATCGACACCCTCCGCCACCACTTCGCCCGGCGCCTCGGCACGACGCCGCAGGCCTACCGGCGCACCTTCGGAGCCCCACCCACCAGCGGATGACCGCCCAAGTCCACAGCTCCACAAGGCCCGCGCAGTGCTGTCGGCTCTCGTGAACACCGAACAGCGCACTCGCCCAGCGCCTCGCGGAGTGCTGAACACTCAACCGTCCAGATTCGTGAACAGAGCCACGTGGGACAGTTCGGAGCCGGCCTGGCGGGCGACGACGTCCCCGATCGCTGCGGCCGCGGCCGCGGCCGCCAGGTCGAGCAGCCGGTAGGCGGTCGAGCGGCTCACCCCGAACTCGGCGCCCGCGTACGCGGCCCAGCCGCCGTCCCGAGCGCGGTCCACACGCGCGCCTGGTGCGCGGCGCGCACCCGTGCGGCCAGGACCAGGACGGCGGAGCGGACCTCCTCGATCGCGGCGCGCAGTTCCCCGGTCAGCCGCCGGGCCGCGGCCTGCGAAGCAGGGCCGGCGGGCTCCCGGTTTCGTTCGCGGCGCTCGCCCACACCCGACCCCTTCCCCGGACCGGGCGCCGGAACCGCGCGAAGGCCAGGCCGTCGGTTGTTGCGCGGTGCCCGGGCGCCCGGCCTGCTTGGGTTTCATCTCGGCCTCGTGCCGGTTGCCGGCCTCCGCCCAGTGGGAGTGGGCGTGCAGCTCAGCGGAGACCGCGCCGCTGACGGCGGACCCGCCCGCGGTCAAACTTCGCTGAGACGGGACACCGACCGCTGTCCCCTGACAGGTGATCTTGACCGCTTGCCGGCGAGCGGCGAGGCCCCTACGCGGCCCGGCCGCCCGGCACAGTCTCCGTCTTGGGCGCGGTGAGTCGGCTGCCCGTGGCGGATGGGACAGGCTCAGGTCACCCATTAAGCCCGATCAACAGGCTTCGATGTAGCGGATGCCCGTCCAGTCGCCGTGGGGGTCGCCGTAGGGGGCGCCCGGGGTCGTGAAGACGAGCTTCTTGTCGATGTTGTACATCTTGGCTTTGGTGCTGGTGGACTGGTTGTTGTACCAGGACCCGCCGGTCCTGGCCGCGACCGGCTGCATGTAGCAGTCCTTGAACTTGAAGGCCGGGCTGGTGTAGTTCGCACCCGCGTAGCCGCAGAAGTAGCCCTTCGGGCAGTCGGCCGGCGCCGCCGTGATGCGCGGGCCCGAACCCTGCTGCCCGGCGGCCGAGGTGGTGGCCTGGGCGGTGCCGGCCGCCGAGGCGGCGACGAGCAGGGCGCCCGCCACGAGGGCGGTGTGACGGAGCCGGGCGCGGCTGGTGGTGTGCCTCATCCGTTTTCTCCCTTTCTGGTCATCCGGTGCACTCCCTGTATGTCACCGGACGTAACCCACCGTAGAAGCGATGCTCGAGGCTTGTGAGCAGGTCCAAAGAAGAATGACCATCTGACAAAAGCTGCGTGACGTCTGTCCGCTCCGCCGTGGGGCGCGGGGCTGGTTCGCATGCTGATGCTGAGTACCGTCCGAGGGGCACCCGCGTGAAGCCGACCAGTTCGCGGATTCCTGGCGGGCTATGAAGGGGAACTGGATGGCCACTCGGGGTTGGGCGGGGCTGTGCACGACGCGTTCGCTCGGTCGAAGCCGTCGCCGACCGCGCCCGCGAACGCCTCGGCCCCGGCAGCATCGGCCGCGCCGCCCTATACGGAGCCGCATGACCGATCCGGTCGAGCGAGCTGGGGGAGACAGCGCTCGTGCCGGACCGACGCTCGATCTATCGGGAGTCTGGTGGCAGCGGACCGGCCGCGGCCACCCGCTGGAGGGCGTCCCGGCAGGCCAGGATCGCGGGGTGTCGGCTATGGCCGTGCCGTACGACCGTGAAGATGCGGCGAGAGTGCTGGCCGCGAGAGAGCTTGCGCAGGGTGACGGTGGGGGGTTGACCGCTCCAGACGAGGTCGGGGAGGAAGGCAGCGGCGTGCTTCTGCTCGACGAGGCGGAGGTGGAGCAGGAGGTCGGTCGTCTCGAACCGGACGTCGGGTTCGAAGCCGGCGTCGCGGCAAAGCGTCATGGCCCAGTACCGGGCGGGGGTGCCTGCGGGCTCCATCACCCAGGGGTGGTCGGCCAGCGAGCGCAGCGCCGCCAGGGGGCCGTCGCTGTCCGAGCTCGTGCCGGGGCTTGGCAGGGCGAGGTGCAGCGGATCGTCCAGGAGGTGTTCCTGGTGGAGTTCCGCGGACCGGGGGTTGGGATTGCCGGGGTACTCCTCGGCGAGGACGAGGTCGAAATCGCGGGCCTGTAGAGCGGCAAGCGCTTGTTCGGGTTCCATATGGGTGAGGTGGACCCGGAGGTGGGGGTGCTGGTCGCGGAGCAGGCCGAGCGCGGCGGGGACCAGGGCGAGGGCGGCCGTCTGGAACGAGGCGATGCGCAGGGTGCCCGTCAGTTCGGTCAGGGAGGCGGCGATGTCCGCCTCCGCGCGCTCCAGGCGTTCGAGGACCGCTTCGGTGTGGGCGACAAGGATCTCGGCCTGCTCGGTGAGGCGCACCCGGCGTCCGACCGGTTCCAGGAGCGGGACGCCGACCTCGGCTTCCAGCTGGGAGAGCTGCTGGGAGACGGAGGAAGGGGCGTAGGACAGGGCCGCGGCGACGGCTGCCAGGGTGCCGCGGTGCTTGAGTTCCCGCAGCAGGCGCAGCCGGTGCAGGTCGAACACGGGCATCCCCTCTCCGGCGCCGGCGCAGCTGGTGGCCGAATGGTCAGTTTTCCTGATGAGTATAGGTCGGAAAGATCTGCTGGACCGATGAGAGGAGGCGGCTGATCATGGACTCATGTCTGAGCACTTCCTCTTCCCGCCCGCCGTTCCGTGGTTCACGCGGCCCGGCGCCCGTGCCTGGCGGTGCGATCCCGCCCCCGCCGAGGTGCGGGGCTTCCACGCCTCGCTGCCCGACTACGCGCCCACCCAGTTGACCGAAATTCCCTCACTGGCCCATGAGTTCGCGGTCGGCCGGGTGTTCGTCAAGGATGAGTCGCACCGGCTCGGCCTTCCTGCGTTCAAGGCGCTCGGAGCGTCCTGGGCGATCCACCGGGTCCTCGCCGCGCGCGCAGCGAGCGGCGTGCAGCCAGGAGCGGTCACCTTGGTGACCGCAACCGACGGCAACCACGGCCGGGCGGTGGCCCGCACGGCGCGACTGCTCGGGCAGGACGCCCACGTCTTCGTCGCGCAGGGCGTTCATCCGCAGGCCGTCGCCGCCATCGTCGCCGAACAAGCCAAGGTCACTGAGGTCCCGGGCACCTACGACGAGGCCGTGCGGATGGCGGCCGAGGCGGCTGCGGGGCCCGACGCGGTCCTGGTCCAGGACACCGCCTGGCCGGGCTACGAACAGATCCCGGGGTGGATCGTCGAGGGCTACTCCACCCTCTGCGCCGAGATCGACGAACAACTGGCGGGGCAGGGAATCGCCGAAGGCCCCGACCTGGTGTCCATCCCGGTGGGGGTGGGGGCCCTGGCGCAGGCCGTGATCACCCACTACCGCAGCCGCCCGTCCGGGCAGGCGCCGGCGCTGCTGTCGGTGGAGCCCGAGGCCGCGGCCTGCGTGCTGGAGAGCCTCACCCGCGGTGAACCCGTCAGCGTCACCACCGGGGACACCACCATGGCCGGGTTGAACTGCGGTACCCCGTCCAGCATCGCGTGGCCCTACCTCCACGGCGGGCTGGACGCCGCTGTCGCTGTCGCGGACCGCGACAGTGCCCGCGCGGCAGCCGATCTCGCAGCGGGTGGCGTCGCCTCGGGTCCTTGCGGCGCCGCCGCCCTCGCCGGTCTGCGCACCGCGCTCACCGGGGCGGGCGCCGAGGCACGCCGCACCGCGCTGGGGCTGGGCCCGTCCTCAGTGGTCGTGCTGCTCAGCACCGAGGGCACTGCAGCCAATCCGCGCACCGTTACCGGCCACTGAGCCCGCAGGACCTCAACTCCCCGCCCACGCCACCGTTTCCGACCAGCCCCAGGAGAAGGCACATGAACAGCCCCGCCCCCGACAGTCCCTGATGGATCTCGCCGAGTTCGGCGCCTACAGCGACGAGCGCACGGGCCATCTTCGTGCGCGGCGAGTGCGACGGCATCAGCCACAACCCCCGCGAATACTCGGCCCCGAGGCATGCGCCCACGGCGTGGACGTCCTGGCCACCACCCTCCTGCGCCTGGCGAACCAGGACCGACCGCCGCACGGCCGGCAGACGACCAGGGGGAGGACACGGTGCTCGGCAAGCACCGGGACACCCTCCACTCTCAAGGCCTCGGTGCGCACCCCAGGCAGCCTCGCCACGCCCGGAAGGACATCATGTTGCCCGAGACACCCTCCACTCCGGCAGGCCTGCTGGCCCGACTGGTCGCCATCGACTCCGTCAACCCCGACCTCGTCCCCGGCGGGGCAGGCGAGGGCATCATCGCTGACTACTGCGGCCAGTGGCTGGCCGCCCGCGGCTTCCAGGTGCATCGGCTGGAGAAGGGCCCGGGCCGGCCCTCGCTCGTGGCGGTCGTCCGCGGCACGGGCGGGGGCCGGTCCCTCATGCTCAACGGCCACCTCGACACCGTCAGTCTCGCCGACTACGACGGCGACCCGCTCGACCCGCTGGTCCGTGACGGCCAGATGCACGGCCGCGGCACCTTCGACATGAAAGGCGGCATCGCCGCCATGATGGTCGCCGCCGCCCGCGCCACCGTCCGCAGTCCGCTGCGCGGCGACGTCATCCTCGCCCTGGTCGCCGACGAGGAGCACGCCAGCTCCGGCACCGAGGAAGTCCTTCGATCGTTCACCGCCGACGCGGCCATCGTCACCGAGCCGAGCCACCTCGAAGTCACCCTCGCTCACAAGGGCTTCGCCTGGTTCGACATCGAGATCGCCGGGCGCGCGGCCCACGGCTCACGGCCCGAGCTCGGCATCGACGCCATCGCCAAGGCCGGCCACTTCTTGGTCGCCCTGGAGGAGCTGGGACAGCGCCTCGCCCGCGGCCCGGCACACCCACTCATGGGCACCGGCACCGTGCACGCCTCCATGATCCACGGCGGCGAGGAACCCTCCACCTACCCCGCACACTGCCGCATCACCCTGGAACGGCGCACTGTCCCCGGCGAGACCGCGGACAGCGTCGAACAGGAACTCACCACCGTTCTCGACCACCTGACCGCAACGGTCCCCGACTTCGGCTACCGAATTCAGCGCGGACTGCACCGCGAGCCGTTCGAGGCCGACCCCGAGGCACTCATCGTCCGGACCTTCACCCGCCACGCCGAAGCCGTGCTCGGACGCCCGCCAGTCGTGCGTGCCGAGCCGTACTGGACCGACTGCGCCCTGCTGGACCGCGCGGGCATCCCCTGCCTGCTCTTCGGGGTCGACGGCGAAGGCGCGCACGCGGCCACGGAGTACGTCGACCTCGCCTCGCTCGACCGCCTCAGCGAGATCCTCACCGCCACCATCACGGACTTCTGCTCCTGAGCCCGCCGCCGGGCCCGGGAGAACGAGCCGGCAGGCCACGTAACGCCGCGGTTTGTGCGGGACTGCGGGACCCGGACAGGCGCCGCCACCGCCACCGCCGTCTCGCAGTACGCGTACGACGAGCGGGCCGGCTGCGCGAGGTCTGGGACCCGCGGACCCTCCGGCTTCCCCCGGGCACCGTCCAGTACCTCGGCGCCGCCCTCACGCCTGCCGCAGCGATCGTGCGCATTCGACGAAGGCACGCCCTGATGCCGGGGAAGCCGGGCATCACGCGGGGGGATCACGGCGGGTCGAGTGGTGTGACGCGGGGCCGGCCCGGAAGGTGGCCCGGTAGTCCGCGGGGGAGGTGCCGACGTAGCGGTGGAAGGCCGCGCGGAAGGCGGCGGGGCTGCCCAGACCGCTGAGGTGGGCGACCTGTTCGACGGGACTGGTGGTCGTCTCCAGGAGTTCGCGGGCCCAGTCGATGCGGGCGGCGCTCAGCCAGGCCATCGGCGCGGTGCCGGTCTCCTGCTGGAAGCGGCGGATGAACGTGCGGCGGGACATGTGCGCACGCTGGGCCAGCTCGTCCACGCTCTGGCGGCGGGCGAGGTTGTCGAGCATCCAGGCGCGAAGGGGCGCGAGGCTCTCTCCGCGGGAGGCGGGCCGGAAACGCTCGATGAACTGCGCCTGGCCGCCGGAACGTTGGGGCGGCGCGACGAGCGCGCGGGCGCGGGCGTTGGCGGCCGCGGCGCCGTGGTCCCTGCGGATGACGTGCAGGCACAGGTCGACGCCCGCGGTGACCCCAGCGGAGGTGAGGACGTCACCGTCGTCGACGTAGAGCTGGTTCGGCCGGACATCGATCCTCGGGTACAGGCGTTGCAGCTCAGCGGCATCTTGCCAGTGGGTCGTCGCCGGGCGCCCGTCCAGCAGCCCGGCTGCCGCCAGGGCGAACGCCCCGGTACAGATCGACACCAGCCGCGCTCCGCGCTCGTGCGCCGACCGGATTGCCGACAGCGCGGCAGCGGGAACCGGGCCGTCCGGACCCTCGTAGCCGGGGACGACGACGGTATCGGCGTCCCGCAGCGCCTCCAGCCCGGTGGACGTGCCCACCGTGAACCCGCCGCTGCACACCGGTCCGGCCGACGGATCGGTGCAGACGGTGACCCGGTAGTGCGGGTCCGACCCGAAGATCTGCACCGGAATTCCGAGGTCGAGTGGGAGGACCCCGGGCAGGGCCAGCACCGCGACCCGGTGCCCGTCATCCGCCAACATGGCACGATCCTAGCGGTGATCGGCCTCCGTGCCACTGTCGGAGGGGAAGCGCGCTTCGTAGCCTGCGCTCATGGAACTCTCACTCGACCTGCCCACCGGCCCCCTGGCCGAGGCCGTCCTCTCCACCGCGCGTGCTTCCGAGACCGCGCCGATCGTCAACCACAGCGTGCGCAGCTTCCTCTTCGCTCAACTCCTCGCCGACCACGAAGGATGCCTGACGGACGCCGCCTACGACCGCGATCTGCTGTTCGCCGCGACCGTCCTGCACGATCTGGGCACGGGCAGCCTCGCCAAGGGCGGTGCCCGGTTCGAGGTGGAAGGCGCGGACCTCGCGGCGGACCTGCTGCGGCGACACGAGGTCCCCGAGGCGGACGTCGACCGGGTCTGGGAGGCCATCGCCCTGCACACCTCGCCCGGCATCGCCGAGCGCCGCGGCCTGCTGTGCCACCTCACGCGCGCGGGCGTGTGTGCCGACTTCGGCCGTGACGCGGAGATCACCGCCCGGTGGGAGAAGCAGATCCACGCGGCCTACCCCCGCCTGGCCATGGTCCGCTCACTCGTCGACGCGATCGTCGAGCGAGCCGCCCGGTCGGACGCCGCCGCTCCCCGCTACTCGTTCGGCGGGGAACTCCTCCGCGAACGCCGGGCCGACGGCGTGACCGGCCTGGAACTCGCCAGCACTGCCGCCTCCTGGGGAGAGTGAGCGGCCCCAGTGGGCATGCCGGCTCAGTCGGGGATGACCCCGCTGAACCGGCTCCTCCGTGGCGGGGACACGCCGGCCGTGCAGGACCCGGTCAGGGGGCTCGGCCCGGTTGGCAGTCGACCGAGCTACGACACGCTGACCGTGCACATGCTCGACAAGGTCCTTCGCGAGGAGACCGCACGCCTCGGCCTCTGGATCGACACCTCGCTCCAGACTCCCGCCGAGACCGTGGACGAGATCGTTGCCCGCGCTTGGACTGAGGCCCGCATCGGAGAACCACCAGCGTGAGGTTCCACGAACGGCTGGAGCTGGCCCTGTACAGCAGCCGACCCGCGCGACCTGGGCCGCCCGGTCCTGGACTCCCCCCTGGTGCGCGGCTCGATGTGGCTGCGCTGGAGCGGCCACGACGGTATCCGCACCCTCCATCACGGGGCAGGCCTGGCCCGGGGCTGGGTGGAGAAGGACGTGGACGGCCTGGACGGCTGGGTGGCCCTGGTCGAAAGCAGGATCGTGCGCAGTGCCCGCCAGGGCCTCGCCGTGCCGGAGCCCGTCGTGCACGCCGAGGTGTGGGAGGCCGGCACCTCCGCGTCCGTGGGCTCCGTCGCCGATTCGTACGACAACGCGATGGCAGAGGCCCTGAACGGCACGTTCAAGGCCGAACTGATCGAGCATCAAGGTACTTGGCGGGACTTCGACGAGGTCGAACGGGCCGTCTTCCGGTGGGTCGCGAGTCGCAGGGGGTGGGCGCCCATACAGGCGCCCACCCCCTGTCGTTTCCCACACCGCGGCGGCCGGCACCAACAGCCTCACGGACCGTCGGGCCGCGTTCAACGAGTTCAAGGCCCGTACCGGCCAGGACGGCGAGGAGTGCGGCATCCTCTGCAACGCCCGGCTCCTGTCGGAAGGGACCATACTGTCAGTCCGGTGATCTGCTCGACGAAGGTCGGCCCGCCCACACAACGTCGGCGCGGTGGTGGTCGGCCATCGCGTATCCGACGACCTCACGGCCGGAAGGAGCGCTACAAGGTCGAGCCGGGATCGAGGGCACGATCTCGCAGGCCGTCCAACGTTGAGGCCTGCGCAGATCCCGCTACCAGGGCCGGGCGAAGACCAGCCTCCAGCACCAGCTCACCGACGCCGCCATCAACCTCGCTCGCATCGACGCCCACCTCACCCAAACACCCCGGGCCTGCACCCGCACCAGCCACTTCGCAGCACTTCGCCCCGCCGACCAACCGGTCGGCGGGGCGAAGCAGGGCCCGAATTAATCAACAGTGTCCTGACCATCCCTTCGGGCCCCGGCTCTCTCAAGATCCGTCCCAAATTCCCAGACGCTTGAGCCGACGCTGCCGGAGCCGCTCTGAGACGGCCGTGAGACCAAAGACAAGCCCCATGAGCAGCCCGCATATCACAGCAATCAGGGGATCATCCGGCTCCTCCTCGCGCGACAGCGACAAGCCGAGAAGGGTGAAGGGCACAGCGGCACAGAGGCCGGTGCCGATCGGGTGTCGGGCCACCCACTTCTGGATCCGCGTCGGATGCCGCTGCCCACCCAGGGCCCGGTCCCAAGCCCAAAAGCCGTCCGCCAGAGACCGCCGCCAGTTCGCCACGGAAGAAGGATATGGCAGCCGATCGGCTGCCCGCTGGGCGCGCTTGCGGTGTTCAGTCTGACGTTCCGCCGTCACGCCGAGAGGGTGCCCGACGCTCCTCTGGCCTTTCGGCCCACCGGCTTTCGCTTCTTGGATCATCCTTCTCCCGCCGGGGAGTTCAGCCCTCCTTGTGGTCGGCCTACCAGGCTCATCGGCCTGGACCTCGACGGGGTTTCCACGTTCCGCACCAGTAAGACGCGACTGGGGTGGGCGCCCCCTCTACCCCGGGTCCAGCGGTGTCCTCCCTCCGGGCTCAGCTACCCGAAGGTCGCTTGGCGCCTTCCAGCACCGGGTCCTGTGACCGCCGCCAACACGCCATCGACGCGGTCTTAAAGTCACGAGGCATCATCAAGGGTTCACTTGCGTTCGCCCGTCCAGCCTTCCCCTCACCTGTTGCACCCCGATGGCCAGGACACTCTTGGGCTTGAACGCTCCGCTTCACACCCCGCCGTTGCCAGCGACGCATGGGAGCGCGGGGACGGGCCTTGGACACTGGCCCGAAGTTCAGCCGATCGATACCTCCTTCACGTGGCTGGACTTACTTACCTGGAGCGACTTCGTGTCGCACACTGAGCACTTCAGTTGGCGAGTGAGCGCATGAGCTGGCGGGGAGGGCGCTCAGTTTCCCCCTGGCACGAGCAGAGGAGACGGTGAGGGGGGTGGGATCGGGCGTTTACTCCGCTCCCTGAGGCGCACCCGAGGGACCGTCCAGCCACCCCCCTTTGCCCCGGGCCGCCCATGGCGGACACTCCGAGTCGAAGCCGGAGCGGGCGTTCCCACCTTAGCCCTCCCCACTGCCAGCACACTGCGCCCCGACCTGCGGACTGACAATCCTCCGCCCGCCAACAACAACGCTTAGTTCCGCCGGTGATCCCGGCCGCGCGCCTCGCCGGGCTGCTGACGTCGTGCCTCCGCCGTCCGGGGCCGCTCGCGCGCCGCCGCTGTTCCGGCCGCCGCCGCTGCGCTGCTGTCCGGGTGTCGACCGCTGTCTCAGTCCTCCGGGCCTGATGGCGGGTGCAACGCTGGGGTGCAACCCGGTGTTGCGCTGGGGTGCAATACGGGACCGTGTTGCGGGTCTGACCAGGCGCCATGTGGCCGGAGGCCTGGAGGGGTGGGCGTGTTGCATCCCCCGCGTTCTACGCACCCGCGACAGACCGAACCTGGGCGATCAGCTGTTCTTGAGCTTGTCCTGGAACGCCGAGTAGTCGATGACGCTGTCCGCCGGGGGCGCCGTCACGGTGACCGGCTTGTTGAAGTCGCTGAAGTCCATGCGGCCGGGGTCGCTTGCGGAGTAGCGAGTGACCCAGATCACGTACGGCTGACCCTCGGTGGCAACGTTGAGGTCGGTGTACCCGGTCCCGCTCTCGTCCGCGACCCTGATACCGAAGGTCTCGATCTTGGCCTCGTGGAGGACCCCGCCCTTGGTGACCTTGGTCGGCTTGCTGTCACCCTGGGTGAACATATCCATCAAGCCACACACGCGATTGACCATCCCCTTGAGGGCCTCATCATCCTGCGCCGCCAGATAGCGGCCCTTGAAAAGCTGAGCCATCACCGGACCGGCCTTCGGGTTGCCCGCCTTGGCGGCGATGGTCTTCCAGTAGGCGCTGTCCGGCTTGATCCAGAGCCCAGTCGTGCTGCGCAGGATCTCGACCTCCCCCTGCATGGCTATGGTCACAGAGCCGGCACAGTTCTCCTTCCTGTCCACCGCGAGGTGCTGGGGTGCCACCGTCATGCCGTCGATCACTACCTTGCCGTCGAGCTTCACCGAGGTGAGCCCGGCCATCGCACCCCTCGCCTTCTCCAGGATCTGCTCCCCGCTGAGCGCGCCGATCGCGCCCGAGGACTCGGCACCGGCGGACGGCGCAGTGGAGACGGACGGCGCAGTGGAGGCGGACGGCGCAGTGGAGGCGGGGGCCGCTGGAGCGGCGGACTTGCCCGTGCTACTGCCGCAGGCAGTGGCCCCGACGGCCAGGACCACGCAGGCGACGGCGGACTGGACAAGACGCTTGGAGAGCATGGGACTTCCCTCTTGCTGAAGTAATCAGGCACACCGGCACGCCGAGGTGTGCGGCAATGAGAGAAGTATGCAGCCAAACAGATCATAAAGTCAGACCCAACTTATAAGCATGAACCTGACCGGCCCGGGGATCGGACAACCAAAGGCTTACCCGAAACCGATGTCAAAACAATGGAATGCCACTGTTTTGAATCGACATAAGGCGATATTTACCAATGCAGGCGATCCCGATCCTGTTCCCCACCCTGGAGCTCCTGGTCCAGCGCGGCACCCCTGGGGGTTCCCACGCGGGGACTGCCCACGGCGAGGACGGCGGCGGCCAGCATGCTGGTGCTGGTCCCGGGTGGAACTGCTGATGGCGGTCACCGCCGGGCCCACGATGGCGCTGTGGGTCCTGGCCCCGGCCACCTGGCTCACCAACCTGGGCTCACTGGTGGCCTCGGCCTCGGTGGCCGAGACCATCCTCTCCCACGCCCCGCCCGGTCGGTCCGGTGCCGTCGCCTCCGTCCAGCCGGCGTTCGGAATGACCGGCTACGCCCTCGGCCCCGCCGTCTACCTCCTGCTGTTCAAGCTCTTCTTCCGACGGCAGTGGCTCAACGACCCCGATGCGCGCGGCCTGTCGGAGACTCAGGCCGCCCAGGCCGTGGACGCGACCCGAAGTGCGGTGGCCCACGCCGTAGCAGCCGGCCGACCGCGGGCGGCCCGCGCACAGGGTGACCCCACGGACGGACGGGGGCGGCCCTGGGGCGGTGCGGTGAGGGGGCCGGTGGCCTTCGGGTGCCGGTCGGGCGCGGCCCGTCGGACCGGGACGCCGCGCCTTCGCCGGCCATCCCGATCCCGACGGCCCGTCGCCGCGGTGCTCGCGAGTGCCGGATCCGTCCGGTACCGGCCCCCGGGAGACCTCGTGCGGGCGGCCCGGGCCGGCCTACCGTGACGGGGTGAGCGACGAGACGAACGGGTGCACCGGGCGGGTCCTGGTCCTGGTGCTGCCCGAGGTGAATCTGTTGGACCTCGGTGGCCCTGTGCAGGTGTTCGACGCCGCGGCGCATTTCGGCGGCGGCTACCGGCTGGAGTACGTCGGCGAGACAGACGCTCTGCGGTCCGCCCAGGGCCTGCGGCTGGCCGGTCTGGCACCGCTGCCGACGAAGCGGCCGACGGCCGGTGACCTGGTGCTCGTACCGGGGCCCCGGCTGACCGGATCCGACCGGCTGGTCGAGCCCGCCGTGGTGCGCTGGGTCCGTGAGGCCCACGACGCGGGTGCCCGGGTGGCGTCGGTGTGCAGCGGTGCCGCCGTCCTGGGGGAAGCGGGACTGCTGGACGGCAGGTGGTGCACGACCCACTGGTCGCTCACCTCGGCGATGCGCGAGCGGTACCCGCGGGCCCGGGTACGCGAGGCCGCGCTCTACGTGCACGACGGGCGGATCAGCACCAGTGCGGGGATCTCGTCGGGGATCGATCTCGCGCTGTCCCTGGTCGAGCGGGACCGCGGCCCGGAACTGGCCGCGCGGGTGGCCCGCGAACTGGTGCTGTACCTGCGGCGGGACGGGGACGCGACGCAGATCAGTCCGTTTCTGCGGCACCGCGACCACGTCCAGCCCGCGGTGCACCGGGTGCAGGACCACCTGGCCCAGCACCTGGACGCCTCCTTCACCCTGCGGGAACTCGCCGGCGTCGCCGGGCTGTCCCCGCGCGGTCTGACGCGGGCCTTCACCGCGGTCACCGGCATCACCCCGTTCGCCTACCAGCGGCGACTGCGCCTGGAGCGGGCCCGCTGCCTGCTGTCCGGCACCGATCTGACGGTGGAGGCGGTCGCGGCCCGCTGCGGCTTCCGCGACGCGCGGCAGCTGCGCCGGGTGGTCGCCGATGCCTTCGGAGTCCCTCCCTCGCGGCTGCGCGCACCGCTGCGGCCGACCGCCTGACGGACCGGCCCCGCGTCAGGGCCGTCGCCCCCTGCCTCCCCGGCCTCCTCCGCTTTCGCGTCTCCACGGGTCTCCCCGTTTCCCCGAAGCCGTTTCCACCAGGGCCGACGGCACCACACCGCCGATCGATGCCCGGATTGTCGAGGTATGTGTTGTCCGAAGTGAGTTCCGAGACGGGTTCCGGCGCCGAGGCGCGCAAGGGGCACCGGGCCCTGCGCCGTATCGGCTGGGTACTGCTGTCCGCGGCGCTGTCCGCGGCGTCCTTCGCGGGGATCGCCTTCGCGGGGGTGAGCGCGTCGATGGCCGACAGCTTCGCCGCCGCCCCCCGCGGATCCGGTGCCAGGGCGTGGCCGGCCGCCCGGCCGGTGCCACCCGGCCGGATCACGGTGGCGGTCGCGGTCTCCAACGCGGGCTCGGTGGCCACCGACGTACTCGCGCCCTACCAGGTGTTCGCCCAGTCGCGGGAGATGTTCGTCTACACGGTGGCCGCCGAACGCCGTGTCAGCCCGCTGTCCGGCGGCGCCCATCTGCTGCCCGACCACACGCTGGCCGAGGTGGCGGACGCCACCCTGCCGGAACCCGACGTGGTGGTCGTGCCCGCGGTGAGCGACCCCACCGGCGCGGGCGAGGAGGGCCTGCGCCGGTGGATCGTCGAACGCCACCGCAAGGGCGCCCGGATCCTCGGGGTGTGCGCGGGCTCCGAGCTGCTGGCCGCCTCCGGTCTGCTCGACGGCCGCGACGCCACGTCGTTCTGGTCCAACATCGGCTCCCTGGAACGCAGTTATCCCAAGGTCAACTGGAAGCGCGGGCAGCGCTACGTCGAGGACGGGCGGGTCACCACCACCGCGGGCGTCACCTCCGGCACCGTGGGCGCCCTGCGGGTGGTCGAGGAACTGGCGGGCCAGACGGAAGCGACCCGCATCGGCACCGGGCTGTCCTACCCCGGCTGGACTCCGGACGGACCGACCGCGATACCGGCCAACCACCTCGCCCTCGGCGACCTGCCGTACGCCCTCAACGCCGCGTTCCCGTGGCTGCGCCCCACCACGGCCATCGGCCTGGTCGACGGGGTCGAGGAGATCGACGCGGCCGCGGCCCTCGAAGGGTACGGCGGAGTCTCCTTCGCCACCCGCACGGTGGTGATCGGCGCCGGCGACACCGTCACCACCCGCCACGGCCTGGTCCTCGTCACCCGGCCGGCGACGGGGGACGCCCACGGCGCGGACCGCTTCGTGGTGCCCGGCGTCAAGGACGCCTCCGGCCTGGGCACCGCACTGAGCGGCTGGGCCCGCCGCAACGGGCTCACCCCCGAACTGCCCGACGGGGGACGGCGCTCCGGGGAGTTCGGCTTCGATCCCGTCCTGCGGGACCTCGCCGAGCACAGCGACCGCCGTACGGCGCTGGCCACCGCGAAGTTCTCCGAGTACCCCTCGGCCCACCTGGAACTGACGGGCGCGCCCTGGCCCTGGCGCTCCACCCTGCTGGCCGCGGCGACGGTCGTCCTGAGCGTGGGAGTGGGGCTGGCACCGACGGCCACACGCCGGGCGATGCGACGACGGCGCCTCCCACGGCGTCCCGCGGCGTAGTCCCCGAACGCCCTGAAACACGCCGGCGCCCGGCGCCGGCCTGCACATCGTCCAGCAGGTCTCGACCGCCTGGAACACCAGTCCCACGGGCCGGGGCAAGGACGTCTGCTCAGCAGCACGGGGCTGCACGGCCCCGGCCTTGTGATCAATTACCGGGTTTCTGCTTCGTGCTTGAGGTTGGTGACCCAGTGGTGCAGGGAGTTGTCCAGGGCCGTCTGCAGGGCGGCTTGGTTTGCGGTGACGGGTTCCCCGGTCCAGGACTCCTCGGTGTGGACGAGGACGCCGTCGCGGGTGGGGGTGAAGGTCCAGACGTGGACGGCGGTGATGCCCTGGGCCGGGCCGCCCCAGGCGAGGCGCTTGCCGGGCTCGACCTGCTTGACGGTGGAGGTGATGTCGAGGCCTTCGGTGCTCCAGCGGAACGTCGAGCCGGGGCGCAGTCGGCCGGGGGTGTCCTTGGTGACGGTCTCGACATTGGGCTGCCAAGTGGGCCAGTTCTCGACATCGGTCTGGATGTTCCAGACGGTGTGCAGCGGGGCGTGGATGAGGATGTCGGCGCGGGTGATGACCGGGGCCTGTTCGTTGATCTGCACGTCGGTGCGGTGGGCGGCCGCTGCGGCGGGTGTCGGGTCGGTGGTGAGGGCGGATGCGGCGGTGGGGACAGTGAGGAGTAGTGCGAGGGTGAGAGCGGTGGTGGTGGCTGCGGCGGGTGCGCGCATGGCTGTGCTCTTTCCTTGAAGTGGTCTGGCGGATCCCGGGAGCGGCGGGCGCCCCCGGGGATTCCGCTCGGGTGAAATCAGAGGGTGCTCTCGGGAATCCAGGAGCCGTGGATGCCGGCGGTGACGCGGCGAGGGAGGTGGACGGTGGCGACCTTGTCGAGGTCGGCCGCGTCCAGAACGAGCAGCTGGGAGGCGTCCTGCTTGAGGTCGGAGACGACGGTGAGCAGGTAGCCGTCGTCCTCCCGGGTGCCGCCGGTGGTGGGGACGAACACCGCCTCGCTGGGCAGTCGCGCGTCCCCAGCCTGGTGGATGCGCCGCTCACCCGTGGCACGGTCGTACTTGACGACGCCGTAGCCGCCGAAGCCGTTCCGGTCGGGGAAGGAGACCGCGTACTGGTAGCGGTTCTCGATGCCGAGGAAGTCCTCGTTGAGGGTGGGGAACTCGATGGCGAGGTCGTCGACCACTTCCTCGTCGACTCGTCCCGTGGTCAGGTCGATGGTCCAGCGGCGGTTGCAGGAGCGGTTGTTGGGCTCGCTGCCGCGGCCGGGCGAGCCGACCCACCAGTTCCAGGAGAGCTGGAAGCCCTCTCGGTCGACGGTCGGGCCCTCCAGCACGATGTGGCCTTGGCCGTCCTCGTAGGCGTTGGCGACGTGCAGCATGTTGCCGGGTTCGATCGGGAACCAGCGGATCGCGGCGGTGCCCTGCGCTCCGCGCGGCATGACGCCGATCCGGGCCGGCTGCTCGTCCTGCCAGGAGTAGGGGATGCCGGAGTGCTCGGTGGGGTCGAAGGTGACGGTGCCCTCCACGAAGACCACGTGGTTGCGGGTGATCGCGAAGTCGTGCTTGAGCGCGGCGCTGGCGCCGGGGATCTCTGCGCTGTGGGTGATCCGGCCCTTGGCGTCGGCGACGTAGTACACCAGGTAGGGCGGGAAAGGCGAGGAGCCGAAGAAGTGCAGCTCGCCGGTGACCGGGTCGCTCTTGGGATGCGCGGTCATCGCGCTGCGCAGCTTGCCGTCGAAGTCGTAGGCGCCGACGGTGTCCAGGTCAGGCGTGAGTTCGAAGGGGAAGTTCGCCTCGCAGAGGGCGAGCAGCCGGCCGGCGTGTTCGATCACGTGGGTGCCGGCGGTGGAGGCGGTCAGGTCGGGGCCGTTCTCGGTCATGTAGGGGGCGCCGTCGAGCGCGGGGGTGCGCACCCAGCGATTGCGGTACCACTCGGCGCGGCCCTCGCGCAGCCGGATGCCGTGCACCATACCGCTGCCCTTGAACCAGTGGGCGGGGGTGACGCCCGGCTTCGGGTTGTGGCTGTTGCGGACCAGCCGGCCGGTCAGCTCCGGGGGAAGGGTGCCTTCGACGGTCAGGTCGGTGGCGGTCAGTTCGTCGACGGCGGGGGTGTAGTGGCCGGTCAGATAGGGCTTGGCGGTCATGCTCGTGGTCCTCGTGTCTCCAGTGCGGAAAAGGGGGGAAGGCGGCGGGGTCAGGAAAGCTTCTCGGCGCGGTTCTTGAGGCAGGTGAGCCAGTCCTCCAGGGAGGTGCGCAGGGCGGCGGCGAGCTGGTCGGTGGCAGCGTCGACCGGCGCGCCGCTCCACGACTCCTCGGTGCGGACGACGACACGGTCACCGCTCTGTTCGAAGGCCCACACGTGGACGCCTTCGATGCCGTGGGCCGGGCCGCCCCAGACGATCCGGGCGCCGGGCACCAGCTCGTGGACGGTGGAGGTGATCTCCATTCCGTGGGTGCGCCAGGTGAACGAGGCGCCCTCGGCGAGCGGGCCCTCCAGGCGGGCCTGGTCGATGTCGGGGTTCCAGACCGGCCAGTCGTAGATGCCGGTGAGCAGTGACCAGACGCGTTCCAGGGGGGCGTTGATCTCGGTGGACAGGCGGACGATGACGGGTGCGCTCTCGTCGATGGTGAGCATGGGCGTTTCCTCTCGGCGGTCAGTGCGAAGGGTTGATGCGGGTAGGGGAGGTGAAGTGAGGGGGCGCCGGGCAGTCAGCGGCGGGCGGGGACGGCGGGCTCCTCGAGGGGCGTGCGGCGCGGCCGGTCGGCGGTGGGTGCGCGGCGCACCAGCAGGGCAGCGAGCAGGGCGGTGCCGGCCAGGACGGCTGAGCCCAGGGCGAAGGCTGCGGTAGCCGGAGGTCAGCGCCTCCAGCGGCGGCTGGTGGCCGCTGGCGCGGGAGGTGGCGGATCCGGCGAGGGTCGCCAGGACGGCGAGCCCGACAGCGCCGCCGACCTGCCGGGTGGTGTTGGCCAGGCCACCCGCCAGGCCCGCGTCCGATCCGTCGACGCCTGCCACGGACAGGCTGGTGAGCTGGACGAAGGCGACGCTCAGACCGAGGCCGACCAGGACGCTGGGGCCGAGCACGTCGGTGAGGAAGGTGCCGTCCGCGCCGATGCGGGACAGCCACAGCATCCCGGCCGCCTCGGTCAGCAGCGCGGCAACGAGCGTGGCGCGCCCGCCGGTCCGGCGGGCGAGGGCGGGGGCGAGGGCTGCGCCGAGCATGTTCGCGATGGCGAGGGGGAGTTGGCCCAGGCCGGTGTTCAGCGGGTCCTCGCCGAGGACCTGCTGCTGGTAGAGCGGCAGGAAGAAGAACAACGCGATCCACACCGAGCCGAACAGGCCCGTCAGCAGGTTGCCGACCGTCACGTCGCGGGCGGCGAACAGCCGCGGCGGCACCAGGGGGGAGGCGCTGGTGCGCTCGACCCGCCAGAACACCACGGTGAGCACGGCGGCGGCGCCGAACGCGGCCAGCACCCAGGTGTCCGTCCAGCCCGAGCGGCGGGCCGTGGTCAGGCCCCACACCAGGGCGGTCAGGGCGAGGACGCTCGCGACGGTCCCGGCCCAGTCGAACCTGGCCCGTTCCGCCCGGCCCGCAGCGGGGACGCACACGGCCGTCGCCGCCAGCACCCCGAAGCTGCCGATCGCCACCGTACGGAAGATCCACGGCCAGCCCCACGTCTGGGTCAGCAGCCCACCGAGCACCACCCCCGCCGCACCGCCCGCCCCCGACACCGCGCCCCAGACCGCCAGTGCCCGGCCGCGGGCCGGGCCCGGCGGATACAGGCCCACCGCGAGGGCGAGGGCCGCCGGGGCGACGGCCGCCGCACCCGCACCCTGGACGGCCCGCGCGGAGATCAGGACACCGGGCGAGGTTGCCAGCGCGGCAATTGCGGAGGCGACCCCGAAGACCCCCAACCCGGCCAGCAGGACGCGGCGCCGTCCCAGAAGGTCGGCGGCCCGCCCGCCGACCAGCAGCAGCGCCCCGAACGCCAGGCCGTAGGCGTTGACCACCCACGTGGTGGCGGAATCGGAGAGGCCGACGCCGTCCCGGATCTGCGGAAGGGCGACGTTCACGATCGAGGTGGCGAGCATGACGGTGAACTGGGCGGTGGCCAGCACCGCGAGGACGGTGCCACGGGACGCACTGGGCATGGGAACTCCAGGGACGGGGCTGGGGGAACAGGCCGGTGGAGCGGAACGGCGCGGTGGGCGTCAGCGCGCGGCTCGCTCGGCGGCGGACTTCAGGTGCAGCAGCCACTGCGCGAGGGACCGGTCCAGGGCCCGGGTGACGACAGCGGCGTCGGCCTGTACGGGCGCACCGTCCCAGGACTCCTCCGTGACGACGAGGGTCGCCCTGGCCGAAGGGGTGAACGTCCACTGGTGGACGGCGGTGATGCCCTGAGAGAGGCCGCCCCACAGAATCGACCGGGGCGCGTCCACCGCGTACACGGTGGAGGTGATCTCCACGCCGCCGGTGCGCCAGTGGAACACCGCGCCCGGCGTCAGCGGGGTCAGGGCGCGGGCTTCGGCGATGTCCGGCTGCCAGGTCGGCCAGCCGGGCACGTACGTCAGCAGCGCCCAGACGGCCGGGGCCGGGGCCCGGATCGGCAGCTCACGGCGGGCGAGAACCGGGGCGGCCCGGTCGACGCCCGAGGGCGTGTTCTTCATGTCCCCGAGTCTGGCCGGGCCGACCCGGTGCCCTCATCGGTGAAAGTCGCCTAGGCGGCTGCCTAAGTGAGCAGGACCGGCTTAGGCGTTCCGGCCGAGCGCGTCGGCAAGCTGGCGGCGCGAGGTGACGTCGAGCTTGCGAAACACGCTGCGCAGGTGGGCGTCGATGGTGCGCGGGCTGAGGAACAGACGGTCGGCGACCTCTCGGGAAGTCGCGCCGGTCGCCACCAGGCGGGCGATGTTCAGCTCCTGACCGGTCAGCAGCTCCACCGCTCCGAGCACGGCCGGCCGGGCCTGCTCGCCGGCGGCGGCCAGTTCCACCCGGGCCCGTTCGGCGAAGCCCTCCGCGCCCATCGCGGTGAACAGCCCGTGAGCGGTGCGCAGCGCCTCCCGGGCTTGCCCGCGGCGGCCGTCGCGGCGCAGCCATGCACCCTGGTGCAGCAGGGCGCGGCCGTGCCACACCCGCAGGCCGGCGGCGTCCAGCCGGGCGACCGCCTCGGCGTGGAGTTCCTCCGGGTCGTCCGACAGCAGGGCGGCGAGGGCGGCGCGCACGCCCAGCGCCCAGTCGGTGCCCGCCGCCGACGCGTGCCGCGACAGCTGCGCGAACGCCTCTCGGGCGGTGTCCTGCTCGCCGCATCGAACGGCCGCCTCGACGAGCTCGGGCAGGGCGAGGCTGGACATTCCCAGCTCGCCGTCGGCGACGGCCGACCGGGCCGAGGCCAGAGCTGCGCGGTGGTCGGCGGTGCCGTTGGCGTGCAGCGCCGCCGCCGCGTGGACGGTCGCCGTCAGCATGCCCTTGCGCCGGGCGTGCGACTCGGCCAGCACCCGGTCGAACAGGGGCCGCGCCTGCGCGTCCGCCCCGCGCACCGCGGCCGCGAACAGTCGGCCGTACCAGTGCGGCGGGACACCGGTCACTTCGGCTATGCCGTCGGCCTCGCTGTTCAGCGCCGCCGCCCCGAGCAGGTCTCCGCGCTGGGCCGCGGCCATCGCCTGCATCCACAGGCCCACCGGGAGGACCATCAGCGTCCCGCCGGCGCGCGCGGCGTCCACCGCCCGACCGGCGAGCCGGTCTTCCAGAGCGACGTCCCACAGTTCGACGGCGAGCAGGGCGGCCAGCGACAGCCGGCCGGCCCACAGCGGGTCGGCCACCTCCGACAGCAGTCCGTGCAGCACCGGCACCGCCGTAAGGTCCCCGTCGAGGTAGCGAACGAGCGCGTCCAGCAGCTCGTCCGCAGTCGAGCGTTCACCGGCCGCGGCGGGCGCCCGCCGGGCCGCCGCCAAGGCGTCCCGCGCCGCGGGCGAGGACCGGCCGACCACCAGGCCCGCCTGGAGTGCGTCCAGCAGGTGGATCCTGGCCCGGCCGGGATCAAGGTCGGCCGCCGCCACCAAGTGGCCGACCGCATCCGCCGCGCCGTCACCGAAAAACGCCGCGCGACCGCGCAAGAGGTGGGCCTGCACCCGCCCGGCGGTGTCGATCGGGCTGCCCTCGGCGGCCTCGACCAGCGTCAGCGCGCTCTCGAACGCACCGGCCTCCAGCGCGGCCCGCGCGGCGGCGAGACTGCGTTCGGCCCGCAGCCGCGGATCGGCCGTCAGGGCCGCGGCCTGCTCCAGGAACGCCGCCTCGGCAGCGGCCCCGCCTCGGCGCCGCGCCCGCTCCGCGCAGCGCAGCAGATCGACCGCCGCCTCCTCGTCCGGCCGGGACAGGGACTGCGCGCGGTGCCACGAACGCCGGTCGGGCGCCGTCAGCGGATCAGTGGCCTCCGCGAGCGCCCCGTGGACGCGGCGGCGCTCCGCAGGGGAGGCCGCCGTGTACACCGCCGAGCGCACCAGCGGATGCCGGAACCGTGCCTGCCCGCCCAGCTCGATCAGTTCGCTCGCCTCGGCCTCCGGCCCGGCCTGCGGCCCTATACCCAGCAGATCGGACGCCTGCCACAGCAGCCCGGGGTGGCCCAGGGGTTCGGCGGCCGCTACCAGCAGCAGGGTCCGGGCCTCCTCGGAGAGGAGGGAGATTCGCTGCTGGTAGTTCTGCTCGATCCGGTTGGCCGGGGAGACCGGCGTCGGCAATCCGAAGCCGCCCGCCAGCGCGGCGGGACCGAGGCGCGGCAGCTCCAGCAGCGCCAGCGGATTGCCCCGCGCCTCGGCGAGGATCCGCTCCCGCACCTGATCGTCCAGGGGACCGAGCAGACTGGACGCCAGCAGTCGTCGCGCTACCTGGTCGGACAGCCGAGGCAGCGTCAGCACCGGCAGGCCTTCGAGTTCCGCGACGAGGTGCGGGTCGCGCACCCCGAACACGAACGCCACCGACTCGTCCGCCACCCGCCGGGCCACGAACGCCAGCACCTGCGCCGACGCCCGATCCAGCCACTGCGCGTCGTCCACCACGCACACCACGGGCTGCTCCCCAGCAGCTTCCGACAGCAGCCCCAACAGGGCCAGGCCGACGGCGAAACGGCTCGGCGTGTCACCCTCGCCCAATCCCAGCGCCACCGCCAGCGCGTCCCGCTGTGCGGTGGGCAAGTGCTCGATCCGCTCGTGCAGCGGGCGGGTCAGTTGGTGCACGGCGGCGTACGCGAAGTCCGCTTCGAACTCGGCCCCGTTGACCCACATCAGCCTTACGTCTGTCAGGCCGTCGGTGGCGTGGCGTAGCAGCGCCGTCTTGCCGATTCCCGCCTCACCGCGTACGACCACCGCCCCGCCCCGTCCGGCTCGTACACCGGCCAACAGGTCGACGAGAGCAGCGCGCTCAGCAGGCGGTATGTACTCAGAGGCAGTCACGGGGGCCACCCCGGAATCATGCCACGCCTCTTGACCTCGGCAATTTCCCCCTCTTGCCCGGCAGCTGCGATCGCTCCTCGCTCTTGGCGCACCTCGTGATAGCAGCGAAGACGGTGCGACGTCGGGGCGCGACAGCTACGCGCGACAGCCGCCGTCGTGGTGGGTGTCGGCTCGTTCACCTGAGGTTTGACCGTGCCGTTGCCAGTCCCAGGAGCCGGGCCGGGACGGGACGGCGACCCGAGCACCGCGCTCGTGCTGTCCCGGGAGTCGAGCCGAACCCACGGCATGCCGGACGTCTCGCAGTGCGACGCCGCCGTACGCCGGCTCGTCACGGCCACCGGCTGGATACCGACGGCCGGAGGCCCTTCGGTGGGGTGCTCGTCCCGGTCTCCCGAGCAGTGGGAGCCGGGGGCTTCGGCTTTTCGGTGCGGGCTTGCGGCGTCAGTTCCGGACGGTGGGCCGCAGGGTGGTGACGGCGCTGTAGTGGCCGTCCGAGGCGCCGCCGATCTCGATCGCGACCGGCGTGGCTGCGGTGCGCTTGAGGCCGACCCGGAAGGTGTACTCGACCGGGTTGCCCTTCATCACACCGTCCAGCTGGGCCGGCGCCACCCCGAGCCGCCCGTTGCAGTCCTCGGTCACCTCGAAGGACTTCCACTCGTTGCCGACCTTCGCCTCCATCGTGACGTCCTGCCCGGTCAGGCCCTCGCTGGCGGGCAGGGAGAGGTTCACCGTCGGGCGCAGCCGGCCCGGGCCGTCGGGCGAGGTGATCTCGAAGGTGAACTCGGTGGGGGTCTTGCCGTCGCGACAGCACCCGCGTCAGCCGCGGGGCGGGTGCCGTCCGGGGGCGCCGGGCGTCGGCCGCTGTCGAGGGTTGCCGACCGCCGGATGCTGGTAGTCCTGGGGGCCGCTGTCCGGGGCGGCCGGGCACGGCGAGGACGTCGGTCGCTGTCGGGGCCGGCCTTGTGTTGGTGGTGCTCGGCGGCGGGGTGGCCGGTGGCCTGGTGGGGGAGCGGGGGTGCAACACGGGGCCGTGTTGTGGGTCTGACCAGGCGTTATGTGGCCGGGAGCGGGGGCGGGTGGGCCCTCGTGACTTTGCCAGCGGCAAGGCCGAAAGTGGAGGTGTGGGGGTTGCGACGAACGAGATGATCATCATGGAATACAGCCGGAGCGAAGTCATTGCCGCACTGCAGAGAGCCGGATACTCGGAGGAGGCGGAGGAAGCGCTGCACGAGCTGCCCGACCCCGTAGATCTGGACCGCCTCGCCGCCTGGGGCCAGGAACACGGAATAACCAGAGACGGGCTCATCAGCCGGATGGGCGGCAGCCCCTGAGCACGGAGTCAACCGATGTAGGGCTGCACCCCCTCGGGCGCGTTGCGGTGCCGTGTTGCACCGGCTGCTCGATCCGCCGGCCTCGGCGGTTCCCGCCGCCCTGCCGCCCCGACCGGCGCCGCGCCCCGCCGCTGCGCCCTGGTCGGCCGCCGAGCCGTCCCGCTGCGCCCTGGCCGTCGTCCTGGGCGGCCACCAGGCCGGTCCCGCTGCGCCCGGCTCGGCCGCCCTCCAGGCCGCGCGTCTCTTGGAGGCCCTGGTGGCCGGTCCTGGCTCCGGAGACGGCGCTGGCGGCGAGCCGGTCGCAGACCGGGGCCTTCTGTACCGCTCGGGCCGGCAGGTCTCGGCGCTCGACGTCTACCGCAACCTGCGCGCGCGGCTGATCGAGGAACTCCACGCGGAGCCCTCGCCGCAGGTGCAGCGCCTGCACCAGGCCATCCTCTCCCGTCGACCCGCAGCTCGATGTGACCGCGGGCCCCCGGCGCGGCTCGACCTTCGACCTCTACGCGGCCTGACCGGGGCCGCGCGAGCACCCGCGACCCGCCCGCCGCCGCCCGCACCGGGCGGCGGCGGTCCCGCTGCCGCATCGTCGTCGACGAGGACGCCGACCGGGGCGTGCTCCGATGCCGCGAGCCGGGTGCGCGGCGGAACCCTTCCCGGCATGGTCTACCGCTGATCGAACAGGCGTCGAGTCTCGTCGTCGGCCGGCAGGAACGTCTCCAGATGAAGCCCTTCCAGGGCGGCATCCGTGGCGGTGCTAAGGGTGGAGACGGTGCTGAAGAACCGCAGCGAGCTGCCGTTCACATCGATTTCGAGGGTGATCACCGGCCCCGCGAGGGGGGCGGCGGCATCGGGTCTGTCGAGGTAGCCGACGATCTCCGCGGCGAGATCGTAGTGGCGCTGGTCATGGGTGCGCTCGGCACGGTGGCTCACCTGCTGCAGCAGATGGCCGCCCCACTCCTTGAGATTGCCGATCCGGCCGGCCAGCCCGTCCGGATGCAGACAGACCCGGACCACATTGATCGGTGGCTCCAGCAGTTCCGGCGCGCAACCGGCCAGCAGCTGGTCAACGGCGGCGTTGGCGTCGACGATGTCCCAGTGATCGTCCAACAGCAGCGCGGGGTACGGCATATGGGCGTCGAGGAGTCGGCGTAGACCGTCCATCACCACCGCGATCGATGCGTCGTCCAGTTGGTGATCTTGATAGCGCGGTGCGTAGCCTGCGGCCAGCAGAAGCCGGTTGCGATCCCGCAGCGGCACATCCAGATTGTCGGAGAGGTGCATGAGCATCTCCGGCGTCGGGTGCGCCCTGCCGGTCTCCACTCGGCTGAGGTGTCGGGTAGAGACCCGTGATCGGTTGGACAGCTCCTGCTGGCTGAACCGGCGCCTTTCACGCCAGGTTCGCAGGAGTGCACCGACCGGCGGAGCTTCGACTGCAGTGCTCATGTCCGCGAGTCTATGGGGCCGTGTCCCGGGCCCCATGACCTGTGAGGTCATGGACCGGACGACTGGCTCGGGTCAGGATTCCCAGCATCAGCCGATTCAAGACGACTAAGGAGTAACGGTGAGTGACCTGACCGACCTGGCCGGCCGCTACATCGCCATCTGGAACGAGGCGGACGACGACAAGCGCGCCGCAGCGATCGCCGAACTGTTCACCGCGGACGCCACGTACACCGACCCGCTGGCCGACGTGGCGGGGCACCAGGACATCGGCGCCGTCATCGCCGGCGCCCGTGACCAGTTCAAGGGCCTGGAGTTCAAGGTGTTCGGCGCGGCCGACTCCAACCACAACATCACGCGCTTCCAGTGGGAGTTGGTGCCCGCCGGCGGTGGCGAGAACATCGTCATCGGTTTCGACGTGCTGGCGACCGACGCGGCCGGGAAGGTCAAGAGCGTCTTCGGCTTCCTCGACAAGGTGCCTGCGGGCGCCTGAGCGCCCTAGGTGTACTGACCACGGAGGTTGGTGACAGGGCTCACGGCGGGAGCGCATCGAAGGAGGAAGCGTCAGGCTGGAGCCACACCGCGCACGCAGAGACCCCGGGTTGTCATGGCAGGGCCGGGGTCTCGCGTGCAACGACACGTCACCGAAGGCGAAACACGATGCGAAGCCGTCCGGCGTTTCCGAGGTGATGTGAGGGAGGGGTCAGTGGGAGGAGAGAGAGCGAAGTGCTCCCCAGGCGGTCAACAGAGTCACCGTGCACACGGTGATGTTACCGATGCTGTGGGGATATTCACCTCGGGTGATATGCACGACCGCGCCGCCGGCCATGACGCAGGCAAGGCCGGCGGCGGCGGCCGGGGTGAGCACTGGGGCGATGTTCGTGGCGCGGGGAAGGATCAGCCCCACCGCGCCAAGTACCTCCAGTGCTCCGATCGCTTTGATCGTCTCGGGACGGAAGTCGACGACCCACGGCATGAGTGGGACCAGCGCGTCCGGAGACATGACCAGCTTCATCCCGCCGGCGGCGGTGAACAGTACGGCGAGGAGGGCCTGGGCGACCCACAGGACGACGGGCACAGCACACTCCATAAATGAAGGGACCCCTGCGGTTTAGTGGTCACTCAAGCTACCAGAAACCGCAGTGTCACCTTCACTTGTAAGATCCGGGCCATGGGATCCGAGCAGGGCCGAGGGCTGCGCAGGGACGCCGAGGTCAACCGGCAACGCATCATGGCGGCTGCCCGCACCGTGTTCGCCGAGCGCGGGCTGAGTGCGCCCCTGGAGGACGTGGCGCGACAGGCCGAAGTCAACATCGCCACGCTCTACCGACGTTTCCCCGAACGGGAGGCCCTGATCGAGGCGGTGCTGACCGACCGGATGACCGAACTGGCCCGCCTCGCCGAGAACGCGACGCTCATCCCCGACCCCTGGGAAGGCTTCAAGGGCTTCGTCGAGCGCATCTGCGCCATGCAAGCCGCCGACCGCGCCGTGACCGAGGGCTTCACCGCGTGCTTCCCCGACTCACCGGCCATGGAAGAGCCACGTTCCCGCGCCATAGAAGCCCTTGACACACTGATCCGCCGCGCACAGCAACAACACCGCCTGCGCCCCGAGATCACCAGCAGCGACGTCATCCTGTTCCTGATGGCCAACGCCGGCGTACTGTCCTCCACCCGCCACGCCGCCCCCGGCGCCTGGCAGCGCCTGGTCTCCCTGCTGCTCGACTCCTGCCGCCCCGACAGGCCCACGTCGCCGCTGCCGCCCGTTCCCGGCCCCGAGGAACTTCACGACGCGATGCTCGCAGCACGGCCGCGTAGATGATCGAAGTCCGTACGGCGCAGCGCCTTACGGACAGCTCTTGACCTGCGAGAGACCCCGGGTGTTAAAAACGCTGACCGCGCAACGGTCCAGCCGTGGACGACGAGGTCGGCCACTTCTGAACCGGGTGGCCGCCTTGGGGAACTCCCAGGGGCGCTTCAAAGTCCAGGTGATCGTGTAAGCGGTCCGGTCAGGGGATGTTCAGCAGGTCCGGCGGCCGGTTGAAGAGGTCGTAGGCGGTACCTGGCGCTCCGCCCGTGTCCGGAACGGTCCTCAGAGGACGTCAAGTCCGTTTCTGGTAGCGGCCGCGTCCGGGTTGGTCGAGGAATCCCTGACGGACGAGTCGTCCCTGGCGCCGTCGTTCTTCGTCATCGCAGGGGTGCCCCTTCGGCTGAGCGCGGAGCCGGGTGCTCCGCGCGGTCGCCGAAGGGAAGCCCGCGAACCTTGGTGAATACCTTGGTGAACAGCCCCCTTGGCTGCAACGATCACGTAACGGCCGACACCAACGTTGGTGGCGTGACGGCCGCCAACGTTGGCGGACTCCTTGACGGCCCGCCTCCGGGCACCTTGGAGACTGCCGGACACCTTGATGCCCGGGGCGGACACCTTGATGGCGGGCCCGGATCCCTTGATGGCCCGGACGGACACCTTGATGCCGTCCCCGGACCGACCGCTGCGCCCTACAGCTGCCAGGCCCCGCACCGGGCCCGGTCGCGGTCGCGGTCGGCGAGCGTGTGCCACACCGCCGCGCTGGTGCCGTGCTGCTCGAGGTCGGCCAGGACGAACAGCAACCGGGGGAAGACGATGTAGTGCTGCTGCCAGGCCGGCCGTTGGGTGAAGTAGGTGCCGCCGAGTTCCTGGTAGGCGACGTGGTCGGTGACCATGTGCCAAATCGCGGTGATGATCGAGTGCTCGACGGACAAGAAGGGCGTCCCGCTCACGCTGCGGTTGACCGCGCGGGACCAGCCCTACACCTGCGCACCCCTGACGCGTAAATAGATGCAGGTCAGGGTGGGTGTGGGCAGGGCTGGGTGCCCGCTGGCCGTTGAGGCTCTGCCGCCGCTGACGCCGGAGATGGGGCCGATGCCCATACTCTTGACGCCCGACTATTCTGAAATTCATACTAGTCGTGATCTCGGAAGGGTTGATGCATGGGCGACATCCAGCCCGCATGGCTCCGCGCCGTCCTGCCGCTGTGCCTTCTGGCCACGTTGGAGCGCGGAGAGAGTTACGGATACGCGCTGTTCCAGCAGCTCGAAGAGTCGGGACTCGGCACCGTCAAGGGAGCCGTGCTGTACCCGGCGCTGACACGGCTCGCCGATGACGGCGCGGTCGAGGTCCGGTGGGCCCCCGGAGAGGGCGGGCCCGGCCGGAAGTACTACCGGCTGACCGACACGGGGCGGGAGCGGCTGGCGCGGGAGCGCCGGGCGTGGCAGGAGTTCCGCACGGCAGTCGACACGACGGCGACGATCCCGGCAGCGGCCCCTGCCACACCCCACGAACAGGAGAACCCATGACGAAGACCACGGCCGGGACCCGGACGGGCAACAGCGGCCGCACTGCCTGGACCGACAAGCTGGAATTAGAGCTCACCCTCGTCCACCGCGTGCCGCGCGAGCTCGTGAACCGTGTGCTGGGGGAGGTTGCCGAGGCGGTGACCGAGACGGGGGAGTCGGCGGAGGAACTCTTCGGCCCCGCCGAGGAGTACGCCACCGCGGTGGCCACCGAGCGGGTCGACCCCAGGCACCGCAGCACACGCGACTTCGAAGGAAGAGCACCGTTCACGCACTTCCAGCAGGGCATGGTGGCAGGAAGCATCGCCGTCCTGATCATGGCCGCGGTGGGGACCTTCGGCTACAAGGGGCACGCCGGCGCCTCGGTTCTCCTCTCGTCCCTTTCCGCCACCGTGCTCGTGGCCGCCGCCTTCGCAGTCCTCCCCGCCCTGCGCGCGGCCGGACGGACTCGGACGGCCTGGCTCTTTGGCAGCGGTGCCGGCGTCATCGCCGCGGCCGGCATCGGTTCGGCGTCGCTCCCCGCGGTCCGGGATGCGCACTCCTTCCCGTTCCCGCCTTCCGCGGCAGTCGGGTTCGCGCTGCTTCTCGCGACCCTGGGGCTGGCCATACCCGAGCGGATCGTGAGCCGGTGGTTCTCCCCGAGCGAGGGCCGACGGCTCGACGACGAGCAATGGCTGCGCCGACTGGGCGAGTTGCTGTACGGGCGGCACGGCTATCCCAGGCACACGGCCCAGCAGCACGTGACCGAAGCACGGGAGCACCTGGCAGCCACCGGGCGCGCCGCACAGCAGGAACTCGGCCAGGTGGAGATCTACGCCATGAACCTGGCCGACGGCCCAGTGCGCGAACGCAACCGGATCCGCCGCCGGTTCCTGGGCGCCCTTTCCTTTACGGCCGTCTTCGCCGTGCTGCTCACCCTCAAACTGACGGACTCGGACAGCGGCGGTGCGCCGCCCTGGGTCCCCGCAGTACTGCTCGTCTACAACGGCGCCCTGGCTGTCACCTGTCTCCGGAAGATGAGGGCCCGGTGAACGACGCCGGCACCAGCGTCGGGCCGGCCAGTCCCCACCCTCGATCGGTCGGCCGTGCGCCCTCAGCCGTGCCGCGACGGCGGGCGCGGCGAGGCACACCCCAGGCCCGCACGGTCCGGCCGTCACGTCCCCGCCCCCGCCTCCGTCCCTGAGTCGGACGCCGGGCCGGTGCCGGCCCAGCGATCGACGGCTGTCACGGCTGAGCAGGCCCGCAGGGAGGCCTGCACCGACCCGGAGATCCGCTTCGACTTCCCCGACCTCCTCGACGACCTGGAGCCCGCCTTCGGCCGGCTGGGAACTCGACTCCTGGCTCACCCCCCACGCCCGGGGCGTCCTCCAGTTGCGCCTCGACAGCACGCCGGTCGGCTGGACCGCGCCCCTGCCCGACGGGCCGTGGGGACAGGCCGGCTGGATCGCCCTCCTCTACCAGCCGCCCGGCGCCCGGCTCCTCGTCGACACCCTCTCCCGCCCCAAGACCCACCCCACCGCGGACCTCGCGCTGGACGCCATCCTGCGCGCCCACCAGACCAGGGCGGCCTCCGCCCGCTGACCCGGCCTCACCAGGGCGCAGGGCCACCGTGGTGGTGCCGGGCAACAGCCTCCAGCAGCGCTTGCCGCGCGCCCCACAGCCGGCCCTGCTCGGCGGCCAGGGCATCGGCCGCCCACACCAGCAACGGCCGCCCGAGCGCCGCCTCGTTCAGCGCCTTCGCCAGCGCGGTGTCGGCCTGCCTCCAGTCCTCCAGCTGCCGGACCAGACCCCGCACGAACACATCGACGGCCCAGGCCGGGTCCTGCCCGTCCCGGCGGGCCTCCTGGGCCACCTCGCCGAGAACGTCCTCGTCCAGGTCCTCGAACGCCGCCCCACCGCGCGGCCACCAGCTGCTGATGGCCGGCCAGCACGCCCTGCAGCCCATCGTCGACCGACTCCTGCGACCAGGGAAGCGGGGACCGCGGAGCCCGGCCCACGACGGCGAAGGCCCGGGCGGCGACGCCCGGTCCCAACCCGGCGCCGCGCCGCGGGCGGGGAGAGGAAGTGCTGCTCACCCCCGCTCCAACGCCGCCGCCACCGGATTCGTCACCCCGGCCGCTTGAACCGGCGCTCCGGGCCCGCGATCAAGCGCAGGCGGGCCGGCCCGGTTTCTCAGCTCGGGTCCCTGCGCATGCACCAGGTGCGGGGGCCGCCGTCGGAGGACGGGATGTCGGCCGTGACCTTGAAGCCGAGCCGCTCGTAGAACCGCACGTTGTCCTCGCTGGAGGTCTCCAGGAACGCGGGGTACCCGGCGCGTTCGGCCTCCTCGATGCCGGGGAGCAGTACCGCTCGGCCCAGGCCGCGCCCCTGCGCGTGCGGAGCGACGCCGACGGTGCTGAGGAACCACACCGGCTCCTGGGGCCGGTACGGTTCCACGTCCTGCTCGGCGGTGTCGAACGCGCTCTGCCGGTCGCCGATGAGCTCGCCGAGCAGTGGGCCGATCTCGGCGAAGGCGGGCGAGGGGTCCCGGTCCGGAACGGTCCAGGCGGCCACGGCCAGGCCGTCCTCGGCGACCCACACGCGGCCGTAGGGCACGGCGATGCGGGTGAGGCAGAGCTCCTGGAAGCGCCGGACCCGTGCCTCGTGGTCGTCGGCGGCGATCACGTGCCGGGTGAAGGGATAGTCGGCGAAGGCCCGGCCGAGAGTGTCGACCGCGACGGGGATGTCGGCATCCGTGATGGGACGCACGGTGAGGGCGTTTTGAGCCAGTTCGTCGTTCACGTACCGACCCTGTCACCGGGACAACCCTCCGACAAGGCATTTCGTGCCGGGGGAGACCCCGGGCCTTGAGGAACCCACACCAACCTGCTCTTCTGGAAGCCGCTGTCACCCCGCCACCGCCCGCCGCCCGCTAGGGCGTGTTTGAGAAGGCGTCGAACGTGCGCCTGGTCGGCCGTCCGGGGAAGGGCGGCCAACCAGAGGATGAGGTCGCGAGCGATTGTGCCGATGCTGGTCTCGGTGACCACGTCGTGTTCCCTGCGACTCGCGTCACGGCGGACGATCTCGTAGCCGCCCTCGTCCAGCACCGCGACGGAGGCGAACCAGGCTGGATCGTCCTCGTCGGGCTGGATGCGGGCTGGAGCGGCCGGCCAACGCCGGCTCGCCGACGATCTCTCGGACTGGGAGAAGAGCACCATCGAACGGCTTTGACAGCTAGAAGTTTGCTGAAGATCTTGCTGGCGGAGGGGCTGTCCCGTTTAGGGACAGCCCCTCCTGCGCCATGTGGTTGCGGGGGTGATGGTCCAGGTGTGGGTCTGTACGGTCTTCGGTGTAACTCCTGATCTTGAGAGAACACCTGATGAGTGACGTGATCGTCTCCGCTGAGGCGGTTGAAGAGGTCCGGCCGGTCGAGCTCGCGCCGGACGTGCTGGACGAGCAGTTGATCGGGCAGTCGACCGGGCTCGCTCCGGAGGCATCAAGCTGACCGGTGAGGGCGGTCTCCTGCAGCAGCTGACCAAGCGGGTCCTGGAGGCCGCCCTGGAGGGCGAGATCACCGACCACCTCGGCTACGAGAAGCACGACCCGGCCGGTGCCGGCTCCGGAAACTCCCGCAACGGCACCCGGTCCAAGACCGTGGTCACCGATGTCGGCCCGGTCGAGATCGACGTGCCCCGCGACTACCGAGTACCCTCTTCCGGCCTTGACCTTGGAAACGGCGGGCGAGGTCACCGCCGACCTCACCGCCCCCGCACAGGACTCCGCACCCCGGTCGTTCTCTACGCCCTCCCCGCCTGGGCCCTGAGGGCCCTGCGGGACGTCCTCGCGGCGCTGCGCGCCGCGGCCGGGGACGAGGCGGAGCCGTCCCGGCTGCGGTCGACACTGATGCTGCTGGGAGAGAGCCTGGACTACCCAGCGCGCGCCGGTCGGCGTCGTTGAGGCGCCGAGCCCGGACCCGAGCGCCGACCCGGCCGCCTCGTCCACACGGTCACCAAGGGGCGGCCGGGAGGTTGAGCCGTACCTCACCCCGGCCAGCGGACGAGGCGACCACCGGGTCGACCGGAGTCAGCGCCCCGCGTTCTTCTCATCGGCCTCCATGCGGGCCAACCGGGCATCGAGGACCGAGTATTCCGCCTCTTCGATGGCGGCCAACGCGAACTCGACCGCGGCGGCTGCGTCCGCCTCGGCGCGGTCGGCCGCGCGGGTCGCGCGGGCCGCGTCGTGCTCCTGCTTGCGGGCCTCGATGTCGCTGCTCACCTTGGCCGTGTGGTCGCGCCAGTTCTGCTGCATCTCGGCCCACCACTGCGACATCTTCGCTTCGGTGCCGCGCGCGGACCCCTGCAGCTTGGCGGCTTGGTTCTGGGCGTCCCTGCGAGCCCTCTCGACCTCGGCTCGCAACTGCTCGCGGCTCTGGGCTGCGGCTTTGGCTGCGTGATCCTCGGCGACCTTGGCCCGCTCAGCCAGGGTGGTGAGGGTGTCGGACAGAGCCATTGGCTGCCTCCTCTGCTGGAGAACCCCCACCAGACACGATCTCTCCCGGATCTCCGCCCGGCAACTCTTCCGGCAAGCCGCCCGCTACCCGCAGATCCCAAGCTCATGGCCCTGGCCTCGCCGGTCCTCCACGGACTCATGGGATCGTCTCTCGCCCCGCCGCCGGGTGTGGGGGCGAAACCCGGGGAGTGTCGAGCCCGGCGGTTACGATCCCGCCTATGAACAGCGCCCCGCCGACCGCCGCCACCGACCGGCCGGCCACCGGCGAGGAACCGGCCCGGAGCTGCGCCCGTCCCGACTTGCGGTACGACACCCCGCAGCGCATTGCTGCTATCGCACGGGCCGGCTTCAATCCCACCCCAGCGAAGCGGCGGCTTGTCGGCGGCGCGCCCGCCGCCCACTACGCGGTCGTCAACGGCGCCCCCGCCATCCTCTTCGTGCTCGGCGACCACGTCGTCGGCGCGGTCACGTCCGACATCGTCGGCGGCAGGATCGCTACCGTGCGCGGCATCGCCGCCCCTACCCGTCTCACACGCATCGCCGAAGCCTGGCGAAAGCACGACACGGACGCGCCGCTGATCACCACTGGTGACCCGGCACCGGGCGGCCTGCCCGCTCCAGAACCTGAGGCAGGAGCGGGTGCGGCTGCCCCGCAGCAGTGGTGAGGAGCCCGGCGAGCAGCGGCTCATCGGGCGGGGTGTCCCGGGTCTACGAGCGCCAGAAGATCGAGCAGGTCGGCCCCGGGCGGGCCTTCGAGGTGTTGTGGTCGGGGTTTTCCGCTGGTCACGGCGCCTTTCGGTGTTCGGGGGAGGAGTCGCGGAAAAAACTTCGAACCCGGCTGCAACCCCCGGGCGGGATGGACGTCTATCAGGGTGAGAGGCGGGGAGAGCGAGCCGGCGGGGCCGGGGCTCGGGCCGGCTCCTCGGGGCGCGACGGTAGGCGCCCGTGCATCCGATCACCATCACCATGTCCTTTGGGGGGACTGTCACATGAACGCGTCCGTTATCGCCCGTATTGCGAAGATCGTCCCGCTGGCCGTCGTCGCCGCCGTCGGTGTCGCCGCCTGCGGCCCGACCAACGGCGGGTCGTCCGTCGCCGCCTCCGCCCCCTCGGCCACCTCCTCGGCCACCCCCGGCGCGGGCGCCGTTGCGGCCCCCACCACCCCGGCCGCGCCAACCACCCCGGCCGCGCCGACCACCGAGGCGGCCCCGACCACCGCCACGGCCGCCGCCGAGACCCCCGCGGCCACCGGGACGGCGGCCAAGCCCGCCGCGAAGGCCCCAGCCAAGCCCGCTCTGGCCGAGCCCGCCGCCACCCCCGTCAAGGCCGGCGGCATCGGGATCACTTTCAACGGTCTGCGCGAGGGCCAGAAGATCCAGGTCGGCGACCAGGTCTCGTTCTCGGTGACCTGGAAGAACAACGACGCCACGGGCAGCCGCGCGGTGGCGCCGGTGGTCGCGACCCAGCAGTACGAGGGCGCGCAGTGCCAGCGGATGCTCTCCATGGCGCAGGGCACCCTGGAGCGCAAGGACGCCTCCGGCTGGAAGGCCCTGCCGGCGCTGAGCCAGGGCGGTGGCATGGACTACGCCGGCACCGGCAACGACGCGGCCTTCACCCTGGCCGCGGGTGAGAGCCGCACCGTCGAGTACCGGATGGCTCTCGACGCGGGCAACCAGCCGGGCAGCCTCACCGTCGAGGCGGACGCCCCGGCCCCGCACACCACGTCGTACACGGACATGACGAAGAGCGTGGTGACCACGAAGGTCGTCGACCGCCACCGCCCGACGCTGGCCTCGGCCTCCAAGCCGACCCCGCTCACCGTCGGCAAGACCCCGACCGAGTTCACCTTCAAGGTCGCCTCGCCCGACGGACCTCACCTGCTGCGCCCGGTGGTGCGGCTGTCCTCCTCCGCGAGCGAGGGCCTGTCCGCGTCGGACGTCACGATGGAGGCGAAGGTCGGCGGCGAGTGGAAGTCCTTCGAGGTGACCGAGGACTGCAACGGGAACCTCGGGGTGGCGCCGGCCCAGCTGGTGGGCGTGATGAAGGGCAACCCGGTCGAGTACACCTTCCGGGTCGGCCTGAAGCGGACCGGTGCCGCGCCGGTGCGGATCGAGGTCGGCGGCGCCTCGGACGGCCACTACGGCGCCGTCACCACCCTGCGGCCCACCGTCCAGCGCTGACGCCAGCGGCCCGCACCGAAGGCCGAAGGGGCCGGTCTCCCACTGCTCGGGAGGCCGGCCCCTTCGTCGTGTCCATGGTGCGACGGCTCAGAAAGTGTTGGGTTAACAGATCACTACTGGTTGTTGAGGTCGTCGGCGAGGCGGCGGGCTGCTTCGGTTTCGACGGGGCCGCGTGGTCCGATCTCCTCGCCGGCGAGGCGGTCGGCGTGATCGAGGTCGTCGAATCGGTATTCGTCACCGTCCGGCTCCACACCGAGGTCACCACGGACGCAGGCGGTTGGCCCCCTGGCCTCTACGCTCGGGGGTCACCACGATGCCCCGGTGCCGCAGCAGACGGCGGATCGCCCGGCTGGCGCAGGTCTTGTCGTCAGCCCATGCCCTGGCTTCGTCGTCGAGCCGCCGGCTGCTCCGACGGACGCGGGCGCCGGAGCCGTCCCGGTAGTGTCCGGATGCAAAGGATCAAGCGATTCCACCGGGCCGCACCGCTGCTGGCGGACAAGGGGAGGCCAACGTGATCACGGGTACCGGCCGGAGGATCGTTCTGATCCGTCATGCACAGGCCGAGCGGGAGACGACGGTCGACGAGGAACGGCGGCTCGACGGGCGAGGGCAGGAGGAGGCGTCCCGGGCCGGGCGGTGGCTGGCGGGTTCCGGCATCACGCCCGATCTCGCGCGGGTGTCCGGAGCTCACCGGACCACGGAGACCTGGGAACGCGTGGGCGCCACGCTGGCACGGCTCCCCGAGACGGTCCACGAACGGGGGCTCTACGACCTGAGCGTGGACATCCATCGGCGGGAGGCGGGGATCGCCGGATTGGTCGCGATGGTGCGGGAGACCTCGGACGACGTGGGCAACCTCGTCCTCGTCGGACACAATCCGAGCTTGCCCGAGCTGGTCGGGTTCCTCACCGGAAAAGCCGACGACGGCCTCTCCCGGCGGGTGGAGGAGTCCGGGTTCCCGACCGCCTCCGTGGCCGTCCTCGATTTCGATGGTTCCTGGCAGGGGCTCGGGCCCGGCGTCGCGAGGATCACCGCGTTCTGGACCCCCTCGCAGGGCTGAGAAAGTGTTGGGCAAGTGATCAACTCCGTGGCGCGATGTACTGGCGGTGATCTTCGCGTTTGAGGCATCCGCGAAGATCACCGTCATGTGTGTCTGCTCGTGCGAGCGCTCCTGACTCGTCGTTGACGGATGCTCGATGGGCAGTGATCGAGCCGCTGCTGCCGGAGCGGGATCCGCGACGGCGCGGTCGTCCGCTGAAGTTCCCGCGTCGGCTGGTCGTGGACACCGTGCTGTACGTGCTGGTCAGCGGATGGGCCTGGCGGCTGGTGCCGCACGATCTGGCACCGTGGGACGCGGCCTTACCGATGGTTCCGGGCCTGGACGGCGGACGGCACCTGGGACCGGGTCCACGACGCGCTGCGCACAGCTCGACGCGGTTCTTGGCCGCCCAGCGCCTGATCTGCTGGCCCTTGTGGGCCGACAGGTTGTCCAGGATGACGTGGATCGGGGCGCCGTCCGGGCGGGCCGCCCGGATCGACCTCACAGTACGGGCACATGCGCACGGTCCTGGACGCCCGCGTCGCCGGCGGGTACGGGACCCGCAGCCGGCGCGGCATCCACAGCGTGCTCGACGTCGAGACGGCTCTCGCCGCCGCCGACACCGCGGCTCGCCTGCACGAGCGGATCGCCGCCGGTGAGAAGATCTCCGGCCCGGCTGCCCGCCGTGCCCTGACCGCCGCCGCGACCACACCCCGCTTCGAAGGCCGCACCGTCCACAAGGCGTTCGCGAAGAAGGCCGCCGCGTTCCTCGCTCGCGACGGAATGGTCCTGTTCGACAACCCCGACGCCCACCTGATCTGCGTGTTCAAACGGGACACGGCTCTGTGCGACCCGGATACCGATGTGACCGCGCCCAACCAGTACGCCTGCCAGCCGGGCTGCGGCAACGCCGTCCGCACCGATACCCACGCTGCCGGCCTGCGCGAGCGGGCCGGCGAGCTGGATATCCTGGCGGCCGCCGCCCCCGAACCGGTCGGTTGGCGGCTGAAGCGCAACGCGGACCGTTTGCGGGAGGTCGCCGACATCCACGACGCCACCGCCCAGCCAGCCGAGGCCCTGACTCGACTGCCAAGCACCTCGTCACCGCGGTCGTACGCGTGCCGCCCTGACGCCGGGTTCACTGTGCGAGCTCAGGAAGGCGGTCTGCGGACCGATGGCCTGAGCGACAACTTCTGGGTGCGTCAGCTGAGGATGGTGCCCCGCGCCGGCAACCACTGTCACGGTGGCGTGCGGGAGAGTGTCCAGCAGCGACTGTCCCTCGACGGTGAGCGGATCGTCGGAGCCCAGGACGATGTGGACACGCCCTGGGTAGTGCTGCAGCTTGGCCTGGAGGTCAGCACGCCACTGCGGGTTCGCCGTGGCGGCCAGAAGCCCGGCGGCGGTAGCCCCAACGGTGCCCCGGCGGAGATCCGCGACAGCCGACCGGAGCGCGGCCGCGTGGCCCGTGGTGCCGGTCAGCCGCTCGGCCAGCGCCTCGGGGGGTGTCCGCCTCAGGTACCAGCGGGTCAGGGCCGTCCGCCTGACGGTGCGGGGCGGGTGCCCCTGCAGGAAGAACGGTGACACCAGCGTGAGTTGATCCACCGCATCGGGGTGGGCGGTCGCGGCGTCGACGGCGGCCGCGGCGCCGATGGAGTGACCCACCAAGTGACGGGCACCGGTCTCGGTGACCAGCGCGGTCAGCCAGGACTGCCAGTCCTCGCGGCATCCGGCGCTCATGCCCAGCCCCGGCAGGTCGACGGCGCGCGCGTGCCCGACCGCCGTGACGACCGGCGCCCAGGTGTCGGCGTTGACCGGCAGACCGGGCAGCACCACCGTGGGTGCGCCTGCCTTGCCGAGCTCGAAAGTCCGTATCCCGCCCAGCTTGGTGAATCGTCTGTCACCTGCGGGGGCGTCGCCGAAGCGGTGGGCTGCAAGGTGGTCGGCCCAGCGGCGGATCGTCGTGGCGGTGTCCGGCATGGCCAGCCCGTGCCGGGCGGCGAAGGCACGGGCCGAATCGGTCGGGTAGCGGTCGGTCGACAAAAACGTCAGGGTCTCCGGGTCGGCCTTGGTGAGCCACTGGGGCAGCCGCTTGAGCAGGGACACCGGGACCCGTGTCCTGGGTGCCTTGACACCGTAGTGCTCCGCTATGAGCGTGAGCAGGTCGGGCAGTGCGGGCGTGTCGTCGTCCAGCGTCCAGTACGCAGTGCGGTGGGTGGCCTCGTCCATCGGAAGCAGCGTCATGAAACGGGCGAGGTAATCGACCGCGACCACGGGGACGAACGTGTGCCCGTTGCCCGGGAGCGCGGGAAGCGAGCCGTGCCAGAGGTCTTTCATATTGGAGGCGAGTCCGAGGTACTGGTCGGACTCCCCGGTGGCGCTGTCGCCGATCACGCTGGCCGGGTTGACGATGGACCAGGGAACGCCCAACTGCCCTGCCAGGTCCTGGAAGACGGCGTCCGCCTCGGCCCTGGACGCCTCGTAGGCGCCCAGGGCCCGGTAGGCCTCCTGTCGATACTCCTCGCTCCACGGGGCGGCGTCCTGCCCGCCCACGCGGTATCCGGAGACCTGAACCAGGCGGCGCAGGTTCGGCAGCCGCGCCGCGAACGCGACGACCGCGCGGACGCTGTCCACGTTGGCGCGACGCGCCTCATCCACCGACATGCCGAACCGGTAGGCGCCGGCGCAGTTGTAGATCTCGGTGATGTGGTCGCACTCGCCGTCGATCAGTGACGCCTTGGCGAAGTTGACCCGGAGGTCGGCCGGGCTCTGGTCGTACCCGCGCCCGGCCAGCCAGCGAGTCAGCCGCTGGTAGGACTCATGGCTCCGGCTGGCCGTGCTGACTCGAACGCCGGCCTGGCCGAGCGCGAGTACCAGGTGGCGCCCGATCAAGCCGCTTGCACCCAGCACCAGTGCATGCCGGTCCTCCGCGCTCATGCCGAAGCCTCCGCGCTCTGTTCCAGCAGCACGGTGATCGCCTGGGCGGCACAGTGCAGCGGCTCGGTGGACCGCTGGGCACGCGAGACGATCACCGCTCCTTCCACCATGCTGACCACGGCTGTCGCCAGGGCCCGGGCGGCGGGACGAGGGCGGCCGTGCGCACTGAGCAGGTCGCTGACCGGCGCGATCCATGACTCGAAGGCACGGGCGCAGGCGTCTCGCAGACGTTCGCTCTGCGCACCCATCTCCAGTGTCACCACCGAGACCGGGCATCCCAGCTGGAAGTCGCTGTCGTCGAGCATCCCGGCCAGTTCGTCGATCACACGGCGTACCACCTCACCCGGCGTGGCCGACCCTCGCGCCGAGTCGGCGACGAGAGAGCCGAATCGCGCGGCCGCCAGCTCGACGGCCTTCTCTCCGAGGGCCTCCTTCCCTTGAGGGAAGTGGAAGTAGAGCGACCCTTTCGGGGCGCCCGCGTGCTCCACCACCGTGTTGAGTCCCGTGCCGCTGTAGCCGTGCCGCTGGATCAGTTCCAGCATCGATTCCGCCAGTCGCGAGCTGGTCCTGGCTCCCTTGGTTCCATCCATGACTCAAAAATAGACTGGTCTATAGATTTTGTGAAGTGCCTCAAGCTTGTCGCAGCGATGTCCACCTCGGTGCCGACCGCACCCGGCCGGGCGGCCCTCCCGCCCCGAGAGGCGGTCCGTCTGCGGGTGGGCCGCAAGAACCCGGGGAGCGCGGCTGGCCTTGCCGAGCCAGTCGGCGACATTCCGGTCGATGCTCCCTTCCGCGAGCGCTCCTACCGCCTGACCGAAGTACGCGGGTTCGGCTTCCGCCTCGCCGACAAGGTCGCCCTGTCGCTCGGCTGGCCCGAGACCGGCGAGGACCGGCTCCAGGCCGGCCTGACGGGCGCCGCAGCGCCGGCAGGTGTACTGCTGTGCCACTTCGGCGATGGCTAGAACTCGACCCGTGGGCAGTCGTGGCAGCCGAGTACCAGTCCGCGCGGCGTAGGAGCCCGCAGGCGCTCCACGCGTCGATCCGCGCCCGAAGCCGGCGCTGTCTGCCGGAAGGGCTGAGCGGTTGTGGCCGGGCAGCCAGTGCGACAGCAGCGCCCACGAAGCCGGTGCGGCCAGTGCTTCGACGGTCAGGCTCACCCGGGTGAATGACGGCCTCTCCACGTGGTTCCACCTGTGAGCCGGGACAGGGGTGGGGCGCCGACGGCGGGCGCGGAAGCCCGTTCTGGCCGTCCCAGGGGATGCGCTCTGCGGCCGTCCGGGGGCGCTTCAGCCGGGGGCCTGGGTGGTCTGGGTGAGCTGGGCGACGGCCTTGGCCGCCGGGGGTGGGACCGGTGACGAGTTCCAGAAGGGACGGGCTGGTGGCGGGGACGGTCAGCAGGGTGGCGAGGACGGCGGCGGTGTCGGCCCGGTCGATCTCGCCCGGCCGGTGGTGGCGGCGAGGTGGACTCGGCCGGTGCCGGGGCCCTCGCGGAACCAGGCTGGCCGTACCACGGTGCAGTCAAGGGGGCTGCGTGCCACGAGCGGGTCGGCCGGGCAGGACCCGGTCGGACTGGCGCCCATTGCGGAGAGCATGACGAAGCGGCGCACCCCGGCGGTCCGTGTGGCGTCGGCGAAGGCGAGATCGCGTCGTGGTCGACCCGGTTGGGCTGCCCGGGGGCGTCGCCGAGTCCTGCACCGGCGGCGTAGAGCACCGCCCGGACCTCGCCCGCTTCGGCGATGAGCGCCGCGAGGGGGGTCGGGCCATCGGCGGTGTGGTTGCCTCGGCCCTGCGGCCGGGATGCAGCGGCCGGACGTAGTCGCGCAGGGTGCTGTAGCTGCAGCGTGCGCCGCGTTCGCGCAGCTCGCGGTGGGAGGGATGACGCCTACACGCTTACGGTCTGCCCAAGGTTTCCCCGCCAGAACGCGGTTACTTCAGGTCAGCCAGGCCGCTCTCGGTCAGAAGAAGTCGTGTGAAGTGATGTTGTGGCCGCAGCCGGGCCTTGCGCAGTCCAATCCTCTCGTCGCAGTTTTTGGAAATTCGAAGTCCGGACACCTGTGGCAGACGTGGCAGGGGAAGACGTCGGGGCCGGGATCGGAGTCACCGTCCGACAGTAGGGATCGTGCCTCCCCATGGAGCGACTGGAGCCGCTCTCTGACTTGACCGAGGTCGCCCGCAATCCGCTCCAGGGCCTTCTTCTGGGAATCTGTCAGGTCGTCGGCAGAACGCATCGCCACACTCCGTTGCCATTGACGGCCTCTCAATGGCCGCCAGCGATGCCCTTATGGTGACTCCAGATACGCATGTGTGCACTTTGGCTGCCTTTACCTCCACCACATCCGCATGGGCGAGCTGCGCGACGCAAAGCACTGGTTCCACCAGGCCGCCCGCCTCGACGAAGACGCCCCCGCCCCGCTTCCGCCCGCCCTGCCGAACCTACCTGGATATCCCGACCTCGCGGCACTCATGGCCCCGCCGATGCCCGACACCACCGGCCTGCCCAGCCCCGACTACGCCCTGCGGGTGGCCATCGACGGCCTGCCCGCCACCAGCGACGGGATGTGCGGGCCGTTCAGCCTGCCCACCGGCGACATCGCCCACCAGCTCCAGGAGCTGGCCACCCACTGAACTGCCACGCCGGGCCCGCACCGCGCGGGCCCGGCCCCGCCGACCACGGCGAAGCCCGAACTCTCCCGCCACGCTGTGCACGCTCACGAACCGCCTGGATGCACCCGCACCACGGTCCTCGCGCTGCGCCGAGCTGCCGGTGCGCAGCCGGCTGCGCCGGATCGGGCGGTGCGGTGCAATCCGGCGGCGTCCGGGCCGGTGGTGGGCGGATGGGGTAGTGCCCCGCCCGGGCTGGCCCGGGCGGGGCGAACGCGCCTGGCCGGAGGGGTTGTCCCCTCCAGGTCCTGGGGCGTCAGCTAATGCAGTGAACTTTTGCCGAGTCGCGCACCGGCTCCGGGTTTCCCTTCGGACAGCCGCCGCCCGCCGTCCCGGCGAGCCGGGAGGAGCGCAGCGATCGTCCGGTGTCCCCGCACTGAGAATCGCGGTGACATGCGTTCAGACGGGTCAGACGTTAAGCGGTGTTAAGCCGCAGGGCCCGGATCGCAGTGTGATCTGGTTCACGCAGGTTCGTCACGGTGTGTCGCTGAGTGGCCCCGGCTCTGCGGGGGCCCCTCAGCGCATGGGACTCCTCTTGTCGTACGACGCCTCCGGCGCGGACGAGGGTGAAGGGCGTGCGCAAGCGCGGGCCGCGCCGAAGCTACACCGGGATCTTCACTGACGGAGGTGAACGACCGCATCCACCGCGAGACCCACCGGATCCCGGCCGAGCTGCTGGCCGAGGAACGGCTGCGCCTGCACCCGGTGCCCGAGCAGCTGTTCACCGCCGCGTTCGGCGAGGCCCGAAGGGTCGCCAAGGACTCCACCTCCCAGCTTCACGGCCAGGCGCACCGAGGGGTCGTTGGCGGCCTGGGTGCACAGCACCACTGGCTCTGCGGATAGCGCCCCGGCGAACCAGCGCAGGGCCGCTGCGCATGCCTCGGCTGCGTATCCCCGTCCCCACGCTGTCGGCAGGAACATGTAGCTGAGCTCGGCGTCGTTGCCGTGCGGGTGGATGCGGCCGGGTCGCGCCGTGTCGCGCCGGTCGAACGTCACCAGGCCGATCATCTGCCCGCTGTGGTCGACGACGAAGGTACCGGGACGCCGCCCCGGTACTTCGGGAAGCGCATGTTCGACGTCCTCACGGGGCCGCGGACCGCCGAGGTAGGTGCGCACCTGAGAGGAGGTCAGCAGCTCGACATACGCCGCCCGGTCCCGGGCCTCGGACTCGCGGAGCACGAGCCGAGGCGTCCTGAGCGGAGCGGACGGCCACACCACAGGTCCAAGCTCAGCCATGCCAGCAACCTACCCGGCCGAGCCCGAGGCCCGGTTGGAGGCGGCCCGCGGCCAACGCCGCGCTGCCTCCGTGTCGGACGTGCCGGGGTCCGATCGGTGAGAAGGCCGACGCCGGACTGGAGCTGCGGGAGCCGGCCGGCCCGGACCGGCTGGAATACCCGCAGCGCCCTGCCGGGCGCCATCGCCGCACCGACCAGCGCCAGGAAAACCCCGGCGGGCCCTGCGGGCGCTGACGTAGGATCCGGCCCCGTGCAGAGTGACAGGACGACCGATTCCGACGGCGCCCGGGAGGCCGGGAAGCCCAGCGGCCTCCAGGCGATCTGGGCGAACACCCTGGTGCCGGTGGCTCCACTGCCCTGGTACCGGCGGGTGCCCCGCAAGGCCGTGATCATGGGGGTCGTGGTCGTCGGCCTGTTCGCCGCGCTGACCGTCGCGGCGGTGACCGGGGCCGGCGCCCCGACGCGGCACCGGATCGTGCTCGCGGACCGGATCGGCGACCAGGTGCGGCTCCCGGACGAGGGCAGCACCCTGGCCCTGCGCGCCGACTACGAGCGGCGGATGACGACCCTGCGGCCGTACCGGGAGCTAACGGTGGCCGGCTACGGCGCCGCCGGGTCGGTCAGGACCACGCTGACCGTGGTCGGGCTGACCGGCAGCTACCCGGACGTCCGGCGGGAGCTGGACAAGTACTTCGGCAGGCTGGCGGTGAACGACCTGTCGGGCGAGGTGGTGGCCGAGCGCCAGGACTACCCGGCCGGCCCCCTCGGAGGCGCGCTGGACTGCGCGGTGCTCGACTACCCGGCCGTCTCCCAGACCACCTGCGCCTGGGCGGACGGCACCACCGTCGGCATCGTCGTCGACGAGACGGGCGCCAGCGAGCCCGAGGAACTCGCCCGGCGCACGCTGGACATCCGGGCCGCCGTCGAGGTCGAGGCGAAGGACTGACCGGCGGCCCGGTGCCCGATCATCCCGGTTGTGGCCCCGGACGGGGGCGATGGCGCCGTCTTCCGGGTGAGCGGCATGCCTGTCGTCGGTCCCGGTACCTGCCGGTCGTAGGGCGATGGTGCCGGTGTTGATGGTCGAGGTCGACCGCTCGACCATGGCCCCGGCCGACGTCGCCGCGAAGTTCCCCCCGGCTATCGCGAGCTGTTCCGCACCAAGGTCCGCGACAACGACCCGGCCCTCGCCGACCGGGAGCCGGCCGACCGTACGGTGCACTGGTGGCGCCGTACCTGGCCCGGCCACACGCCGCCCGGGTACCCGCCGTGGTCGTCGCCGACGCCGGACCGGTCGCGCTGGCCAACCGGCAGCAGGCCGTCGCGGATCTGTCCGCCGACTGCTGGCGCGGCCGGTGGTGCAGAGAGGTCCGCGACGACAACGACGACGGCTGGCGCGAGTACGACGACGCCGTGCCCATCGTCGCGACCACCCTGGAGCTGCCGGCCGCCCGCGGGCCGCTCGGGCGGGTGTGGTGGCGCTTCGGCCGCGCGGGCCGGCACTCCCTCATCGAGTCGCTGGACAACCCGAACAACCGGGCCGCCTACGACCTGCGCCAGGCCGCCCGCGAGGACGAGCAGCACAAGGCCCACCAGGAGCTGATGGACTCCCTGGTCTGCATCGACTGCGGCGACGTTCCCGAGGAGGAGAGCACCTGGGAGTACGGCCCCAAGGGACAGGTCGAGTGGAGCCGCCGGCCGGGTAGCCGCTGCTGGTCCTGCCACGAGAGGGAGCAGGAGCGGCGCGAGGAGGAGCGGGAGGCCGCGGCCCAGGCGCGGCTGGAGGCGGCTCGCGCGGCCAACGCCGCGCTGCGCCCGTGCTGGACGTGCCGGGGCTCGATCGGGGGGAAGGAGGGTTCGGAGCTGGAGCGCGAGAAAACCGCATCTGATGCGAGTCGACGGACAAACCGCAGGTCAGTCAGCCAGACGAGTGACACAGGCTGGCGCCGTCACCACGTCCATCGCTACCGTCGACACCAGCAGGCCGAGCCAAATTCCATGGTCAGCACGCTGGTTGGCGCCGTTGACTACGGCGATTCGCGAAGCGTCGCGAGTTCGCATCAGATGCAATTGGCGGCGCTTGGAACATCGGTACAGCGGTTATCGGTGAGAACGATCGCACCCGCTGCATTCTCCGCCCGGAGTGCAGCACGCCCCGGGACAACCTGGCCGGGCGTGCTGCAGAACCCTCTTGTCCCGCACACCGGGCTCGGGGTTTGTTCACGAGAACCGGCTCTGGCGCGAGCTTTGTGGAGCCGTCACGACGGGTGCTGGCTCTACGGCGGAGGAATCGGGCCCGGGAACGGCCCACAGACCCCGGCGGGAGGCCAGAGTCCCGAGGGGAGGTCCTGGCGAGCTCCGAGGAAGTAGTCCACCCCCTCCTCGAACAGCGCCGTCTCGACGACTGCCCGTAGCGGGCCCTGGGCCTCGACGGGAACCGGGTACCCACCGGCCATCATCCATTCGTCATCACTGAGAGGACGTTAAGTCCGTTTCTGGATGATCTGGTGTCACCCGTTCGTGTGTACGGAGTCGTTCAGGCTGACTCGCGTGTCGTGTGCATGATGCTGTTGGGGCATGGAACGGATGCCGTACTCAACGGACTTGTCCGACGGGCAGTGGGCCCTGATCGAGCCGCTGGTCACCGCCTGGAAGCAGGAGCGGGTATCGCGCTCGGCGACCGGGGACCCGGGCTCCTGCGACCTGCGCGAGGTCGTGAACGCGCTGCTGTACCAGAACCGGACGGGCTGCCAGTGGCGGCTCCTGCCGCACGACTTCCCGGCCTGGTCTGCCGTGTTCTATTACTTCAGTCTGTGGCGCCAGGACGGCCTTGACCAGCGGATACAGGAGATCCTGCGCTGCCAGGTGCGGGAGCGGGCCAGACGATTAGAGGACCCGTCCCTGGTGATCATCGACACCCAGTCCGTGCGCGTGGCGGCCGGGGTGCCGAAGGAGACCACGGGACTGGACGCGAACAAGAAGACGCCCGGCAGGAAGCGGGGACTCGCCGTCGATGTGCTGGGCCTGATCATCGGTGTGGTGATCCTCGCCGCGAGCGCGCACGACAACGAGGCCGGCATCGCCCTGCTGGACCAGGCAGCCGAACGATGCGGGATGCGCCTGGAGAAGGTCCTGGTCGACCAGGGCTTCAAGGACGCCGTCATCATTCACGGGGCGGTGAAGGACATCACCGTCGAGGTGGTCCGCCGCAACCCCGCCACCCAGGGCAAGGGCTTCGTTCCGCAACCGAAGCGGTGGGTGGTCGAGCAGGTCAACGGCACCCTCATGCTCCACCGGCGCCTCGCCCGTGACTACGACCACCGGCTGGACAACGCCGCCTCCCGCGTCTATTGGGCCTCCACCGCGGTCATGCTCCGCCGCCTCACCACCCCCAGCCCCGCCTGGCGCGACGAGGTGGGGCTGGCCGCGTGAACGTCGCCGAACTCCTGCGGCTGTTGCAAGCCGAACACGACGAGACCACCGCACGCGCCGACGGCCTGCGAGAACAGATCGAGCAACTCATCCGTGTCCTGGCCGAAGTCGAGGCCCGCCTCGCCGAGATCGTCACCACCCGCAAGGTCATCGACAGCCTCGTCCTGCCCGACCACGCACAGGCTTCCGAGGAGACCGCCACCGTCTACCAGCGCATCGTGACCGCCTTCAACGAGTACCCCGGGCGGGTCTTCCAGGTTCGCGACCTTCACGAACTCCTCGGACTGCCCACCGACGAGCCCTCGATCAACGTCACCCGCTCCCGCCTGGGACGACTCGTTCGTCAGGGACTCCTCGACCAACCCGGACGCGGCCGCTACCAGAAACGGACTTAACGTCCTCTGAGATCGAACAGGTCCCTCACCTGCAGGAACTGCTCTCGCGTCACCGTGACGGACGAGCAGAGCCACTCGTCGGGGCCGAATCCTTCCAGCTCCCATGCAAGGTTGCGGCCGTCCTCGAACGGATAGTCCTCACGCATCGGCCGATCGTACAGCGCTCCCGACTCGACCGGACCCGAGCAAACCTGCCGAACTCCCCACCCCATGTCACAGCGGTGGCCCGCCCCCAAGCCCTTGGGTTCTAGGAGTCGTTGCAACACCCCAGTTCAGGGGATGCATTGGACTTCGAGATCCGCGAGGACCGGACGGCTCAGGGGCCTGTGAAG
>NZ_JBSFKF010000042.1:0-61747 GCF_053598415.1 Kitasatospora sp. NPDC001132 | reverse complement strand
CTTCCGATCTGGTCAGGGGCCGGACGCGGCGGCGGCCCGCCGCTTCCGGGAGGGAAGCGACGGGCCGCCGGTGAAGCCGTGCGGGGCGGGCTCAGATGAGGCCCAGCTCCTGGACCGCGTCGCGCTCCTCGACCAGCTCCCGGACCGAGGCGTCGATGCGGGCGCGCGAGAAGTCGGAGATCTCCAGGCCCTGGACGATCTTGAACTCGCCGTCCTTGGTGGTGACCGGGAACGAGGAGATCAGGCCCTCCGGAACGCCGTAGGAACCGTCGGAGACGACACCCATGGAGGTCCAGTCGCCCTCGGCGGTGCCGTTGACCCAGGTGTACACGTGGTCGATGGCGGCGTTGGCGGCCGAGGCGGCCGAGGAGGCGCCACGGGCGTCGATGATGGCGGCGCCACGCTTGGCGACGGTCGGGATGAAGTCGTTCTCCAGCCAGCCCAGGTCGCTGCCGACGGCCTCGAAGGCCGGCTTGCCGGCGATCTCGGCCTGGAAGACGTCCGGGTACTGGGTCGCGGAGTGGTTGCCCCAGATGGTGACGCGCCTGATGTCGGAGACCAGGGCGCCGGTCTTGGCGGACAGCTGGCCGACGGCGCGGTTGTGGTCCAGGCGGGTCATCGCGGTGAAGCGCTCGGCCGGGACGTCCGGGGCGTTGCGCTGGGCGATCAGGGCGTTGGTGTTGGCCGGGTTGCCGACGACCAGGACCTTGATGTCGTCCGCGGCGTGGTCGTTGATGGCCTTGCCCTGCGGGCCGAAGATGCCGCCGTTGGCCTGGAGCAGGTCGCCGCGCTCCATGCCCGCGGTGCGCGGACGGGCGCCGACCAGCAGCGCGACGTTGGCGCCGTCGAAGGCCTCGGCCGGCTTGTCGGTGATGGTGATGTCGCGCAGCAGCGGGAAGGCGCAGTCGACGAGCTCCATGGCGGTGCCCTCGGCGGCCTTGAGGCCCTGCGGGATCTCCAGGAGGCGCAGGTTCACCGGCACGTCGGCGCCGAGCAGGTGGCCCGAGGCGATGCGGAAGAGCAGCGCGTAGCCGATCTGACCGGCCGCTCCGGTGATGGTGACGTTGACGGGGGTGCGAGTCATTTCTACCTTCTCCAGCAAATCGCCAGGCGCCCCAGGCACACCGGCGCTGGAGCCAGGATGATCTCTCGACGTCGAGAGACCGGCGTCAGGTTATCGCAAAGGGAAGCGTACGCCGGGTGTCCCGGCATGGCTGATGCATCACAGAAGAAAGGCGGCCCCCGCCCACGCCCTGGGTTTCCATGGGCGGGCGGGGGCCGTCACGGGGCCGCGGAGCGGTGCCCGGGGCGCACTCGGCGCCCGGGACCCGGCATCCGGGGCTCGGTGCCCGGGGCCTCGGTGCCCGGGGCCCGGCGTCCGGGGCCCGGCGTCCGGGCCTCAGTGCCCGGGGCCTCAGTGCCTGGGCCGGCCCATCAGCTGGCCGATGTTGTCGAGCAGCGGGATCTGCAGCCACGGGTTCGGCTGCGCCACCAGGGTCAGCAGCACGATCGAGATGCCCAGGAAGCTCAGCACGATCACGTCCGTGAAGCGGCTGCGCACCGCCAGCATCCCGACCTCGGGCAGCACCAGCCGCAGCACCGCGCCGAGCAGCACGCCGGCGCCGAGGATCAGCAGCCCGTACTTGAACCCGTCCTTGAAGTCGGCGAACCAGGTGACCGCGAGGCCGGCGCCGACGACCAGCAGGACCAGCGTGATCGGCCACTGCCGCACCGGCAGGGCGTGCTCGCGTCCGAGGGCCGCGGCCGAGCCCTCGGGCGGCAGGGTGCCGGTGGTCTTGACCGGCCTGCGGCGGGAGCCTGCCGGTCGCGGTTCAGTCATGCTCGCCGTCCCTGGGGTGTCAGATGCCGGCGCGGCGCTCGGCCGCCTCGACGATGTTGTTGAGCAGCATCGCGCGGGTCATCGGGCCCACGCCGCCGGGGTTCGGGGAGATCCAGCCGGCCACCTCGGCCACGCCCGGGTGCACGTCGCCGACGATCTTGCCCTCGCTGCGGCTGACGCCCACGTCCAGCACCGCGGCGCCCGGCTTGACGTCCTCCGGCTTGACCAGGTGCGGCACACCGGCGGCGGCCACGATGATGTCGGCCTTGCGCAGGTGGGCGCCGAGGTCCCGGGTGCCGGTGTGGCACAGGGTGACGGTGGCGTTCTCGCTGCGGCGGGTCAGCAGCAGGCCGATCGAGCGGCCGACGGTGATGCCGCGGCCGACCACGACCACCTCGGCGCCGTTGATCTCGACGTCGTGGCGGCGCAGCAGCTCGACGATGCCGAGCGGGGTGCACGGCAGCGGGCCGTCGATGCCCAGGGCGAGCCGGCCGAGCGAGGTCGGGTGCAGGCCGTCGGCGTCCTTGTCCGGGTCCATCAGCTCCAGGACCGGGTTCTGGTCCAGGCCCTTGGGCAGCGGCAGCTGGACGATGTAGCCGGTGCAGGACGGGTCGGCGTTGAGCTCGCGGACGACGTTCTCCACGTCCTCCTGGGTGGCGGTGGCGGGCAGCTCGCGCTGGATCGAGGCGATGCCGACCTCGGCGCAGTCCTTGTGCTTGCCGTTCACGTACCAGCGGCTGCCCGGGTCGTCGCCGACCAGGACGGTGCCGAGGCCGGGCGTGACGCCCTTCGCCTTGAGGGCCGCCACGCGGGCGGCGAGTTCGGACTTGATCGCGGCGGCGGTGGCCTTGCCATCGAGAATCTGGGCAGTCATGACCCCATTCTCCCGGATCGCCGGGGGTCTCCGTACCGAGGGCGGCGGTCCGCCCCGACGAGCGGTCCGGGACGGCGGGGCGGGCCGCCCGGACCGGTACGGGAGGACCTCCCGGCCGGGGCGGGAGGACGTCCTGCGAACGGGGCGGGAGGACGCCCGGCGCCGGGGCGGGAGGACACCCGGCGAACGGGCGCACGGGTGGGGGCGCAGGTGGACGCGAGGGTGAACGGACGGGTACGAAGGTCCGCCGCACATTGCGGTTGCGCCACAGTCTGGGCCCGGCGCGCGGAACCGGCTGGACACGGCCCCGTCGTCCGGATGACGATAAGCGGGCATTCCCGCCGTGTACCGGCCCGGTGACGGGCCGACGGATCACCGCGGCGGGGCGTACCCGGGGGAAAGAGTCAGTGAGCCGATCACAGCAGAACGAGCAGTCCGACCGCGGCGGCACCGTCCCGCCCGCACCGAACCCGTCGACCGTCTCGCGCCCCTGACGCTCACCACACCGCCGAGCCGCGGCGCCCGTCACCGCCGCCGGGCTGTCACCCCGCTCCGCTAACGTCCCCTTCGGTCGGTGACCCGACCGACCGACCGCACCGGGCCGTCAGCGTCCCGTCCCCGCGTCCCCGCAATCTGCCCGGAGGCATCCATGAGTTACCCGCCCGACCCGAACAACCCGTACGGCCAGCCACCGGCCGCCCCGCCCGGCTACGGCTACCCGCAGCAGGCCCCGCCGCCGCAGGCCGCCCCGGGCTACGGCTACCCGCAGGCCGCCCCGGGCTACGGGTACGCGCCGGTGGCCCCGGTGTCCATGCCGAGCCTGATGACGGCCGCCCGGGTGCTGCTGTTCATCGTCGGCGGTGTGCAGACGCTCGCCGCGTTCGGCTACGTGATCCTCGGGGCGGTCGCCAAGGACGCCACCAGCCAGGTCAGCAAGACCACCAGCGACGACTCGTTCCTCGCGCTGGGCGACGCCGTCGGCGGTGTCCTGATCGTCGTCGGCGTGGTGTTCGGGCTGTTCGCCGCGCTCTCCATCACGCTCGGCGTGAAGTTCGGCAAGGGCGGCAACGCCGTCCGGGTCACCACCATCGTGTACGGCTCGCTCGGCGGCCTGGTCGGCCTGCTGATCCTGCTGGGCGCCCTCGGCAGCGGCTCCGCGACGGGTCTGCTCGCGGGCCTGCTCTGGCTGGCCGTCAGCATCATCTGGATCACCGCCATGTGCCTCCAGGACAGCGTCAAGTGGTTCAACCGGCCCCGGTACTGACCGGCCGGAACGGCAGAGCGGCCCGGCTCCCTCCTCGGAGGGGGCCGGGCCGCTCTGCCGTTCCGTCACGCCGTCCCGCCGACGGCGGGACCGGTGTCAGTGGAAGAAGTGCCGCGCACCGGTGAAGTACATGGTCACGCCGGCCTCGGCGGCCGCCGCGACGACCTCCTCGTCGCGGATCGAGCCACCGGGCTGGACGATCGCCTTGACGCCGGCCGCGATCAGGATCGCCGGGCCGTCCGCGAACGGGAAGAAGGCGTCCGAGGCCGCGTAGGAGCCCTTGGCGCGCTCTCCGGCCCGCTCGACCGCGAGCTTGCAGGAGTCCACCCGGTTCACCTGGCCCATGCCGACACCGACCGAGGCGCCGTCCTTGGCCAGCAGGATCGCGTTGGACTTGACGGCCCGGCAGGCCCGCCAGGCGAAGGCCAGCTCGGCCAGCTCGCCGGCGGACAGCGCCTCACCGCTGGCGAGGGTCCAGTTCGCCGGGTCGTCGCCCTCGGCGTGCACCCGGTCGGCGTCCTGGAGCAGCACGCCGCCGGAGATCGGGCGCACCTCCTGGCGGTTGGCCGGGGCCTCGGGGGCGAGCAGCACCCGCAGGTTCTTCTTGCGGGTGAGCACCTCCAGGGCGCCCTCCTCGTAACCGGGGGCCACGACGACCTCGGTGAAGATCGGGGCGATCTGCTCGGCCAGCGCGACGGTGACCGGGCGGTTGACGGCGATCACGCCGCCGTACGCGGAGACCGGGTCGCACTCGTGCGCCTTGCGGTGCGCCTCGGCGACGTCGGCGCCGGTCCCGATGCCGCACGGGTTGGCGTGCTTGATGATCGCGACGGCCGGCTCGGCGTGGTCGTAGGCGGCGCGGCGGGCGGCGTCGGTGTCGACGTAGTTGTTGTACGACATCTCCTTGCCGTGCAGCTGCTGCGCGCCGGCCAGGCCGCCGGTGCCGTCGCTGTACAGAGCGGCGCCCTGGTGCGGGTTCTCGCCGTAGCGCAGCACGTTCTGCCGCTCCCAGGTCGAGCCGAGGAACTCGGGGAAGTACGCGTCGCTCGGGGCGTAGCCGTCCTCGAACCAGGAGGCGACGGCCACGTCGTAGGCGGCGGTGTGGGCGAACGCGGCACCGGCCAGGCGCTTGCGGGTGGCCAGGTCGAAGCCGCCCTCCCGGACGGCCGTCAGCACGTCGCCGTAACGGGCCGGGTCGACCACCACGGCCACCGAGGGGTGGTTCTTGGCGGCGGCGCGGACCATGCTCGGGCCGCCGATGTCGATCTGCTCGACGCACTCGTCCGGGGTGGCGCCGGAGGCGACGGTGGCCTTGAACGGGTAGAGGTTCACCACGACCAGGTCGAAGGGCTCGACGCCCAGCTCGGCCAGCTGCGCCCGGTGCGACTCCAGCCGCAGGTCGGCCAGCACGCCGGCGTGCACGCGGGGGTGCAGCGTCTTCACGCGCCCGTCGAGGCACTCCGGGAAGCCGGTCAGCTCGGAGACCTCGGTCACCGGGACGCCGGCGGCGGCGATCCGGCCGGCGGTCGAGCCGGTGGAGACGATGGCGACCCCGGCGGCGTGCAGGCCCTGGGCCAGCTCCTCCAGACCGGTCTTGTCGTACACGCTGATCAGCGCGCGACGGATCGGACGGACGTTCTCCGAAACGGGCGTGGTGGTGGAGCTGGCACTCATGCCGGGATCCATACCTTTCGGTCCTCGATGCGGTGACCTTCGCGGGCCAGCCGGCCCACGACGTCGACGAGCAGCTTGCGCTCGACAGTCTTGATGCGCTCGTGCAGCGCGTCGCCGCCATCGGCGTGGTCGGCGTCGACGACCTCGACGACGCCCTGCGCGATGATCGGCCCGGTGTCCACGCCGGAGTCGACCAGGTGGACGGTGCAGCCGGTGACCTTCACCCCGTACGCGAGCGCGTCGGTGACGCCGTGCGCGCCGGGGAAGGAGGGCAGCAGTGCGGGGTGGGTGTTGACGATCCGCCCGGCGAAGGCGGCGATGAACTCGGGGCCGAGGATCTTCATGAAGCCGGCCGTGACCACCAGGTCGGGCCGGTACTCGGCGACGGAGGCGGTCAGCGCGCGGTCCCACTCGGCCCGGTCGGGGTGGTCCTTCACCCGGTGGACGAAGGTCGGCAGGCCGGCCTTCTCCGCGCGGTCCAGGCCGACGATCCCGTCCCGGTCCGCGCCGACGGCGAGGATCTCGGCGCCGTACGCCGGGTCGGCCGTGGCGTCGATCAGCGCCTGCAGGTTGGTGCCGGAGCCGGAGACCAGCACCACCAGGCGGGCCGGTCCGGGCTTACGGGGCGGGAAGTGCTGGGCGGGGGCGGCGGCCACTGCGCGTTTCTCCGTAGGTCGGGCGCCGTCCGCTGGTACGTCCACCGGCGGTGGGGCCACTACGAACGGCAGGTCGAGCGAGGGGGAACTCCGGGAAAACCCGCCGCGACGCGGGCCCGGGGAACCTCTGTGGGCTGCTGACCGTCACCACGATAACGGCTGGTCGGACGGCCTCCGCACCCTCCCGGCGGCGCTACGCGCGTAGTTGAGACGGGGATCTCCTCCGGCCCGCCGCACCGGAGTTGCCCCGGCCCGCACCGGCCCGCCGACGGCCCCGCCGACAGCCCCATCCGGTCCCGCCCGGCCCTTCGACGCGGGCCGCCGGTGGCCCGGTGGACGGCTGCGGGATCATTGGGGGCGCGGGAGACCGCTCCGACGCGAGAACCTCCGAACGAGCTCCGACCGAGAAGGAATGGCTGAACCCATGAGCAGCGGCGACGACACCGGTGAGCGCAACCCCTTCGCGCCGCCGCCGGCGGATGCCCCGGACCAGCCGTGGCAGCCGCGCAGCCCCTGGGCCGGCCCCGGCGCCGACGGGCCGGGCGACCCCGACGGCCAGGGCGGCGAGCGTCCGGTTCTGCCGCCGCCGTGGGGCCCCGGCGACGACGGCCGACCCGGCCGGCGGCCGCCGGCCCCGCAGCCGCCCCGGCTCGACCTCGCCGACCCGGCCCACCGCAAGGCGCGCAACGCCGCGCTGGCCGGGCCGTTCGCGCTGGTCTGCCTGTTCATGGGGTTCCACTGGATCGCGCTGCTGATCGGGGCGCTCGGCATCGTCTGGGGTGTCGGCGCGCTGCGGACCCGGCGGGCCGCCCCGGCCGCCGCCACGGTCGCCGGCCCGGGCGGCCCGCTCCCCGCGGCGCCGGCACCGAACCCGCTCACTCCGGCCGCGCTCGCCGGCATCCTGACCGGCGCGATGACCATCGTGGTCGCCACCTCGGTGATCGGCCTCGGGTACCACTACCGCGACTACGTCACCTGTGTGCAGGACTCGCTGACCAGCGTCGGCGCCCAGAACTGCGACCGGTACGCGCCGCAGTGGTACGTGGACTTCACCGGGAACACCGAGTAGCCGGGCCGACGTCCGGGGCCGGTCGGTCGTCCGGCCGGTCGGCCCCGGTCAGTCGTCCTGATCCACCCGGTCGACCGGGTCCCGCTCGTCGGGGCCCGGTCCGCCGACGCTCCTGGCACCCACTCCGGAGAGCCGCAGCACGAGGGCGTGCGTACCGGCGCGCAGCGCCAGCATGCCCCGGCGGACGCGCCGCGCGAGCCGGGCGCACACGTCCACGCCGTCCGCCGGGCCCAGCGTGCGGTACCGGACCAGCAGCGCGCCCGGGACGGCGACCAGCGCGATCCAGCCCGCCGCCGCCGGACCCGTCCACGGCACCGGCCCCACCCAGGCCAGCCGCTCCCCCGCCAACGCCCCGCCGGAGAGCCAGCCCAGCACCGCCGCCCCGGCCCCGACCGACAGCGCCGCCGCCAGCGCGGCCACCGCCGTGGCGGCCGGCGACCAGGGCTCGGGCCGCTCCCCGGCCCTGCCCGGCAGCCGCCGGCCCGCCGCCGCGCGCCCCAGCAGGACCGCCGGCACCACCCCGGCCAGCAGCGGCAGGGCCGACACCGCCAGCCGCCAGCCGCCCGGGCCGTCCGCCGGCAGCAGCGCGAACAGCGGGAACTCGGGCACCGGACCCAGCGCCGTAGCGGCCGGCGACACCACCGTCCCGGTGCCGACCCCGAAACCCGGGCCCAGCGCGTACGCCGCACCCCACAGCACCGCGTTCGGCAGCAGCACCAGCGCGAGCAGCACCAGCCCCGCCAGCGCGGTGGGCCCGCTCCCCAGCAGCGCCATGCCGCGCCCGCCGCCGGCCACCGCGTCCAGCACCGCCGAGGACACCACCAGGAGGCCGCCCGCCGCGACCAGCCCGGCTCCGGCCGCCAGCGCCGCGGCCCGTACCGTCGGCCCGGCGTCGACCGGGCGGTACGGCGGCGGGAGGCGGTCCAGCGGGGAATCGGCCTGCCGGTCGAGGACGGCCACCGAACGGGCCCCGGCGGCCGTCGCCAGGCCCGCCACCAGCGCCACCGCCAGGACGTCCGGCAGCACCCGGCTGCGGAACAGCCCGCCCCCCGCGCAGTGCAGCGTCACCCCGACGGCCACCGCGCAGTACCCCGCCCAGACCGCCACCGGACCGCTCCAGCGCGAGCGCGGCCCGCGCCGCGCCGCCACCCCGGCGGCCACCCGGTGGAGCCGGACCACGGCCAGGACGCCGAGCAGCAGCGGAGTGACGGTCAGCGGGGCGTCCGTCGGGCCGCGCAGCACCGGTGCGCCGTGCCCGAGCAGCCAGAGCACCCCCGCCAACCGGGTGACGGCGGCCGCGCCGTCCTCCGCGTACGGCGACACCACCCAGAGCGCCAGCACGGGCGCCCCGACCACGGCCAGGCCGACCAGCGCCGTCCGCACTCCCGTCAACAGGTCGGCCAGCGCGGGGCGTCCACCCGATTCACCGGGCGATTGCAGGATCGGACGGCCCATCAGCTGCGTCATGGGCCACATGGTGCCAAGGCGACTCGCCATGCTCCGTGAAGCGCCAAACCGCCGCCGTGTCCCAGATTATTGGCTTATGCGCATTTTCAGACCCTGCCCCCAAGCCGCCGGCGTCCCGGCCCGGAGCGTCTGATGACCACGCCAACCACCGCCGACTCCCCCACCCCGGAGCGCCGGCGCAAGCCCACCCGTGCCGGGACCGACGCGGGCCGTCCGCCACGGGAACTGACCCCCCGTGAGGTCCAGGTCCTGGCCCACCTCTCGGTCGGCCACGACCTTCCGCGCACCGCCGTCGCCCTCGGAGTCACCCCCACCACGGCCCGCAGCTACCTCCAGCGCGCCCTGCGCAAGCTCGGCACCCGCACCGAGGCGGAGGCCCTCGCCCTGCTGGCCGGCACCCTGACGCGCCCCGAGGAACCCGCCCCTGTCCGCGGGGCCGGGCGCCCGTCGGCCGATGTGGCAGCGGGTGGGGACGTGCCGAGGAAGCGGCGCCCCTCCCGAGCCGGGAAGCCCACCCCACGCACCTCCGACGACGCCCGGAAGGCGGCCCGCCCGGCGCGGGACGCGGACGGCGGCGCGGCGCGTCGGACTCCGGCCGAGAAGCCGCGCCCGGCCTCCGGCAGGCCGCCGGCCCCCGCGAAGAGCGCCGCCCCGGGGCGCGCGCACGAGGGCCGCGCGCCGGGGGGCCAGGCGAGCGGCGCCGCCGTGCCACGGGCGCCGCTGGCCGCACCGGCGACGGTCGGCGCGCGGCGTCAGCCGACCGCCGGGAACCACGAGCCGGCGGGCCCCGCGGGCGGCGGAGGCGGGCCGACGCCTCCCGCGTCCCCCGGGAGGCGCGGCGGCGCCCCCGGCGCCGGACAGGCGCGGGCCCGGGGCGCAGACGGCGGAAGTGGGCCGACGACGCCCACTGACCCCGGCACCGAACAGGATCGGCCGGAGAACGTCCCCACCTCGAGCGGCCGCCCGTCCCCGGGCAACGGCAGCGGCGACGGCCGTGGGCCGCAGGCACCCGCGGGCACGGCCGCCCGCCCCGGCGACACGTCACGCCGGGCCCCGGCCACGCAGGGGTCCGACGGCAGGCAGCCACAGGCCGCCGAGCCCGACCAGGCGCGGGAGACCCCGCCGGAACACGCGGGACACTTCGCCACGGCCGGGCGGCGGGCTGACGGCGGGCGGTCGAAGGCCGTCGGCCCCGACCGGACAAGCGACGCCACCGCCACGCCCACGGCCCGCCTCCACGACCCGGCCGAGCACCGTCGCGCCACGTCCCCGAGCACGGGCCCCGGGCCGAACACCTCCACGGGCGGCACCACCGCCGACCGCGGCGAGCACCCGTACCCCGCCGCCGCCCCGACCGGGCCCGGTTCCGCCAGTCCCGGCCGGGTGGCGCTGGCCGCCGCGCCCTCGGTCGGGGACGACGACCTCGACGCGCAGCCTCCGGCGGTGAGGTTCGAGGAGCTGTACGAGACCGCGCACACCCGGCTGGTGCAGCAGGTGTTCCTGCTGACCGCCTGCCGGCACCGGGCGGTGCACTGCGTACGGCTGGCGTTCGGGGAGGCCCGGCGGCGCTGGGGCGCGGTGGCCGCTTCGGGGAACCCGGAGGGGTGGGTACGGGTGCGGGCCTGCGAGCTGGCGCTGTCCCCGTGGCACCGGGGCGGGCCCCGCCGCTCGCACCCGTGGGCGCTGCCGCACCGGCGGATCAGGGTGCGCCCGGCCGACGAGGCGCAGGCGGTGCTGCCGGACCACGACCGGCTGACCGACCGGGACCGGGCGCTGCTGAAGGCGCTCAAGCGGCTGTCCCGCCCACAGCGCCGGGCACTGGTGCTGCACGACGGGCTGGGGCTGCCGGCCGCGGCGGTCGCGGTGGAGGTGGAGTCCACGCGGGTGGCGGCCGAGAGCCGGGTGTGGGCCGCCCGGGCGGCGCTGGCGCAGTGGGTGCCGGAGCTGGTCGGGCCGGACCCGGCGGCACCGGGCTTCGCGGACGGGCTGAGCCGGCAGCTGCACCGGGCGGCGGTGCGCGGCTGCCCGCAGCCGCACCGGGCACCGGTGCCGGTGCTGCGGGCCCGGCACCGGCTCTGGACGGCGAGCCGCACGGGTGCGGCGGCGCTGCTGACGTTCGCGGTGGCCGGGGCGATGCTGGCGACCCTGTCGGGGGTGCGCCCGGCGGTGCTGTTCCGGTCGGTCGACCCGCCGGCACCCGCGGTGTGCCTGCCCGCCGCCCTGTCCGCCGGGGCGCAGGGGGCGGAGCCGAGCGTGCCGCTGCTGCCCGGAGGGGCGCCGAACGGCATCACCAGCATCTGGTGCAGCCCGGCGCCCGGTCTGGAGGCCGTCCTGGTGGAGCCGCGGCCGCGGGCGGCCGCGCGCTGGGAGCTGCCGGCGGCGGGCCGGGCGGCCGCTCCCCCGCCGCAGGGCCCGGTGGTCTGCCGGCTGTGGTCGCCGCTGCCCTGCACGACGGGGCCGAGGGCGCACTGAGCCGCCCTGGGCGTGCCGGAACGGCGAGCGCCCCCGCCCGGGAAGGGCGGGGGCGCTCGTCACGCGCGGGGCGGGATCAGGCCTGGGCGGCGATGATCTCGCGGGCCAGGCGGGCGGTCTCGGACGGCGTCTTGCCGACCTTGACACCGGCGGCCTCGAGGGCCTCCTTCTTCGCCTGGGCGGTGCCCGAGGAGCCGGAGACGATGGCGCCGGCGTGGCCCATGGTCTTGCCCTCGGGGGCGGTGAAGCCCGCGACGTAGCCGACGACCGGCTTGGTGACGTGCTCGGCGATGAAGGCCGCGGCACGCTCCTCGGCGTCGCCACCGATCTCACCGATCATGACGATGAGCTCGGTCTCCGGGTCCTCCTGGAAGGCCTTGAGCGCGTCGATGTGGGTGGTCCCGATGACCGGGTCACCACCGATGCCGACGGCCGAGGTGAAGCCGATGTCCCGCAGCTCGTACATGAGCTGGTAGGTCAGGGTGCCGGACTTCGAGACCAGGCCGATCTTGCCGGAGCTGGTGATGTCGGCCGGGATGATGCCGGCGTTCGACTGTCCGGGGCTGATCAGGCCGGGGCAGTTCGGGCCGATGATGCGGGTCTTGTTGCCCTTGGCACCGGCGTGCGCCCAGAAGGCGGCGGTGTCGTGCACCGGGACGCCCTCGGTGATGACGACGGCCAGGCCGATCTCGGCGTCGATGGCCTCGACGACGGCGGCCTTGGTGAACGCCGGCGGGACGAAGACGACGGTGACGTCGGCACCGGTCTTCTCCATCGCCTCGGCGACCGACCCGAAGACCGGGATCTCGGTGCCGTCGACGTCGACCGTGGTGCCGGCCTTGCGCGGGTTGACACCGCCGACGATCCGGGTGCCGGAGGCGAGCATGCGGCGGGTGTGCTTCATGCCCTCGGAGCCGGTCATGCCCTGGACGATGACCTTGCTGTCCTTGGTAAGGAAGATAGCCATGGTGTGTAGTCCCCTTCCTTACTTGTTGGCCAGCTCGGCGGCGCGGTCAGCGGCGCCGTCCATGGTGTCCACGCGCTGGACCAGCGGGTGGTTGGCGTCGTCGAGGATCTTGCGACCCAGCTCCGCGTTGTTGCCGTCCAGACGGACGACCAGCGGCTTGGTGACGTTCTCGCCCTTGCTCTTCAGGAGCTCCAGGGCCTGCACGATGCCGTTGGCGACCGCGTCGCACGCGGTGATGCCGCCGAAGACGTTGACGAAGACCGACTTGACGTCGGGGTCGCCCAGGATGATCTCCAGGCCGTTCGCCATGACCTCGGCGGAGGCGCCGCCGCCGATGTCGAGGAAGTTGGCGGGCTTGACGCCGCCGTGCTTCTCACCGGCGTAGGCGACCACGTCGAGGGTGCTCATGACGAGGCCCGCGCCGTTGCCGATGATGCCGACCTGGCCGTCGAGCTTGACGTAGTTCAGGCCCTTGGCCTTGGCGGCGGCCTCCAGCGGGTTGGCCGCGGCCTTGTCCTCCAGGGCCTCGTGCTCGGGCTGGCGGAACTCGGCGTTGTCGTCCAGGGAGACCTTGCCGTCGAGCGCGATGATCTTGCCGTCGCCGGACTTGATCAGCGGGTTGACCTCGACGAGGAGGGCGTCCTCCTTGATGAAGACGGTCCACAGCTTCTGCAGGACCTCGGCGACCTGGTCGGCGACCTCGGCCGGGAACTTCGCCGCGGCGACGATCTCGGCGGCCTTCTCCGGGGTGCAGCCCTCGTTGGCGTCGACCGGGATCTTGGCGAGCGCCTCGGGGTTCTGCTCGGCGACGACCTCGATCTCCACGCCGCCCTCGACGCTGGCCATGGCCAGGAAGGTGCGGTTGGTGCGGTCCAGCAGGAACGAGACGTAGTACTCGTCCTTGATGTCCGCGGTCTGGGCCAGCATCACCTTGTGAACGGTGTGGCCCTTGATGTCCATGCCGAGGATCTGCTCGGCCTTGGCGACGGCGTCCGCCGGGTCGGCGGCGAGCTTGACGCCGCCGGCCTTGCCTCGGCCGCCCACCTTCACCTGAGCCTTGACGACGGCGCGGCCGCCGAAGCGCTCCGCGATGGCGGCAGCGTCTGCGGCGGTCTCGATGACATCGCCGTCAAGCACGGGTACACCGTGCTTGGCGAAGAGGTCCCTCGCCTGGTACTCGAACAGGTCCACGTGTTTGTCCTTGTTCGTGGTCGCGGATTGTGTCTCTACGAGCGTGCCACGGCAGGATCTTCGCTGCGGGTCGTCGGGGCGGTGCGGGTACGCAGAGATACGGCCTTGCGGCCCACACAGCCACGGGCGCACACGTCAATCAACACGCGCGTCACGTCCGTCTGGCAGGTTATCCCCGTGGGACGGGCCTGTTCCGCCCGGGAGCCTGCCCGCCTTGGGTGAGAACCGTCACAGAATGCCCGGAAGGCCGGGGCGGGCGGCCGGTCCACCGATCGGGCGGATTACCGCGTTCGGGTGAATCCTCACGCCCTCTGGTCCGGCACGGGGATCGGACGCTTCTCGATGGCCGCCGCCATGATCTCCGGGAACGCGTCGGGGGTGCAGGCGAAGGCCGGCGCGCCGAGCGAGGCCAGGGCGGCGGCGTGCGCGTGGTCGTACGCCGGGGCCCCCTCGTCGGAGAGCGCGAGCAGGGCGATGAACTGGACGCCGGCCGCCTTCATCGCGGCGACCCGCTTGAGCATGCCGTCCCGGATGCCGCCCTCGTACAGGTCGCTGATCAGCACCACGACGGTCTCGGAGGGCCGGGTGATCTTCGACTGGCAGTAGGCGAGCGCGCGGTTGATGTCGGTGCCGCCGCCGAGCTGGGTGGCGAACAGGACGTCGACCGGGTCGGTGAGCTGTTCGGTGAGGTCGACCACCGAGGTGTCGAAGACGACCAGTCGGGTGTCCAGGGTGCGCATCGAGGCGAGCACCGCGCCGAAGACCGCCGAGTGGACGACCGAGGGCGCCATCGAGCCGGACTGGTCGATGCAGAGGATGACGTCCTTCTTCACGGCCTGCTGGGCGCGGGCGTAGCCGACCAGCCGCTCGGGGACGACGGTGCCGTGCTCGGGCAGGTAGTTCTTCAGGTTGGCCCGGATGGTGCGGTCCCAGTCGATGTCCCGGTGGCGCGGCCGGTTGACCTTGGCGCTGCGGTCGAGGGCGCCCCCGAGGGTGGCCCGGGTGCGGTCGGCGAGTCGGCGCTCCAGGTCGGCGACCACCTTGCCGACCACCGCCCGCGCGGTCTCCCGGGTGGTCTCGGGCAGCGCGTGCTTGAGCGACAGCAGGGTGCCGACCAGGTGCACGTCCGGCTCGACGGCCTCCAGCATCTCCGGTTCCAGCAGCAGCCGGTCCAGGCCGAGCCGGGTGATCGCGTCCTGCTGCATCAGCTGCACGACGGTGGACGGGAAGTACTCGCGGATGTCGCCCAGCCAGCGGGCCACCTGCGGGGCCGAGCCGCCCAGCCCGGCGCTGCGGCGGCCGCCGCGACCGCCCCGGGCGCCCTCCTCGGGGGCGCCCCGGTAGAGCGCGGCGAGGGCGCCGTCCATCGCGGCGTCGCGGCCGCGCAGGGTGCAGCCGGTGCCGTCGGCCTCGCCGCCGAGCACCAGCCGCCAGCGGCGCAGCCGTTCGTCGGTCGTGGGCGCTGCCATCTCGTCCTCCTCTTCAGCGGGTCCTGCGGTGGGGCAGGCGTTCGGTACGGCGGTGCGGCGGTGTCAGGTGTCGCGGCCGGCGGCCTGCCGGGGGATCGTCGGACGGAGCCCGAGCAGCAGGGCCACCACAGGGACGGCGGCGTCGGCGCGGGCCCGGTCCAGCTCGCCGGACTCGGCCCGGGCGGCCGGGAGCTCGCCGAGCGGGCCGGCCGCGACCCGGCCGCCGATGGTGGTGCGCACGCCCGCCTCCAGTCCGGCGAAGGTGCGGCGCAGCAGCGGCAGGACGTCGGTGAAGACCTCGCCGCTCACCCCGGTCAGCCACTCGTCCAGCAGGGCGAGCAGCCGGGGGTCGTACAGCAGCAGGGCGCCGCCGCCGGTCAGGAAGCCCTCGACCCAACCGGCCGCGTCCGCCGGGGCGTTGGCGACGGAGAGCACCAGCCGCAGCCGTCGGCCGGCCTCCTCGGAGTCGAGCCGGCCGTCGTCCAGCAGCAGTCGCACGGCGCGACCGCGCAGCAGCCCGGGGGCGCCGGTGGCCGGTCCGCCGGCCGGCTCGCGGCGGGCCAGCGAGCGCAGGGCGGCGGCCCAGCGGTCGGCCAGGCCGGCCAGGCCTTCCGGATCCGGTGCGGTGCCTTCGGCGGCCTCTTCGACGGCGGCCTCTTCGACGGCGGCGTCTTCCGTGGTGGCGGAGGCGGCGGGATCGGCGGCCAGCAGCCCGATCGCGCCGTGCACCTCGTCGAGCCGGCCGCGCATCGCCTCCGCGCCCTGCGCGTCCAGACCGACGCAGGCGGGCGGCAGTCCGACGCAGATCCGCTCGGCCAGGCCCGAGGCCGCCTCGGCGAGCGCCCCGTGGTCGGTGCCGCGCACGTCGCCGTAGCGCAGCGCGCGGACCAGCGCGGGCAGCGCGCCCGCGAGGTGCGCGACGTCGGTGTCCAGGGCCGCGCAGTCGGCGAGCACCCGCATCACGGCGGGCAGTGCCCCGGACAGCCCGGCCAGCAGGCAGGTCTCCACCAGGCCGGTCAGCTCGGCGAGTTCCTCGGCGGCGCGGGCGGTGCCGACGGCCTTGTTGACCGCCGCCTCCTCGACCGTGGTGCCCCACTGGGCGGCCTCGGCGATCCGGACCGCGAACTCGGGCTGCCAGCACAGCCGCCAGCTCTCCCGGAACGTCCCGGTCGAGTTCACCGAGGACCGCGCGGGCACGCCCCAGTCCACGCCCAGCAGCCGCAGCCGGTGCAGCAGCCGGGAGCGGGCCGCGTCGGTGTCCTTGCGCAGGTCGAGGTCGACGTCCTTCGGCGCGGCCTCGGGCTTGAGCCGCAGCGAGCGCTGCAGCCGGGTGAGGTCGCGCTGGAGCGGTACCGCCGGCGCGGCGTCCGGGACCTCGCCCAGCGCGTCGCCGACCACCAGGCGGTCCCGGACCAGCTCCAGGGCGACGTCCGAGCCCTCGCAGAGCACCGCGCGCACCGCGTCCAGGGTCTCGGTCAGCCCGGCGAGCGGGCGGCCGCGCAGCACGGCCAGCGTCTCGGCGAGGCGGACCGCCTCGATCACGTGCGCGGAGGAGACCGGGTGGTCCTCGGCGCGCAGCAGTTCGGCGGCCCGGGTGAGCCAGCGCGGGACCGGGTCCCCGTCGGTGGTGAACAGGTGGTGGTACCAGCCGGGCGACTGCACGCCCGCGCCGTAGCCGGCGGACTGGGAGAGCCGGCGGTGCGTCCACGGCACCCAGGTGATGTCCGTGCGCACCTTCTTCGGCAGCCCGGCGAGCAGCGCCCGGTCGTGGGCGACGGTGGGCATCCGCTCCAGCGCGGGGACGTGGAAGGCCCCGCAGACCACGGCGATCCGCCGGTGCCCGGCGCGGCGGGCGGCGCGGATCTGCTGGCGCATGTGCGCCTCGCGCAGCCGGTCCCGGCGGGACTCGCCGAGGCCCTCCGCGCGCAGCGCGCCCATCGCCTCGGCGACGGCGGCGAACGGCGCCAGCGCGTCGCCGCCGGGCGCGCGGTGCTCGACCACGTCCTCCCACCAGCGCTCGGCGTCGTCGTGCCCGGCCGCCTCGGCGAGCAGCGCCAGTGGGTCGGCGACCGGCTCGGCGCCCTCCCGCGCGCCGTCCTCCTCGGTGCCCCCCGCTTCGGTGCCCTCCTCCTCCGGCGCGAAGCCGTACCCGGCGGGCAGGTCGATGAAGCGGACCGGCAGGTCGTGGTCGACGGCGTGCCGGATCGCCACCCACTCCGGGGAGAACTCGGCGTACGGCCAGAAGGCGGCCCTCGCCGGGTCGTCCACCGCGTGGGCGAGCAGCGCCACCGGCGGGACGAGGTCCTTCTCGGCGGCCAGGTAAACGATCGCGTCGGCCTCCGGCGGGCCCTCGATCAGCACCGCGTCCGGCCGCCACCGCACCAGCGCGGCGGCCACCGCTCGGGCGGATCCGGGGCCGTGGTGGCGGATGCCCAGCAGGGTGACCTCGGACGTCACGCCGTCACCTCGCGGGCGGCGCGGTAGAAGTCCTTCCAGCCGTCGCGCTCGCGCACCACCCCTTCGACGTACTCGCGCCAGACCGCCCGGTCCGCCACCGGGTCGCGGACGACGGCGCCGAGGATGCCGGCCGTCACGTCCCCGGCGCGCAGCACGCCGTCGCCGAAGTGGGCGGCCAGGGCCAGCCCGTTGGTCACCACCGAGATCGCCTCGGCGGTGGAGAGGGTGCCGCTCGGGGTCTTGACCTTCGTCCGGCCGTCCACCGTGATCCCGGCCCGCAGCTCGCGGAAGACGGTGACCACGCGCCTGATCTCCTCGGCGCCGCCGGGCAGTTCGGGCAGGTCCAGGGAGCGGCCGAGCTGGTTGACCCGGCGGGTGACGATGTCGACCTCCTCGTCCAGCGAACCCGGCAGCGGCAGCACCACGGTGTTGAAGCGGCGGCGCAACGCGCTGGACAGCTCGTTGACGCCGCGGTCGCGGTCGTTGGCGGTGGCGATCACGTTGAAGCCGCGCACCGCCTGGGTCTCGGCTCCCAACTCCGGTATCGGGAGCGTCTTCTCGGACAGGATGGTGATCAGACTGTCCTGTACGTCGGCGGGGATGCGGGTGAGCTCCTCGACCCGGGCGATCTTGCCGTCGGCCATCGCCCGCATCAGCGGCGAGGGCACCAGGGCGTCCCGGCTGGGCCCGTGGGTGAGCAGCTGGGCGTAGTTCCAGCCGTACCGGACGGCCTCCTCGGGGGTGCCGGCGGTGCCCTGCACCAGCATCGTGGAGTCGCCGCTGATCGCCGCCGCCAGGTGCTCGGACACCCAGGTCTTCGCGGTGCCCGGCACGCCGAGCAGCAGCAGCGCGCGGTCCGTCGCCAGGGTCGTCACGGCGACCTCGACGACCCGGCGCGGGCCGATGTACTTGGGGGTGATCCGGGTGCCGTCGGGCAGTTCACCGCCGAGCAGGTACGTCGCCACGGCCCACGGCGAGAGCTTCCAGCGCTCGGGGCGCGGACGGTCGTCCTGCGCGGCCAGTGCGGCCAGTTCACCGGCGAACGCGTCCTCGGCGTGCTGCCGCAGAACGTCGGCCATCTCGGGCTCCTTCGGGTCGGCCCCGGGCACACGGGTGCCCCGGGCGCAATGGTGATCGGGGAGTCAGGACCTGTTGGGAACAACCCTGCACCGAGCCACTGACAACCCGGCTGGGCCCGCGAACGGCCCGTCAGCCGCTGTCAGTGCCGCCACCTACGGTCGGTCGCATGGAGGAACGCTGGAGCACCGAACACGTCCTGTCCCTGGCACCTGACGCCGCCTCGCAGAAGGCGGCGGGCAAGCTCTCCGCGCCCGCGCCGTGGTCCGGCACCGGCACCGACGGCACCGCGCTCTGGGGGGAGTGCAAGGGCAGCGGCCGCACGCCGTACCGCACCGCGATCGAACTCGCCACGCCCGCCTACCAGTGCAGCTGCCCCAGCCGGAAGTTCCCGTGCAAGCACGCGCTCGGGCTCCTCCTGCTGTGGAGCGGCACCCCGCAGGCCGTCCCGGCCGGCGAGCCCGCCGACTGGGTCGCCGAGTGGCTCAAGTCCCGCCAGGAGCGCACGGAGAAGCGCGCGGCGGAGCCGGTCGACCCGGAGGCCGCACGGCGGCGGGCCGAGAAGCGCGGCGCCCGGGTCACCGCGGGGGCCGCCGAACTGCGGCTGCGGCTGACCGACCGGGTCCGGCACGGCCTGGCCGACCAGTCCACCGCCGGGCCCTGGGAGGAGGTCGCCGCCCGGATGGTCGACGCGCAGGCCCCCGGCCTGGCCACCCGGGTCCGCGAACTGGACGCGCTGCCGCAGGAGCGGCTGCTGGAGGAGTACGCGATGCTGCACCTGCTCGCCACCGCCGCCACCCGGATGGACGAGCTGCCGCCCGAACTGGCCGCCACCGTCCGCACCCGGGTCGGGTACCCCGCGGACGACAGCACGCTGGGGACCGGCGTCCGCGACCGCTGGCTGGTGCTCGGCAGCCGGGACACCACGGTCGAGCGGCTCACCACCCGCCGGGTCTGGCTGCGCGGCGCCAAGACCGGCCGCCCGGCCCTGCTGCTCGCCTTCGGCCACTCCGGCCAGGCGCCCGCCCTCGCCCTGCCCACCGGCCACCTGGTGGAGGCCCAGCTCGCCTACTACCCCGGCGCCCATCCGCTGCGCGCCACCCTCTGCAAGCGCTACGGCGCCCCCGAGCCGGGCCCCGCCGGGCCGCCCGCGGGGCTGACGGTCGCCGAGGCGGTGGCCGGCTACGGCACCGCCGTCGCCGACGACCCGTGGCTGGAGAGCCGACCGACGGTGCTCGGCGACGTCGTCCCGGTCCGCACCCCGGACGGCTGGTTCCTGACGGACGGCCACCACACCGTGCCGGTCCGCACCTCGACCGCCCCGGAGGCCGCGCTGTGGCGGCTGGCCGCGGTCTCCACCGGCCGCCCGCTCACGGTCTTCGGCGAGTACGGCCACCAGGGCTTCGCCCCGGTCACGGCCTGGGCTGCCGGCCGACGCCCGGTCGGCCTCACCAACGCTTAGGAGCACCGAGAATGACGACCACCCAGGACCCGTGGGAGACCCTGCAGACCAGCGCCCTGCTCGGGACCGACCGCCGACCGCTCCCGGCCACCGCCCTGCCGCTCGCCGACGCCGTGGACCGGGGCGACCAGGCCGCCGCCCTGCTGGAGCTGGCCGCGCTGGCCGCCGTCCGCCGCCGGGCCGGCGCGCTGCCCGTACCGGCCGCCGAGCCGCCCGGCCCGCCCGCGGCCGAGGACACCCGCCCGGAACTGCCGGAGCCCGCAGCCCGCCGCCTGGCCGTCCTGCTCTCGGGCCGGACCGGCGCCGGCGGCGGCACCCTGGCCAACCTGGCCGAGCTGCTGCCCCAGTGGCTCACCGCCGCCCGGGCGAGCGGCCTGCGCCCGCCCGCCGCGCTGGTGCCCGGCCTGCTCGACGCCGCCCGCGCCCGCAGCGAACTGCGGCCCGACGCCGTGGCGTTGGCCGGTCCGCTGGGCCGCTGGCTGGCCGAGCAGAACCCCGACTGGCGGTTCGTGCTGCGCACCACCACGCCCGAGCTGCCGCAGGAGTGCGCGGACGACCGGCTCTGGCACGAGGGCCTGTTCGCCGAGCGGGTCACCCACCTCACGCTGCTGCGCCGCCGCGATCCCGCGGCCGGCCTGGAACTGCTGCGCGGCACCTGGGCCACCGAGCGCGCCGAGGACCGTCTGCTCTTCCTGGACGCCCTCCAGGAGGGCCTCTCCCCCGCCGACGAACCGTTCCTGGAGGCCGCCCTCGGCGACCGCAGCAAGAACGTCCGGGCCACCGCCGCCGAGCTGCTCTCCGCCCTGCCCGACTCGGCGCTGGCCCACCGGATGGCCGAGCGGGCCCGGGCCGCCGTCCGGCTCGCCGACACCGGCACCCACCTGCTGGTCACCCCGCCCGCCGAGTGCGACGCCCGGATGCAGCGCGACGGGATCGCCCCCAAGTCGCCCACCGGGCGCGGCGAACGGGCCTGGTGGTTCGGCGAGGTGGTGGCCGCCGCGCCACTGGCGACCTGGTCGACGAGCACCGGGCTGACGCCCGAGCAGCTGCTCGCCCTGCGGGTCGGCGACAGCCTCGACGAGGCCAGCAGCAGCTGGGCCGACGACCTGCGCGAGGCCTGGGCGCGGGCAGCCGTCCGTCAGCAGGACGCCGACTGGGCCCGGGCGCTGCTCGGCCCGGCCCCGGCCCCGCCCGGACGCGGCGCCCGGACCCGCTCGCCGCGGGCCACCGGCGCCCCGGCCAAGCTGCTGGCCGTCCTCCCGCCACAGGAGCGGGCCGCCTGGACGGCCGCGTTCATCACGGTGCACGGACTGGGCGAGGCCTTCCAACTGCTCGGCGCCTGCGCCACCCCGTGGACGCCGCCGCTGTCCACCGCCGTGGTGACGGCGCTGGCCCGGGCGGCGGCCTCCGGGGCGTACCCGTGGAGCCACAGCGGGGTGCTCGGGATGACGGAGCGCGCGCTCTCCCCGGAGTCGGCCGCCGCGGTGGAGGAGCTGGCCGCCGAGGCCGCCCCGGACTCCGCGTGGTCCGAGACCTTCGCCCGGCTGGCCGGCACCCTGCGCTTCCGGGCGGCGATGCTCGCGGAGCTGGCGGGCTGAACCCGGCGGAGCACCGGACACGACGGAGCGGGCCGGTCCCGGGAGGGGCCGGCCCGCTCGACGCCCGGTGGCTCAGCCCGCCCGCAGGTTCGACTCGACCCAGGCGACCACGTCCCGGGTCGGCGTGCCCGGGGTGAAGATGTCCGCGACGCCCATCGCCTTGAGCTCGGCGATGTCCTCGTCCGGGATGATCCCGCCGCAGAAGACCTTGATGTCCTCCGCGTCGCGCTCCTTCAGCAGCTCCAGCACCCGCGCGCACAGCGTCATGTGGGCGCCGGAGAGGATCGACAGCCCGATGCCGTCCGCGTCCTCCTGGATCGCGGTGTCGACGACCTGCTCGGGCGTCTGGTGCAGTCCGGTGTAGATGACCTCCATACCGGCGTCGCGCAGGGCACGCGCGATGACCTTGGCACCACGGTCGTGACCGTCGAGCCCGGGCTTGGCGACCACCACACGGATCGGCCCCGACACACTCATGACTGCCTCCTGGACATCGTCGTCCACCATCCGACCGGGCCTCGTGGGCCGCCGGCGCGGTTAACGGTCAATAACCAATCTGAGGGGAGGTTAGCGCCACCGGGCACGGTTGACCGTGCCACCCCCCAAGAGGAGGGCAAAGTCACAGCTCCGGGCCTTGCTACCAGCGGGTATACCCCTCCTTCCCGCAACCTCCGCACAGACCCCCCGGCCGCCCCCTTGACATCCGGAGGGTTTTCCGGAGCGTCGACCTTGCGGTTACAGTCACGGCTGTTCTCCCCCTCGCCCGACGACGTCCGAGGCCCACCGAGGAGGCAGCCCCCGATGGCTCCCGATGCAGCCGCCCGTCCGACCCGTGCGGAGCTGCGCCTCGCGGCCCGCGAACAGTCCCGTGCCCAGCGCCGCGGCGCCGCCAAGGCGGCCACCCGGACGGCACTGCTGCGGGTCGCGCTGCCGTCGGTGGCGGCGCTCGGCGTGGCCGCCGCAGCGGCGGTCACCGTGCAGGGCGAGGCCGACCAGCAGCGCGCCCAGGCCGCCGGGCGGGTGCCGCAGACGGCGACGGACAACGCCCCGGACACCGCGGCCGCGCGGACGGCGGCCGCCCAGGCGGTCGCGGCCGGCGCACCGGCCCAGGCCTCGCGCGGCGACGCCCGCCAGCCGCTGGCCGGCGCCCAGCCCGCCGACGCCCCCGCCGAGGCCCCCACCGCGCAGCCCACCGCCGAGCCGGCGCCCGAGCCGGTCAAGCCCAAGGTGGTCATGCCGGTCGCCCGGCACGGCCTCGGCGAGGTGTTCGGCGAGGCCGGCACCCACTGGGCCAACCGGCACACCGGCATCGACTTCCCGGTGGACGGCGGCTCCGAGGTCTACGCCGTGGCCGACGGCACCCTCCGCACCCAGTGGAACCCGTTCTACGGCTACATGACGATCATCAAGATGTCCGACGGCACCGAGGCCTGGTACTGCCACCTGCGGGCGTACAAGGTGCGCAAGGGCCCGGTGAAGCAGGGCGACGTGGTCGCCTTCGTCGGCAGCAGCGGCAACAGCACCGGCCCGCACCTGCACTTCGAGATCCGGCCGCAGGGCAGCGGGCCGATCGACCCGCTGCCCTGGTTCCTCTCGAACGGCCTGGACCCGCGCTAGAACGCCCTACAGCTTCTCGACCGGCGCGTAGCGCAGCAGCAGCTGCTTGCGCCCGTCGGTGCCGAAGTCGACGGTGGCCTGTGCCCGGTCGCCGACGCCCGTGACGGCCACCACGGTGCCCAGCCCGAAGCTGTCGTGGGTGACCCGGTCGCCGACCGCGAGCGAGACGGCCTCGCGCTCCACCAACCGGCCGCCGCCGCGCCGCGCCGACTGCCCCCAGCCGGCCTTGGGCGACGCCGCCGACGACGAGGAGCGCGAACTCCCGCCGCCGGACGAGGACTTGCCCCAGGACGCGCCCGAGGAGTAGCCGCGCTGGACCGGCGCCTGGGCCGCCCCGGTGCGCTTCCACTCCACCAGCGCCTCCGGGATCTCCTCCAGGAAGCGCGAGGCCGGGTTGTAGGCCGGCTGCCCCCAGGCGCTACGCAGCACCGAGCGGGTCAGGTACAGCCGCTCGCGGGCCCGGGTGAGGCCGACGTACGCGAGCCGGCGCTCCTCCTCCAGCTCCTTGACCTGGTTGAGCGCCCGCATGTGCGGGAAGATCCCGTCCTCCATGCCGGTCAGGAAGACCACCGGGAACTCCAGGCCCTTGGCGGTGTGCAGGGTCATCATCGTGATGACGCCCTGCCCGTCCTCGTCCTCATCGGGGATCTGGTCGGAGTCGGCGACCAGCGCGACCCGCTCCAGGAAGTCGGCCAGCGAGCCGACCGGCGGCGTGCCCTCCTCCCCGGCGTCCGGACGCTCGCCCGGGTCCTGCTCGTACTCCAGGGCGACGGAGGCGAGCTCCTGGAGGTTCTCCACCCGGGTCTCGTCCTGCGGGTCCGTCGACGCCTGGAGCTCGGCCAGGTAGCCGGTCTCCTCCAGGACGGCCTCCAGCACCGCCGCCGGGCCCGCGCCCGACTCGACCACCTGGCGCAGCCCGGCCATCAGGGTGTTGAACTTCTTGACGGCGTTGGCCGAGCGCGCGGCCATCCCGTACGCCTCGTCGACCCGCACCAGCGCCTGGGCAAAGGAGATCCGCTCCCGCGCGGCGAGCGCGTCGATCATCGCCTCGGCCCGCTCGCCGATGCCGCGCTTGGGCACGTTGAGGATCCGGCGCAGCGGCACCGTGTCCTCGGGGTTGGAGAGCACCCGCAGGTACGCCAGGACGTCCCGGACCTCCTTGCGCTCGTAGAAGCGCACCCCGCCGACCACCTTGTACGGCAGGCCGACCCGGATGAACACCTCCTCGAACACGCGGGACTGGGCGTTGGTCCGGTAGAAGATCGCGACGTCGCCGGGCTTGGCCTCGCCCTTGTCGGTGAGCCGGTCGATCTCGTCGGCGATGAACTGGGCCTCGCCGTGCTCGTCGTCCGCGACGTAGCCGACGACCTTCTCGCCGTGGTCCCCGGCCGTCCACAGCTTCTTCTCGCGGCGGTTGGCGTTGCGCTCGATGACGGCGTTGGCGGCGCTCAGGATCGTCTGGGTGGAGCGGTAGTTCTGCTCCAGCAAGATCGTGGTCGCGTTCGGGTAGTCCTCCTCGAACTGGAGGATGTTGCGGATCGTCGCGCCGCGGAAGGCGTAGATCGACTGGTCCGCGTCACCGACCACGCACAGCTCGGCGGGCGGCACCTCGGCGAGGTGCGCGGCCGCCGGGTTCACGAAGTCCCCGTCCGCGGTGCGCTTCGGCGCGGCCGCGACGGATCCGCCGCTCAGCTCCCGGACGAGCATGTACTGGGCGTGGTTGGTGTCCTGGTACTCGTCGACCAGGATGTGCCGGAACCGGCGCCGGTAGTGCTCGGCGACGTCGGGGAAGGCCTGCAGCAGGTTCACCGTCGTCATGATGATGTCGTCGAAGTCCAGCGCGTTGGCCTCGCGCAGCCGCCGCTGGTAGAGCGCGTACGCCTCGGCGAGCTTCTTCTCCATCGGGTTGGCGGCCTGGTCGGCGAAGGTCTCCTCGTCGATCAGCTCGTTCTTGAGGTTGCTGATCTTCGCGGTGAAGGACTTCGGCGGGAACTGCTTCGGATCCAGGTCGAGGTCACGGCAGACCAGCGACATCAGCCGCTGCGAGTCGGCCGAGTCGTAGATCGAGAAGCTGGAGGTGAAGCCCAGCTGCTTGGACTCGCGGCGCAGGATGCGCACGCAGGCGCTGTGGAAGGTGGAGACCCACATCGCCCGGGCGCGCGGGCCGACCAGCGCTTCGACGCGCTCGCGCATCTCGCCGGCCGCCTTGTTGGTGAAGGTGATCGCCAGGATCTCCCCCGGCTGCACGCCGCGGGCGCCCAGCAGGTGGGCGATCCGGTGGGTCAGCACCCGGGTCTTGCCCGAGCCGGCGCCGGCCACGATCAGCAGCGGGGAGCCCGCGTGCAGCACCGCCTCGCGCTGCGGGTCGTTCATCCCCTCCAGCAGTTGCGCCGGGTCGATCACCGCCCGGGCGGCGCCGTTGCGGTACCAGGCGTCCCGCTCCGTCTCGGCGGCGTGGTCGGTCTGGAACAGCCCGTCCGGGATGGCCTCCTCGTACGCGTCGTACGGGAGGTCGTCCTCGTACGGCGGGGGCTCCTCGTCCACGGGAGCGGCGGGCTGCTTCGACCCGGCGGCGGGGGCCTCGAAACCGGGGAGCGGAAGGTCGTCAAAGAGGCTACTCATGGCACATCGAGTCTATGGCCACCCGCTGACAAGCCCGCCCGCCCCGAAGGATCCGGGGCGGGCGGGCTTCGGCTCCCGGACCTGTCAGACCAGGCGGCGGGCGGTGGCCCAGCGGGTCAGCTCGTGGCGGTTGCTCAGCTGGAGCTTGCGCAGCACGGCGGAGACGTGGCTCTCGACCGTCTTCACCGAGATGAAGAGCTGCTTGGCGATCTCCTTGTAGGCGTAGCCGCGGGCGATCAGCCGCAGGACCTCGCGCTCGCGCTGGGTGAGCCGGTCCAGGTCCTCGTCCACCGGCGGGGTGTCGGTGGCGGCGAAGGCGTCCAGCACGAAGCCGGCCAGCCGGGGCGAGAACACCGCGTCGCCGTCGGCGATCCGGAAGACCGCGTTCACCAGGTCGGTGCCGGTGATGGTCTTGGTGACGTAGCCGCGCGCGCCGCCGCGGATGACGCCGATGACGTCCTCGGCGGCGTCCGACACCGACAGCGCCAGGAACTTGACCCCTCCCTGCTCCCCCATCACGCCGGCCGAGCGGCGCAGCACCTCGACGCCGCCGCCGCCCGGCAGGTGGACGTCGAGCAGTACCACGTCCGGCCTGGTCTCGGCGACCACGCGGACCGCCGAGTCCACGTCGTCGGCCTCGCCGACCACGTCGATGCCGGTCACCTCGGTACGGCCGATCTCGGCCCTGACCCCCGTCCGGAACATCCGGTGGTCGTCCACCAGTACGACCCGCGCGGTCCGCCCCCGGCCTTCGGCTGGGGGCACCCCCATCGGAGCTGCCTCAGTCATCCGTTCTCTCCATCTCCAGCTCGACCTCGGTACCGCCGCCCGCCGCCGGCCGCACCCGAGCGGTGCCGCCGTTGCGCTTCATCCGGCCGATGATCGACTCCCGTACGCCCATCCGGTCCTCGGGCACCGTGTCGGGGTCGAAGCCGGGGCCGTGGTCGCGGACGAACACCGACACCGTCCTCCCCTCCACCTCGGCGTAGACCTGGACCGGTCCCCCGCCACCGTACTTGGCCGCGTTGACGGTCGCCTCCCTCGCGGCCTGCATCTGTGCCGCGATCCTCTCGTCCATCGGGCAGTCGCCGACGATCACCAGCTCGACCTGGACGCCGTGCCGGTCCTCGACCTCGGCGACGGCGGCCCGCAGGGTCTCCGCCATGGTGTCCGGCGCGGCCTCGGCGGCGGCCTCCGGGCGGTACAGCCACAGCCGCAGCTCGCGCTCCTGCGAGCGCGCCAGCCGCAGCACCTCCTTGGGGTCCTCGGCCCTGCGCTGGATCAGGGTCAGGGTGTGCAGCACGGAGTCGTGGATGTGCGCGGCGATCTCGGCCCGCTCCTGGGCGCGGATGCGGGCGGTGCGCTCGGCCCCGAGGTCCTGCCAGAGCCGCAGGCCGTACGGGCCGAGCAGCACCAGCACGCCGACCAGCACCGCGAGCGAGGCCTCGATCACCGAGCCGAGCGTGGAGCCGCTGCCCTGCATGGCGAGCAGCGCGATGGTGCCGACCACCGCGAGCAGCACGCCCGCGCCGACCCGGGTGTAGGCGCCGCGCCGCTTCTCGCCCTCCTCGATGCCGAACCAGCGCTGCCAGCGCGAGTCGTCGGCCTGCCGCCAGACCAGCGCCACGCCGACGCCGATCGCCAGCAGCGGCCAGGTGTACGGCTTGGCGGTCTGCCAGCCGAGCACGTTGAGCAGCGCGATCACGCCGATCACGGTCATCACCAGGGCGGCGAGCTGCCCGAGGCCGCCCTGCCCGGCCTTGCCGGCCGGCCCGGCCTCCTCCCCCTCCGCGGGGGCGGTCACCGGCTCGCCCTGCAGGGTGTGCTGGAGCAGCCGGCGCATCCGGCCCACCCAGCCGGTGGCCTGGCCGCCCTTGTTCAGCAGCCCGCCCTGCACCCCGGGCGAGGCCGGGACGAACGCCCCGTTGACGTACACCCACTGGGCGCCGCCGCGCTGCGAGGGCTCGCCGATGCCGATCGGCACCACGAACCAGAACGCGGCGTACAGCAGCGCGCCGATCCCCTGCGCGAAGAACAGCACGACGAAGGCGATCCGCACCCACCGCACCGGCAGCCCGAGGTGCACCGCCAGGCCGTGCGCGACGCCGCCGAGCATCCGGCCCCGCGGACTGCGGTAGAGCCGCCGGTAGGGCGGCCGACCGCCGTCGGGCGCGCTCGGGTCGGCGCCGGCCGACGGCACGGCGTCGGGGGCGATGGTTCGGGGATCGGTACCGGGGGCTGCCACGCCACCGATGGTTCCACGCGGGCGCCCGCGGGCGCATCAGGGTGTGTCCCCATCCCGTATCAGGGACAAGTCAGGGTACGGACAGGGATCGACCCGGTTGGGCCGGGCCGTCCCCTGCCGGAAGGATGGTGCCCATGACCGAGGACCCCCGCATCGAGGAGGCCGGGCCCGCCGCCCCGCCGGAACCGGACCGCCCGCCACTGACCCGGGCCGAGCACCACCGCGTGGTGGCCGGCGTCTGCGGCGGCCTCGGCCGGCACCTGGACATCGACCCGGTGGTGTTCCGGATCGTCACGGTGGTGCTCTGCCTCTCCGGCGGCCTCGGGCTGTTCCTGTACGGCCTGGCCTGGCTGATCGTCCCGACGGACGGCGAGCCCAAGGGCCGCGGCGGGCGCACCGAGCTCCAGCGGGTGCTCACCGGACGGGTGGACGGCCAGTCGGTCGGCGCGGTGCTGCTGACGGTGATCGGCACCGGGGTGTTCTTCTCCTCGATGGGCGACGGGGACCAGATGTTCCCGCTGCTGCTGCTCGCCGCCCTGGTCTTCCTCGCGGTGCGCTACGACCCGGAGCGCCGCCGGGGCCGGGGGCGCGAGCGCCGCCGCGGCGGCCCGTACGACCGCCACTTCCCCGGGCAGGAGGGCACCGGGGTCACCGGCGGCGCCGCGAGCGCCGACGGCACCGGGGCCTACCGCTGGCCGCGGCCGGAGCAGGACGAGGCCGCCCGGCCCGCCGGCCGGACCCCCGCCGACGGCCCGGCCCCCGGCCCCGGCGGCTACCTGTGGGACCCGCGCCACCCCGAGCGCAACCCGTACGGGGGCGCCTCCCCGGCCGGCCCGACCCCGCCGTACGGCACCCCCGTGCCCCCGGCCGGCGGCCCGGCCCAGCCCTGGTGGCAGCGCGCCGACCTGCCCGAGGGCGACCCGCTGCGCAAGGAGAACGCCCAGCGCCGCCCCGCGCCCGTCGCCGTGCGGCACCCCCGGGAGCGCTCGGCGCTCGGCTTCTTCGGCTTCCTGCTGGCGGTCGGCGCCGGCGCCGCGGTCTGGGCCGCCTCCGCCGACCACCACAACCCCACCGTGCTGGGCGCGACGGTGCTGGCCACCGCGCTGCTGGTGGTGGGCCTGACCCTGCTGGTCGGCGCGAAGTTCGGCCGGGCCCGCCGGCTGGCGGTGACCGGCATGCTGCTCACCCTGGCGCTGGCCTTCGTCGGCCACGCGCCGGACTCCATGCGCAACGCCGTCGGCGACCGCGAGTGGACCGTCGCCTCGGCGGCCGACCTGCACGACCGGTACAACCTGGCCGCCGGGAAGATCAACCTGAACCTGTCCGCGGTCGACCCGGCCGGGGCCACCCTCTCCACCAAGGTCGACCTCGGCGTCGGCGACATCACCGTCACCGTGCCGGACGACGTGACGGTGAACGTGGTGGCCCGGGTCGGCCTGGGCAACGTCTCCGCCCCCGACGACCGGAGCGACAGCACCGGACGGCACACCTACTTGATCGGTCCTGCCAACGGGCAGCCGGCCAAGGGCACCCTCAATCTCGAACTCGGACTCGGGCTCGGCAACATCAAGGTGGTCCAGCAGTGAGGAAGCACCGGCTCGACCTGTTCTCGCTGATCGCGGGTGCGCTGTTCACCGTGATCGCCGTGGTCTACCTGGTCGCGGCGCTCAACGACCGGTCGGTGAACGGGCGGATCGTCATCCCCGTCGCCTTCATCGTGCTCGGCGTCGGCGGCCTGGCCGGCGCGGTCGCGGCGGTGGCCCGGCGCGGCCGGCCCGACCGCGAGGACTGACCGCCCCCTGAGCGCCGCGAGCGCGCCCGCCCGGCCCCGGGTCCTCAGCTCTGCTGCGGGCCCAGGGTCAGCTGGTCCCCGTTCTTGCTGACGGCGTACTTGGGCAGCGGCTTGACCGCCGGCCCGTTGACCACCGCACCGGTCGCGGCGTCGAACCGGGAGCCGTGGCAGGGGCAGTACAGCTGGCCGTTCTTCGGCGCGTCCACGGCGCAGCCCGAGTGGGTGCACACCGCGGAGAAGGCGCAGTACTGGCCGGCCTTGGGCTGCACGATGTAGACGGCGTCCCCGGTGGCCGGGTCCTTGACCTGGGCCGCGCCGCCGACCGGCACGCTCGCGGCGGGCACCGCGGGGGCCTGCGCCGAGGCGTTCGAGACCGCGGCGTCGGGGGCCGGCGCGTCGGCGACCGGGGCCGCCGACTGCTTGGCGGCGGCCGACTCGTCCCGGCCGAAGGTACGGGTCAGCGAGCCGGTGAGCAGCCCGGCCCCGCCGATCGCGACGGCCGCGATCCCGCCGTCCACCAGGGCCCGGCGCTTGACGTGGTCCTCGCCCAGCCCGCGCTCGCGGTCCCGCGCGGCCCGGCGAGCCAGGTAGCCGTCCACCGACAGGTCCGGCGTGCCGGCCAGCAGCAGCGGGGTCCAGGCCATCAGGTAGGCCAGGTCGTTGCCGAGGTAGTACGGCGAGACGCTCCAGCTGACCGTCAGCCACAGGCTGAGGTTGAGCAGCGCGCCGCCGAGCGCGGCGACCCGGCCCCACAGGCCGAGCAGGGTGCCGAGGCCCACCGCCAGCTCGCCGAAGGCCACGGCGAGCGCGAACAGGGTCGGGTGGCCGAGGGCGGGGCCGAGCAGGAAGGAGACCGGGCTGCCGCCCGCCTTGGCGGCCTGGGTCTGCGAGACGAAGGAGGCCGGGTCGCCCGCCCCGGCCAGGAAGTGGGCGTCGGAGAGCTTGTCGAGGGCGGCGTAGACGAAGGTGACGCCGAGGAAGAGCCGCAGCGGCAGCAGCGCGTACCTGGACGCGCGCGCCCTCAGCTGCGCGGCCCGGGCGGCCGGACCGGCCGCTCCCCCGCCTGCCGGCACCGGGTTGCTGGCCTCCGACATCCCTCACACCTTCCCTCGCCGCCTGCCACCGCCTGACAGGTCCGGTCCGCATTCTGCCCGCTCCCGGCCGCTTTCGGTGGGAGGTCCCTCCCGACGAGCGGCGCCCGCACCACAAACGGCCGCGCCGTCGCTCCCTCCGTTACGGGAACGACGGCGCGGCCGTTCAGGCATCGGCCTCAGGGACGCGGAAACCTCCCGTCGGCCGGTGGGAGTGCTACTCCCACTCGATGGTGCCCGGCGGCTTGCTGGTGACGTCGACGACGACGCGGTTCACGTCGCGGACCTCGTTGGTGATCCGGGTGGAGATCTTCGCCAGCACGTCGTACGGCAGGCGCGACCAGTCGGCGGTCATGGCGTCCTCGGACGAGACCGGGCGCAGCACGATCGGGTGGCCGTAGGTGCGGCCGTCGCCCTGCACGCCCACGCTGCGGACGTCGGCGAGCAGCACGACCGGGCACTGCCAGATCTCGCGGTCCAGACCGGCCGCGGTCAGCTCCTCGCGGGCGATCGCGTCGGCGTCGCGGAGCAGGTCCAGGCGCTCCTTGGTGACCTCGCCGACGATCCGGATGCCCAGGCCCGGGCCCGGGAACGGCTGGCGCTGGACGATCTCCTCCGGCAGGCCCAGCTCCTGGCCGACCATCCGGACCTCGTCCTTGAACAGCTTGCGCAGCGGCTCGACCAGCTGGAACTGGAGGTCCTCGGGCAGGCCGCCGACGTTGTGGTGGGACTTGATGTTGGCGGTGCCGGTGCCGCCGCCGGACTCCACCACGTCCGGGTACAGGGTGCCCTGGACCAGGAAGTCGACCGACTCGCCCTGCTCGCCGGCCTCGGCGACGATCTCGGCCTGGGCCTGCTCGAAGACCCGGATGAACTCCCGGCCGATGATCTTGCGCTTCTCCTCGGGGTCGGTGACCCCCTTCAGCGCGTTCAGGAAGCGCTCGGAGGCGTCGACGACCTTCAGCTGGACGCCGGTGGCGGCCACGAAGTCCTTCTCGACCTGCTCGGTCTCGCCCTTGCGCATCAGGCCGTGGTCGACGTAGACGCAGGTCAGCCGGTCGCCGATGGCCTTGTTGACCAGGGCGGCCGCGACCGCGGAGTCCACGCCGCCGGACAGGCCGCAGATCGCGCGCTTGTCGCCGACCTGCTCGCGGATCAGGGCGATCTGCTCGTCGACCACGCTGCCGGTGGTCCAGGTCGGGGCGATGCCGGCGCCGCGGTAGAGGAAGTGCTCCAGGACCTGCTGGCCGTGGTCGGAGTGCAGCACCTCGGGGTGGTACTGGACGCCGTAGAGCCGGGCCTCGTCGTTCTCGAAGGCCGCGACCGGGACCAGGTCGGTGGAGGCGGTGACGGTGAAGCCCTCCGGGGCGGCGGAGCAGGCGTCGCCGTGCGACATCCACACCGAGTGCTGCGCCGGGACGCCCTCGAACAGGGTGGAGCCGGCGCGGGAGACGGTCAGCGGGGTGCGGCCGTACTCGCGGGCGCCGTTGTTGTCGACGGTGCCGCCGAGGCTCTTGGCCATCAGCTGGAAGCCGTAGCACATGCCGAAGACCGGGACACCGGCCTCGAAGATCGAGCGGTCGATCTGCGGCGCGCCCTCTTCGTAGACCGACGACGGGCCGCCGGAGAGGATGATCGCCTTGGGGTTCTTGGCGAGCATCTCGGCGACCGGCATGCTGCTCGGCACGATCTCGCTGTAGACCCGCGCCTCACGCACCCGACGGGCGATGAGCTGGGCGTACTGGGCGCCGAAGTCGACCACCAGGACGGGGTCGTTGTCCGGCGCGGACTGGACGGGAATTGCAGAGGACACGGACGGCCTTCCGGCAGCGGTATCGAGGTGTCGCGCGTGGCCGCCTCCCCGGCGGGGCTGCGGCTGCGGCGGACGGTGTGGGGTGTCTGGACACCGATTCTACCGGGCTGTCCGGTTTCACTCGTCTGCACGTCCAATGGACCGTGACCGCGCGGGGCGGCGGTTCGTTGCTTCTGACGAACGTACGGCCGCGCCGCGTCCGCCAGACGCGCCGCCGCCCCCGCGGGGGCACCGCCGTACGGCAGCAGGACCACGCGTGGAGCTTCACCCCAGTACACCGGCGCACGTGGTGCCGCCGCCCGGCCCGCCGGGCGCACGGCTCCGTGGGACCGTGCGCGGGTGCCGCGGCCGGCCAGCAGGGGACAGCGAACCCGGCCGCGACTGGGCCGAGAGGTGGGACGGCCGGGGTCCGGGGACGCCCGGGACCGGTCGTCACACCCCCGGTCCGATCCGGTGCGCGCCCGAGCGCACTCCCCCGTCCAGCCGGCGCCGCTACGCGCGTCCCCGTGCGCCACAACCACCCGAACCGCTACTCACCGTGATCATCAGCGGCGGGCTCGACGGGAAATGCTCTGTGCCGAACTGTGCCGAACCGGTTGCAGAGCGAGCCCCTCGTCCAGCACGATGCTCGTTGTAAGCGGTTCTCCCGGCGCCTCACGGCTCGCCGAGGAGGCCCGCGACGGCGTTCTCCGCAGCCGCGCCGCAGGGAGGCGGCAGCGGCTTACCGCTCACACTCCGTGAGCGCGGGCCCGGCGCAGACCTGCGCACCGACCCGCCGCCCACGGACGTCCGCGCCCCGCGCGACCGGCCACCCACGCCGGAGCCGCACGGCGCACCCCGAAGCCAACCGACACGACGGCGCTCCTCCCCCGGCGCCGTCACCGCAGCACCGGCGCGGCCCTGACGCCGAGTGCTGAACGACAAAGGGCCCCGTTCCCCCGCGGGGCCCTTTGCCCTTTTCGGGAGCCCCGGAGTCAGGGGCGCCCGGAGTCAGGGGTGCTCGCGCCAGACGCTCGGGTCGACCGGCTCCTGGCCCGGGGGCGGCGGCACCGCGCCGGGCGCCGACGTCCCGCCGGCCGGAGCGGGCGGCGCCGGGTGCGAGTCCAGCACCTCGCTCGGCCCGCCGGACTGCGGCGGCACGCCGTGGCCCGGTGCCACCGGCGCCCCCGGCGTCGCGTACGGCGCCTGCGGCGGCACCTGCGCGTACGGCCCGCCGGTCTGGGCCCCGGCACCCTGCACGCCGGCGCCCTGGGCTCCAGCGCCCTGGGCGGACGCGAACGGCGACTCGGCGTACGGCACCGCGGTCTGCGGCGCGCCCACACCCCGGCCGCGGACGGCCGCCAGCAGCGGCGGCACCAGCACCGCGCCGACCACCGACCAGACCAGGTTGGCCAGCAGCACGCTGAGGAACACCAGGCCGACCGAGGTCTCCTGGGACATGTCCACGCGGGCCGAGGAGGTCCAGCCCCGCATCGACATCGTCCTGGTCATCTGCGCACCGGCCACCGCCATCAGCGCGGTGAGCGCCACCCCGTACACGGCCGCCAGCCGGAGCCGGTCGGCCGCGTCCAGTCGGCGCCGGTACGCGGACCAGCCGAGCAGGCCCGCCGCGGCGAGCGCCAGCAGGCCGCACCAGCGCCAGTCCGCGGCCGCGTCGTGCAGGTCGAGGAAGGAGATCTCCGCGTCGCTGCTGCGGTCGCCCCAGCTCTCGCCCTGGCCGGACAGCCCGGAGTGCACCCGCCAGGTCGACCCCGAGCCGAAACCGAGCAGGAGGAGGCCCAGGTTGGGCAGGAAAGCGAGCGAGACCGCCGTCTCCACGCCCTCCTTGCTGTTCGCCGCGACCAGCACGAAGGCCACCAGTGCGGCCAGGCCGACCGCCAGCGCCAGCGCCTGGCCCGCCGTGAGCGCGGCCACCGCCCAGCCGCGCACCGACCGGTTGCGCCAGGCCGCCCAGCGCAGGGCGTCGGTGCCGTGGACGGCGAAGGCCAGTGCGGCGGCCAGCAGGGCCGTCCACCCGACCGCCTCCACCCAGCCCGAGTCCGCGCCGAAGCTCATGCCGGTGCTCCGCAGGGGGTAGCCGGACTCGTCGTCGAACCGGTCCGCCGGATGCCAGGTCGTTCCTCCGACCAGCCCGATCAGCAGCGCCACCCCGGCCAGCACCACGGCGGTGCGCAGTGCCTCGCCACCGGCCTGGCCGCGGGTCAGCTGGGCGCCGGCCGCCTTGCGCCCGCGGGCCCCGGCCCGCAGGCCGAGCCAGAGCGCCAGTGCCCAGAGCACGGTGACGGTCATCGGCAGCACCCGGAACGCGAGCTCCAGGTCGTCCAGGGTGTCGCGGCTGGACGCGGGGTGCCCGGTCAGCCGGAACGGCGCGCCGAAGGCGTTCAGGGTCATCGCCAGCGCCGCGCCGAACCGGTCGCCGTAGCCGGGCGAGGCGATGAACGCGTCGTAGTCGTAGCCGCTCGGGACGGCCGTGATCAGCGCCGCCACGAGCAGCACGCCGGTCGGGGCGATCGCGGCCCGGAGCGCCGGGCGCCAGTCCGATCCGGTGAGCCAGCGCATCACCGGCGAGGGCCCGCGCCGCGGCTCGTACGGGTTCCCGCTGCCCCAGCTGCCCACCGCGGGCGGCCCGGCGACGGGCGGCGGCGGGGGCGGCGGGTACCCGGGGGCACCGGGCGGCGGACCGTACGAGGGCGGGACGGGCGGTGCGGCGGGCGGGGCGCCCGCCGGCGGGGGCGGGGGCGGGGGCGCCGACGGCCGCCCGCACGAACCGCAGACGACCGCCCCCTCCTGCGAAGTCGCGCCGCACGATGCGCAGTCGGCCATGGCCCGCGCTCCCCCCGATCGACGAGTCCCTGGCGGCCCCAGGGAGCCCGTTTATCCCATCGGACCCGAACGGATGTCAACCGGGAACCGGGGCAGGCGGATTGGCCCGCAGGACGGGTTCAGTCGCGCTTCTTCGGGACCTCCGGGACGGGCAGCAGCGGCAGCCGCAGCGCGCCGAACGCGCCCTCCGGCACGGCCGGCCGCACCGGCGCGACCGCCGCGACCCGCCGGTACTCCTCGCCCTGGGCCGGGCGCGGGTCCGCCTCGCCCTTGTTCGGCCACATCGACAGGGCACGCTCGGCCTGCGCGGTGATGGTGAGCGAGGGGTTGACGCCCAGGTTGGCGGAGACGGCCGAACCGTCCACCACGCTGATCCCGGGGTAGCCGTACAGCCGGTGGTACGGATCCACCACGCCGGTCTCGGGGGCGTCGCCGATCGGGCAGCCGCCCAGGAAGTGCGCCGTCATCGGGATGTCGAAGATCTCGCCGACGGTGCTGCCGGCGAAGCCGTTGATCTCGTCGGCCAGCGCCTGGGCGCCCCGCTCGGCCGCCGGGATCCAGGTCGGGTTGGGTTCGCCGTGGCCCTGGGTGGAGGTGAGCCGGGCCTTGCCGAGCGGGCCCTTCTTCAGCGAGACGGTGATCGAGTTGTCCAGCGACTGCATCACCAGGCCGATGATCGTCTTCTCGGACCAGCGGCGCTGGTCCATCGAACGGGCGAAGGTCAACGGGTGGAGCGCCGAGTTCGCCAGGTAGCGCAGCCAGCGCGGAATCGTTCCGCCGCCCTTGACCTGGGCGATGGACAGCGCGCCCATCGCGTTGGAGCCCTTGCCGTAGCGGACCGGCTCGATGTGGGTGTTGGCGTCCGGGTGGATCGAGGAGGTGATCGCGACGCCCTTGGTAAAGTCCGCCTTGGCGCCGTAGCACCGGTCGGTGGTCTGCGCGCCCACCAGGGCCTCGGAGTTGGTGCGGGTCAGCTCGCCCAGCCGCGCCGAGATCCGGGGCAGGTGGCCGCCGTCCCGCATCCGGTGCAGCAGCGACTGGGTCCCGTAGGTGCCGGCCGCGACGACCACCCGGGCCGCGGTGATCGTCCGCGCGCCCGCCTTCACCCGGTCGGTCTTCGAGCGCGCGTCGGTGCGGCGCACGTCCACCGCGTAGCCGCGGCTCCCGTCGGCCCCGCCGATCTCCCGGATCCGGGCCACCGTGGTCAGCGGGTGGATCTGCGCGCCGCCCTTCTCGGCCAGGTGGAGGTAGTTCTCGGTGAGCATGTTCTTGGCGCCGTGCCGGCAGCCGGTCATGCACTCGCCGCACTCCACACAGGCCTTGCGGGCCGGGCCTGCGCCACCGAAGTACGGGTCGGCGACCTCGCCGCCGGGCGCCGCCTTGGCGCTGCCCCCGGCGTCCCCGCCGTCGCCGAAGAAGACCCCGACCGGCGCCATGTGGAAGGTGTCGCCGACGCCCATCCGCTCGGCGGCCGCCTTGAGGTGGACGTCCGAGGGGGTGACGGTCGGGTTGAGCCGGACCCCGAGCATCCGCTGCGCCTGGTCGTAGAACGGCGCCAACTCCTCCTGCCAGTCGGTGATGTGGCGCCACTGCCGGTCCTCGAAGAAGGCCTTCGGCGGCACGTACAGCGTGTTGGCGTAGTTCAGCGAGCCGCCGCCGACCCCGGCGCCGGCCAGGATCAGCACGTTGGCCAGCAGGTGGATGCGCTGGATGCCGTACAGCCCGAGCTGCGGCGCCCACAGGTAGTTCGGCAGGTCCCAGGAGTTCCTGGGCAGTTCGTCCCGGTCGAAGCGCCGCCCGGCCTCCAGGACGGCGACCCGGTAGCCCTTCTCGGTCAGCCGCAGGGCCGCGACCGAACCGCCGAAGCCGGACCCGACCACCACCACGTCGTAGTCGAACTCCGCCGCACCGCCGGACTGCACCATCTGCCACCGCTCCTTCGCCGGGTGAACCTGCCTGTGGGTACCGCGAACCGGGCCCCGACCGTCCGGCGGGGCCCGGTTCGCGGTCGGGTCCTACTTGAAGCGCAGCGCCTTGAGCGCCCGCAGCCCGCCGGTCATCACGGCGGCGAACTGCTTGTCGTCCAGGCCGAACGAGGGCGCGAGCGGCACCAGCCGCTGGGTCGCGATGGTCTGCGCCTCGGTGAAGCGCAGGATGCCCTCGGCGCCGTGCCGGCGGCCCAGCCCGGAGTCGCCCATGCCGCCCATCGGCGAGCCGACCGAGCCGTACGCGGCGGCGTAGGCCTCGTTGACGTTGACCGTGCCGGTGCGCAGCCGGGCCGCGACCGTCCGGCCGCGCCGCAGGTCCCTGGTCCAGACGCTGGAGTTCAGGCCGTACGGCGTGGAGTTGGCGGCGGCGACCGCCTCCTCGTCGGTGTCGAAGCGGTAGAGGGAGACGACCGGTCCGAAGGTCTCCTCGGCGCAGACCGCCATGTCCGGGGTGACGCCGTCGAGGATGGTCGGCTCGAAGAAGAACGGGCCGAGGTCCGGCCGGGCGCGCCCGCCGGCCACCACGGTGGCGCCCGCCTTGACCGCCTCGTCCACGTGCCGGGTGGTGGTCTCCAGCTGACGGGCGGAGACCAGCGAGCCCATGTCCGCGCCGTACGCGAGGCCGCCGCCCAGGCGCAGCGCCCGGGTGCGGGCGGCGAAGCGCTCCAGGAACTCGTCGGCCACCGAGCGGTGCACCAGCAGCCGCTCGATCGAGATGCACAGCTGTCCGGCGGAGGAGAAGCAGGCCCGGACGGCGCCCGCGGCGGCCGCGTCGAGGTCGGCGTCGGCGAGCACCAACATGGCGTTCTTGCCGCCGAGTTCGAGCGAGGCCCCGACCAGCCGGGCGGCGGCGCGCTGGGCGACGTCGCGGCCGGTGCGGGTGGATCCGGTGAACGAGACGTAGTCGGCGTGCTCCACCACGGCGGGGCCGATCACCGGTCCGTCGCCGATCACGATCTGCCACAGGTCGGCCGGCAGCCCGGCCTCGACCAGCAGCTCCCGGGCCCACAGCGCGGTCAGCGCGGTCTGGGTGTCGGGCTTGTTGACCACCGCGTTGCCGGCCGCGAAGGCGGGCAGGGCGTCGCCGATGGACAGCTCCAGCGGGTAGTTCCACGGCGAGATGTGGCCGACCACGCCCTTGGGGCGGCGGGCCTCGACGGCGTGGGTGAGCACCGGCAGCGCGCCGCCGCGCCGCTTGTCCTTGAGGTAGCCGTGCGCGGCCCGTCCGTAGTGCCGGGCGGCCATGGCGACGGCCAGCACCTCCTCGAAGGCGTGCAGCCGGGCCTTGCCGGTCTCCGCCTGGATGAGGTCCAGCACCTCGTCCTGCCGCCTGAGCAGCAGGTCGTGGAAGCGCAGCAGGACGGCGGCCCGGCGGCGCACCGGCAGCGCGGCCCAGGCGGCCTGGGCGCGGCGGGCCAGCTGGAAGGCGACCTCGACGTCGGCCGGGGTCGACTGCGGCAGGCTGGCCAGCCATTCGCCGGTCAGCGGGGCGACGGTCTCCACCAGGTCGGGCTCGCCGGTGGCGGTGACGCCGGAGGCCAGCCTGGCGACCAGGGACGGCGGAACGGCCGCGGTGACGGTCCGGCCGCCGCCGGGGGCCGCCGGGTTGCCGGCGCCGGAGTGTTCGGTGGCCACTGCATCTGCTGTGAGGTCCGACATACGGCGCAGCCTAGGCGCTCGGCGGCCGGTCCGGTACCCGTGGGTAACAAGAATCTGCCCCAGTCGGGTGAAAGCGGGCGCCGCCCGGCCCGGTCAGCGGATCGGGGTGAAGCTGTTGAGCACCGCGTAGAAGCGCTGCTCGGCCTCGTTCCACTCGCTGCCCTTCTCCGGGCTGGACGAGTAGATCGCGTAGCTGGTGCCGTCCTGGCTGATGAACTCGGTCTCGATCGCGCGCCGGCGGCCGCCCTCCTTGGCCGCGTAGCTGAACTCCCAGACCGCCGCCTCCTGGCCCTTCACCGCCGTGCCGGCCATCCGGTGCTGCTTGTAGTCCTTGAGCGACTTGGAGAGGCTGGCCTCCATCTGCCGCATGTGCTCCAGCGGCTTGACCGACTGGCCGACGGTGACGGCGAACTGGAGGTAGTGCACCTTGCCGTCGGGGGTGTAGTAGATCTGGTTGTCCCCGGAGCTGATCCGCTGCCAGGACGGGGTCCCGTTCGGCAGCGGGAAGCGGAAGCCGGCCGGGTCGTCGACCCAGTGGTAGCCGTTGGGCGGCGCCACCGCGGGGGAGGCGTCGCTGGTGGGCTCCGGCCCGGTGGACTCGACCGCGGTGGGCGTCGGGTCCTCGACGGGGCCGCCGCCCACCACGTGCCGGGTGACGAGGAAGGTGCCCGCGGCGGCCAGCAGCCCGACGCCCACGGCTATGCCGACGATCTTCAGCAGGTTGCGGCGCTTGGCCGGTCCACGCGCGGGCGCGTACGGGTGCGGCACCGGCGCGACGGGCGCGGTGTGCGCCCGGGCCGCGTCCTGTGCGCCCTCGGTGGTGTCCGGTTCGGCGGGGGCGGGGGCAGGAGCCTTCGGCTCGGTCGGCTCCTCGGAGCCCTCGACCGGCTCCGCGGCCGGCGTCGGCCCCTCGCTGCGGTCCACCACCGGCACCGACTGGGTGGGCGTGCGCACCGACGCCACCGACTTCAGGCCCATCGTGTGCCCGGCCTGCACCTCGGCCAGCATCCGGGCCGCCTCGTCCGCCGTCGGCCGCTCCGCCGGGTCCTTCGCCATCAGCGCGGCCAGCACCGGCCCCAGCGGCCCGGCCCGCCGCGACTCCGGCAGCGGCTCGTCCACCACCGCGGCGAGCGTGGTGATCGGCGAGTCCCGCCGGAACGGCGACTGGCCCTCGACCGCCGCGTACAGCGTCGCCCCGAGGCCCCACAGGTCCGAGGCCGGCCCGGGCCGCTCGCCCTGGGCCCGCTCGGGCGCCAGGTAGTCCGGCGAGCCGACCAGGTCGCCAGGCCGGGTCAGCTCGGTCGAGCCCTCGTACTTCGCGATGCCGAAGTCCAGCAGCACCACCCGCCCGGTGCCGCGCTCCAGCAGCACGTTGGCCGGCTTCACGTCCCGGTGCAGCACGCCCAGCTGGTGGCCGCGGTGCAGCGCCGCCAGCACCTGGCTGCCGACCTCGGCGGCGGCGCGCGGCTGCAGGGTGCCGTCCTGGCTGATCACGTCGGCCAGCGAGCGGCCGTCGACCAGCTCCATCACGATCCACGGCCGGCCGTCCTGCTCCAGCACGTCGTGCACGGTGATCACACCGGGGTGCTTGATCCGCGCGGCCGCGCTGGCCTCGCGCTTCATCCGGGTGTGCAGGATCTGGAGGTCCTCCTCGGGCAGGTGGTTGACGGTCAGCTCCTTGACCGCGACCTCCCGGTCGAGCATCCGGTCCCAGGCCCGCCAGACGGTGCCCATGCCGCCCCGGCCGAGCCGCTCGCCGAGCTCGTACCGCCCGGCCAGCAACCGCTCCGCCTCGGCCGCCTCCGGCCGGTCCTGCACGCCCATCTGCGCCCGCTCCCCCACACATTCCGCCTGCCGTCACCGCGACGGAGGGCCTGGTGCAGACCACTGTTCGAACAAATCCCACGCACACATTAGGCGCACCTTGCCGCCCCCGGTAATCACGCCCACCCCCTGGACCGCAATGCCGGAATCCGAGCGGATCGTCAGCCCGCGAACAGCACCACCGCGACAATTCCCAGCGCGAGCAGCACAAACACCCCGCCCACCAGCAACGGCCCCAAGAGGGAGGGGGGTATCCGGGGCGGCTTCGCCCCGTTTCCTGCCCCGAAGTCCCCGCCGTTGCCGCCCTTTCGGGCACTCCCCCGCGCCCCGGAGCGCCCGGCCCTCCCGCCCCGCACCCGCGGCTGCCGCGGCACCGCCGGCGCCGCCGGGTCCAGCGCCGCGACCGCCGCCGCCCGCTCCTCGTCGACCGGCTCCGGCGCCCCCGCCAACAGCTCCGCCAGTTCCCCGCGCACCGCCTCCGCCGTCGGCCGCCGCACCGGATCGGGCTGCAGCAGCCGCTCCACCAGCGGCCCGAGCGGCCCGCACACCACCGAGGGCTCCCGCCGCCCGTCCCGTACGGCCGTCACCAACTCCGGCACGTCCCGCTCCGGGTACGGCGCACGGCCGGTGACCAGTCGCTGCGTCAGCACCCCGAGCGCCCAGCAGTCGCCCGCCGGGCCGCCGTCCAACGGCCAGCGCTCCGCCACCGGGCCGACCAGGGTGGCCCGCACCTCGTACCGCTGCCGCCCGCCCGGCCCGCCGAGCTCCTCGGCCAACGCCTCCTCCGCCACCCCGGCGAGCAGCCCGCCGAGCATCGCCGCGCCGTCCTCGCAGACCAGCACCGACTCCGCGGCCAGGGCGCCGTGGGTCAGCCCGGCCGCGTGCAGCGCCCGCAGCGCCCCGGCCAGGTCCGCCGCCAACTCGGCCGCCCGGTACGGCGGCAGCGGCCCCTGGGCGAGCAGCTCGGCCACCGTCCACCCGGCCGGCCGCTCCTCCACCGTCCACAGCAGCTCGTCCTCGACGAACGCGCCGACCCCGCGCAGCAGCCGCGGGTGCCCGACCGGCGCGGCCGAACCGACCGCCGCCACCCGCCGCACCAGCCGGTCCGCCCGCGCGGCGGCGGCCTCGTCCGGATCCTGGCCCACCGTCAGCACCGCCGGCAGCTCCAGGGCACTCAGCAGCACCGACTCACCGGTCCGCTCGTCCACCGCGCGGGCGCGCAGCGGTTCGGGACGGTCCGTCAGCCGGTACCGCCCCGCCAGCAACAACCCGGGGCCGCCTCGCATGCCAGTTCCTCTCGCTCGCCGACCAGCCTACTGAGCGGCTCCCTTAGGCTCGATCCCATGGACTGGACCGATCTGATCGACACCGCCTTCGAGGCATCCGGAAACAGCAGGGGCAACCGCGCCGAGGCGGTCCGCAACGTCGAGGCGAACATCATCGACGGCGAGAAGCCGGTCGCCTCGACCGCCGGGCGCCACCCCGACCACTTCCGCAAGGGAGTGCTGGTGCTGACCACCCATCGACTGCTCTTCCTGAAGGACGGGAAGCCGCCGGTCCCGGTTCCGCTCGCCGCCGTCACCGACGTCACCGTGACCCGTACCAAGCTCAACGGCGAAGTGCTCCTGGTGGTGGCGCTCACCGGCTCACACCGCTTCGAGGACGTGGTCAAGGCCGGCTTCTTCGCCGAACAGCTCCGGGCCGCCGCCCGGACCGCCCGCAACACCCCGAAGGCCCTCCCCACCGCACCGGCCGCGGACGCCACCGGCGAACAGCTGATCGGCCAGCTGGAACGACTGGCCGCCCTGCACGGTTCCGGCGCCCTCACCGAGGACGAGTTCACCCGCGCCAAGCAGCGCCTGATCGGCTAGGGCCCGTCGTCGACCGGCAGTTCTACACCTAGGGCGCCGGCTGGAAGCTGTTGAACACGACGTCCCGGACCGGGGCCTGCGCGGCCCACTCGGTGTCCGGGACGATCCAGTAGATCGAGTACCCGTACTTGGCCGGGGTGCCGGTCACGAAGCCGCGGTTGAGCGAGTGCGTCTTCGGCGTGCCGTTGGTCCACTCCCAGTCCGCCGCGTTGGTCCACTGCCGGTAGGTGATCGCCGCCAGGTTCAGCCGCTGGTAGTTGCTGACCTGACCGCGGACGTTCGGCTCCGACTCCTGCCAGTCCGCGACCGCGCTCGCCCCCGGCGACGTGGTCCACTCGATCCGCAGCTGACTGCCGTCGGCCGCGTTCTTGAAGATCCGCCGGTTGGCGTCCGACCCGGTCGGCTGCAGTCCGTCCGGCAGCACGACCGAGAAGCCGCTCGGGTCCTTGTACTCGTGGTACCCGGCCGGCACCCCCGCCGGCGTGGGCTGCGCCGGTGCGGGCTGCGCCGGCGCCGGGGGCTGCGCGGGAGCCGCCGGCGAACCGGCGGACTGCACGGGCGCGTCCGGCACCGCGGCCGGTTCACTGGTCGGCTGGGCGGGCGCCGGCGCGGGTTCGCTCGCCGCCGGCTCCGTACCGGCCACCACCGGCGCGGTGGCCCCCGCGCTCCGCGTGGCCCCGTCGCCCGACCCGGCGTCCCCGTTGCCGACCATCCGGATCACCGCCACCACGCCCGCGATCAGCAGCAGCACCACGATCACGGTGGCGATGGCCAGCCGCCGCCGGCCGGTGCGCGGATCGGCCCCGGCCGCCTGGGTGGCGCCCATCGTCCACTCGCTGGTCACCGGACGGATCGACTCCGGCGCCGGATCCCCCGACGGCTTCTCGGCGGGTTCCCCGTCCTGCGCCCGGCTACCGACCCGCACCGTCCCCAGCAGCCCGCCCACGGGACGCTTGCTGCCGTCCTCCGCCTGCTCCGGCTCCTTCTCCTTCTCCGCGGGCTCCGGAGCCTCGACCGGCTTCTCCAACGGCACCGCGTGCTGGGTGGTCGACTCGGCCCGCGAGGTCGACTCCGCGACCACCCGCTTGAGCATCGACCGGGTCTGCGAGGCGTCCAGCCGCTCGGCCGGGTCCTTCGCCAGCAGCCCCTCGATCACCGGCAGCAGCGGCCCGGCGTTCACCGGCGGGACCAGGTCCTCGGTCATCACCGCGGTCAGCGTGGCCAGCGCCGAGCCCCGGTCGTACGGCGGCCGTCCCTCGACCATCGCGTACAGCGTGCCGCCCAGCGACCACAGGTCGGCCGGCGGCCCGGGCTTCTGCCCACGGGCCCGCTCCGGCGAGATGTACGAGGGCGCGCCGACCAGCATCCCGGTCGAGGTGACCGAGGCGTCGCCCTCCACACTGGCGATGCCGAAGTCGGTGAGCACCACCCGGCCGTCCTCGCCGATCAGTACGTTGGACGGCTTGACGTCCCGGTGCAGGATGCCCAGCGCGTGCGCGGCGCTCAGCACGCCCAGCACGTCCAGCGCGATCTCCGCGGCCCGGCCGGGCGACAGCGGCCCGTCCTCCCGCACCACGTCGGCCAGCGAACGGGACTCGACCAGCTCCATGACGATCCACGGCCGGTCGTCCTCGTCGACCACGTCGAAGACCGTCACCGCCGAGGCGTGCCGGATCCGCGCGGTCGCCTTCGCCTCGCGCAGCGTCCGGGTGATCAGCCGGTGCTTCTCCTCCTCCTCGACGCTGGCGTTCATCCGCAGTTCCTTGACCGCGACGGTCCGGCCCAGCATCTCGTCCTCGGCGCGCCAGACCGTACCCATGCCACCGCGCCCGAGCACGCCGTTCAGGCGGTAGCGGCCCGCCAGGAGGCGGCCGGTGGAACCCTGCGCCTGGGTCATTCGGAACGTTCCCCCATGTGCTGCCGGCGGTCGTGGTGACGGCGCGTCGGCCCGACCTGGGTCCCGAACGCCCAAGCCTCCATCATCCCCTGTCCCGAGGGCCCTCGACCACCCACCCCCCGCCACAAGCCGGGACGAACCGGAACGGGTGCGGCGCTCCGTGCCCGATCTGTGATCGAAAACTCGCCAAGATCTGCCCCGGTCACTGCTACCGTTCGGCAGCTCATCGTCTTTCCGGGGGGATTCGACGCCCATGACCGCACCCGCACCGGGCACTGACGGCCCATCGACCCGGCCGCGCACCGCCCAGCACTACTCGGTCGCCCCGCTCCCGGCCGCCCCCGAGGGCTACATCGCCCCCGGCATGCCCGGCGCCCACGTCCCCGGCTTCGAACCCGCCGAACCCGCACCCCGCCGCCGCACCGCCCTGGCCGTGTCCCTGGCCCTGCTCGCCATGCTCCTCGGCGGCCTCGCCTACGGCAGCGCCCCCCTGCGCGCCGCCGACAGCCTCGGCTGGCTGGCCATCGCCCCCGCCGGCCTGGTCGCCCTCCCGCTCGGCCGCCTCGGCGGCCAGGGCCGCTTACTCCCCCTACTCGGCGCCCTCCTCGCCGCCGGCGCCCTCCTCCTCGGCCAACTGATCGAACACCTCCGCCGCGTCCACCCCGGAGCCCCCACCCCCCACGGTCTCCTGAACGACACCGTCACCACCTGGCGCGCCGACCTCCGCCCCCTCGACGCCGCCTTCTACGCCATCGCCCTCATCGGCGGCTACCTCCTCACCCGCCGCGCCGCCACCCGCAGCTGACCACCCCGCACCCGGGAAGGCCCACGGGCGCGCGGGCCGGAGCCCGCGCGCCCGAAAAGCCCGAAGGCCTCCACCACCGGCAGGGGCCCTCGTCACCACACCTCGACGTCAGCGGTGGTCCAGCGCCGGGTTCACCGTCACCTCGACCCGCTGGAACTCCTTGAGCTCCGTGTACCCCGTCGTGGCCATCGCCCGCCGCAGCGCGCCGAACAGGTTCATGGTCCCGTCCGGAGTGTGCGAGGGCCCGGTCAGGATCTCCTCGGTGCTGCCGACCGTCCCGAGGTCCACCCGCTTGCCCCGCGGCAGCTCCTCGTGGACGGCCTCCATCCCCCAGTGGAACCCCTTGCCGGGAGCGTCCGTGGCCCGCGCCAGCGCCGCACCGATCATCACCGCGTCCGCCCCGCAGGCGACGGCCTTCGGGATGTCCCCGCTGTACCCGACCCCGCCGTCGGCGATCACGTGCACGTAGCGCCCACCGGACTCGTCCATGTAGTCACGACGGGCCGCCGCCACGTCGGCCACGGCGGTGGCCATCGGCACCTGGATGCCCAGCACGTTCCGGGTGGTGTGGGCCGCGCCCCCACCGAACCCGACCAGCACACCGGCGGCGCCGGTCCGCATCAGGTGCAGCGCCGCGGTGTACGTGGCGCACCCGCCGACGATCACCGGCACGTCCAGCTCGTAGATGAACTGCTTGAGGTTGAGCGGCTCGGCGGCACTGGAGACGTGCTCGGCCGAGACGGTGGTGCCACGGATGACGAAGACGTCGACGCCGGCGTCCACCACGGCCTTGGAGAACTCGGCGGTGCGCTGCGGCGACAGCGCGGCGGCGGTGACCACGCCGGAGTCGCGGACCTCCTGGATCCGCTGCTTGATCAGCTCGGCGCGGATCGGCGCGGCGTAGATCTCCTGGAGCCGGCGGGTCGCGGTGGACTCGTCGGTGATCGCGGCGATCTCGTCCAGCAGCGGCTGCGGGTCCTCGTAGCGGGTCCACAGGCCCTCGAGGTTCAGCACGCCCAGACCGCCGAGGCGGCCGATCCGGATGGCCTGCTGCGGCGAGACCACGCTGTCCATCGGGGCGGCCAGGAACGGCAGCTCGAAGCGGTAGGCGTCGATCTGCCAGGCGATCGAGACCTCCTTCGGGTCACGCGTGCGCCGGCTGGGGACGACGGCGATGTCGTCGAAGGCGTACGCCCGTCGGCCGCGCTTGCCTCGCCCGATCTCGATCTCAGTCACTTCGAGCCCTTCTGCTTTGTTGCTCATGCCCACCGGGTCACCCCGGCCGCACCCCAGTATCCCGTACTACCGCTGGTCCCGCCCCGACGCCCCACGGCCCCGACAGCGCGAGGGGCCCGCCACCGCAGTGCGGCAGCGGGCCCCTCGGTCGTTCACACCGTTCAGCGGGCCGAGTAGTTCGGCGCCTCGACGGTCATCTGGATGTCGTGCGGGTGGCTCTCCTTGAGGCCCGCCGAGGTGATCCGGACGAACCGGCCCTTGCTCTCCATCTCGGCGACGGTGGCGGCGCCGACGTAGCCCATGGTCTGACGCAGACCGCCGACCAGCTGGTGCAGCACGGCCGACAGCGGGCCGCGGTACGGCACCTGGCCCTCGATGCCCTCGGGGACGAGCTTGTCGTCCGAGGCCACCTCGGCCTGGAAGTAGCGGTCCTTGGAGTACGAGCGGCCCTGGCCGCGGGACTGCATGGCGCCCAGCGAGCCCATGCCGCGGTAGGACTTGAACTGCTTGCCGTTGATGAACAGCAGCTCGCCCGGGGACTCCTCGCAGCCGGCCAGCAGCGAGCCGAGCATCACGGTGTCGGCACCGGCGGCCAGCGCCTTGCCGATGTCGCCCGAGTACTGCAGGCCGCCGTCGCCGATGACCGGCACGCCGGCCGCCTGGCAGGCCAGCGCGGCCTCGTAGATGGCGGTGATCTGCGGGACGCCGATGCCGGCGACCACGCGGGTGGTGCAGATGGAGCCGGGGCCGACGCCGACCTTGACGCCGTCCACGCCGGCGTCGATCAGCGCCTGGGCGCCGTCCCGGGTGGCGACGTTGCCGCCGACCACATCGATACTGACGGCCGACTTGATCTTCTCGATCCAGGCCAGCGCGTTGTGGCTGTGGCCGTGCGAGGTGTCCACCACGAGGAAGTCCGCACCGGCCTCGACCAGGGCCTGGGCCCGGTCGAACGCCTCGGCGCTGGCACCGACGGCGGCGCCGACCAGCAGACGGCCCTCGGCGTCCTTGGCGGCGTTCGGGTACTGCTCGGCCTTCACGAAGTCCTTGACGGTGATCAGGCCCTTGATCCGGCCCTCGTCGTCGACCAGCGGCAGCTTCTCGATCTTGTGGCGGCGCAGCAGGGCCATCGCGTCCACGCCGGAGATGCCGACCTTGCCGGTGATCAGCGGCATCGGGGTCATGATCTCGCGGACCTGGCGGCTGCGGTCCGACTCGAAGGCCATGTCACGGTTGGTGACGATGCCGAGCAGCTTGCCCGCCTCGTCGGCGATCGGCACGCCGGAGATGCGGAACTTGGCGCACAGCGCGTCGGCCTCGGCCAGGGTGGTCTCGGGGCCGACCGTGATCGGGTCGGTGACCATGCCGGACTCGGACCGCTTCACGAGGTCGACCTGGTTGGCCTGGTCCTCGACCGACAGGTTGCGGTGCAGCACGCCGACGCCGCCCTGGCGCGCCATCGCGATGGCCATGCGCGACTCGGTGACCTTGTCCATCGCCGCGGAGAGCAGCGGGATGTTGACGCGCACGTTCCGGGAGACCCGCGAGGACGTGTCCACCTGGTTGGGCAGCACCTCGGAGGCCCCGGGCAGCAGCAGCACATCGTCGTACGTGAGCCCGAGCATGGCGAACTTCTCGGGTACGCCTGCGGCGTTGTAAGACATTTGGGGGGTACCTTCCGTGGCCGGCCTTATCCGCTCACGCCCTGAGGGTGGGGGCGCATTCATCGCTCACTCGCGCAGACCGCCGAAGCCGGGTGCAATGGGAGGATCCTCCAAGGGGACCCCGCGCGCACCCGTCAAACTTTGGCAACCCGCCCAGGCGCCGATACCCAATGGTACTGGCACCGCGAATGTGCCCTCGTGTGCCCTTGACAACATCCCCGTCCCGGGGCTCATTCCCCCCGCAACCGGAGGAACCGGCACGAACCCGGACGGCCGGACGGCTCGGGCCGCCAGGTCAGGAGGACTCCTCCGCGAGCGCCCGCAGCCGGCTGAGCGCCCGGTGCTGGGCGACCCGGACGGCACCGGGGGACATCCCGAGTACCTCCCCGGTCTCCTCCGCCGAGAGCCCGGCGGCCACCCGCAGCAGCACCAGCTCGCGCTGACGGGCCGGCAGGTTGGAGAGCAGTTCCTTCGCCCAGGCCGCGTCGCTGCTCAGCAGCGCCTGCTCCTCCGGGCCGAGCGCCTCGTCCGGCACCTCGGGCAGGTCGTCCTGCGGCACGACGGTCGAGCCGGGCCCGCGCATCGCGGCCCGCTGGAGATCGGCGATCTTGTGCGCGGCGATCCCGTACACGAAGGCCTCGAACGGGCGCCCCTGGTCCTTGTACCGGGGCAACGCGCAGAGCACCGCGACGCAGACCTCCTGCGCGACGTCGTCCACGTGGTGCCGGGCCCCGCCGGGCAGCCGGACCAGCCTGGCGCGGCAGTACCGCAGCGCCAGCGGGTGGACGTAGGCGAGCAGCGCGTCGATCGCCGGGCCCTCGCCGCGCACCGCGGCCGCGACCAGCTCGCCCACCAGCGGCGAGCCGCCCGTGCCGAGCACCGGCGGGCGGCCAGGACCGGTCTCCCCGGCGGGACCGCCGGGATCGGCGTACGACGGATCGTGGCCCGGACCGGAGGGCTCGGCCTCCACCGGGTCCGCCTGGCCGGCCGCACCGGCGACGTCGTCACGCATCGGTCCATGGTGCCTGGTCGAGCGGGAAAACGCGGCACCGCGTCCGGAGTTGTGCACCGGAACGTTATGCGCTGCGGCACCGTACGGCGTACCGCGCACCACCGGCCCCTCCTGCACCGTGCCGCCTCCCGCCCCGTCGCCGTCGGTGGTCCCGTCCGTCGCGCCGTCCGCCGAGTGCCCCGCGGCCGTGTGGTTCGCCGCAGTGCCTGTCCGCTGGTCCCCGAGGTGCTCCACTCCTCCATGGTGCAACCTCGGGACCGTAACGTCACACGCCCGTGCGGGACCCGCTCCGGGAACCTCCGGCGGCACGCCGCAACCGGCGGCGCCGCCGGTGGTCAGCGGACCAGGCCCCAGCGGAAGCCCAGCGCCACCGCGTGCGCCCGGTCGGAGGCCCCGAGCTTCTTGAACAGCCGTCGGGCATGGGTCTTGACGGTGTCCTCGGAGAGGAACAGCTCGCGGCCGATCTCGGCGTTGCTGCGGCCGTGGCTCATGCCCTCCAGCACCTGGATCTCACGCGCCGTCAACGTCGGCGCGGCACCCATGTCGGGGCTGCGCAGCCGGCGCGGGGCGAGCCGCCAGGTCGGGTCGGCGAGGGCCTGGGTGACGGTGGCCCGCAGCTCGGCGCGCGAGGCGTCCTTGTGCAGGTACCCGCGGGCACCCGCGGCGACCGCCAGCGCGACCCCGTCGAGGTCCTCGGCGACGGTGAGCATGATGATCCGCGCGCCCGGGTCGGCGGACAGCAGCCGCCGGACCGTCTCGACCCCGCCGAGGCCGGGCATCCGGACGTCCATCAGAACGAGATCGGAGCGGTCGGCCACCCAGCGGCGGAGGACCTCCTCCCCGTTCGTCGCGGTGGTGACCCGGTCCACACCGGGTACGGTCGCGACCGCGCGGCGAAGCGCCTCGCGGGCGAGCGGGGAATCGTCGCAAACGAGAACGGAAGTCATGACCGTCGTCCTCCGCAGCTGATCCGCGTCACGTTGAGCCTCCTGGCTGGTACGAACCTCTCCGACACGGCCGATCGGCGACAGACTCCGTGCGATCGCCCCAACCTGCCCGCGATCGTTCCCGACGTCCGGCGCCCGCTAACCGCCTCCGCACTTCCAACGACCGTCACTCGAATGAGTTACGGCCTTCGGAGCCACCTCCACCACTGTACGTGGCCAATCCATTACCGATCAGCCGCATCGCGGTGCACACGCCGCACTTTTGCGCAGCTCGCGCGCGGTCGGCGTACGACCCGCACACCGATTCGGCACGTCGTGCGCCCGTCGGCCACCCGATTGCCACGCCCGCGCCCGGCGGAGCCCTTGCCCACTATGCCCGTTTTTATAGCTTTCGTATGGTCATTGACTGTTGTGCCAGTGTGTGGGTGACTTGTCCATGGAGTTGCCTTAAGTCATATTTCCAGGTGTCCACACCAGTGCAGAAGCCCGCCGCACCGCTCGGCAGCAGACCCGCCGAACGCCCGGCCCACGGCCGACAGCCTCTGAAGGGAATGAGCCATGGCAGATTTCTCCCGCCTCCCCGGTCCCAACGCGGACCTCTGGGACTGGCAGCTCTCCGCAGCCTGCCGTGGCGTGGACAGCTCGCTCTTCTTCCACCCCGAGGGCGAGCGCGGGGCCGCGCGCAGTTCGCGCGAGGCCAGCGCCAAGGAGGTCTGCATGCGCTGCCCGGTGATCGCCGAGTGCGCGGCGCACGCGCTGGCGGTCCGCGAGCCGTACGGCGTCTGGGGCGGGATGACCGAGGACGAACGCGAGGAGATGCTGGGCCGCTCACGACACCGGCTGGTCGAGGTCCCGCTCGCCCCGCCGGCGGTCGCCCAGCGCTAGACCCGCCCCTACGAGCGCAGTGAAGAAACGTTTCTTCGCGGCGCTTCAGCCTGTCGGCCCACCGTACGCCCGCCAGTTCACCCTGGGTGCGGCACCACGGCGGCTTCGTCACCCACCGTCAGCGATCGGCGGCCGCCCCCGCCAGCCGCTCCAGCATCAGAGCGACGGCCGGCACCTCGGCCAGGTCCGGCAGGGTCAGCGCGACCACCTGGCGCACCGCCGGCGCCCCGGAGGCCGTCCGCACCGGCACCGTCGACACGCCGTCAGGGCGCACCGATCGCAGCGCCAGCCGCGGCAGCACCGCCACCCCCAGCCCGGCCGCCACCAGGCCGACCACCGCCGGGTAGTCGTCCGTGGCGAAGTCGATCCGGGGCTCGAAACCCGCTCCCGCGCACAGCTCCACCAGGTGCCCCCGACACTGCGGGCAGCCGGCGATCCACTGCTCCCCCGCCAGCTCGGCCAGCTCCACGCCCTGCCCGGCCAGCGGATGGGTGGCGGGCAGCAGGCCCACCAGCGGGTCGTCCAGCAGCGGGGTGACCACCAGGTCGGACCAGTCCGTGCCGGCGGTCAGCTGCTGCGCCTCCAGGTTGGCCTCGGCCCGCGCCTCGCGCGGCGTGCCGTGGGCGGGCGCCGGGAGCGCGACGGCGCCGTCGGACTGCGGGTAGCGAAAGGCCAGCGCGATCTCGCACTCGCCCCCGCGCAGCATCGCCAGCGACTCCGGCGGCTCCGCCTCGACCAGCGACACGCGCACCCCCGGATGGCTGTCCCGCAGGCGGGCGACCGCGGGCGGCACCAGGGTGGAACTCGCGGTCGGGAAGGAGACCAGCCGCACCCGCCCGGCCCGCAGCCCGGCGATCGCGGCCACCTCCTCCTCGGCCGCGGAGAGCCCGGCCAGGATTCCGGTGGCATGCTTGAGCAGGACCCGCCCGGCCTCACTGAGCTGCATCCCGCGGCCCGAGCGGACCACCAGCGGGGTGTCCACCGACTTCTCCAGGGCCTTCATCTGCTGGCTGATGGCGGGCTGGGTACACCCCAGCTCGCGGGCGGCGGCGGAGAAGGAGCCGGTGCGGGCGACGGCACGCAGGACGCGCAGGTGGCGGGCCTCGATCATGCCTTAGTTATAAGGCAAACTTTGCATTCTGCAAAATTCTACTGATAGTTGAAGCGTGAAGGTGAACGCCGGAGGCCCGGCCCGCCTCCCCTCGCGGGGCGCGGACCGGGCCTCCGGTCAGGCGTCGGAGCCTCAGTGCGAGTGGCCGTGGCCGTGCGAGTGGCCGTGACCGTTGTCGGCCTCCTCCTCCTTCTTCTCCACCACGAGGGTCTCGGTGGTGAGGAGCAGGGAGGCGATCGAGGCGGCGTTCTCCAGGGCGGAGCGGGTGACCTTGACCGGGTCGATGACGCCGGCCTTCACCAGGTCGCCGTACTCGCCGGTGGCGGCGTTGTAGCCCTGGCCGATCTCCAGCTCGGAGACCTTGGAGGTGATGACGTAGCCCTCCAGGCCGGCGTTCTGGGCGATCCAGCGCAGCGGCTCGTGCAGCGCCTTGCGGACCACGGCGACACCGGTGGCCTCGTCACCCGACAGGCCCAGGCCGTCCTCCAGCACCTTGGCGGCGTGGACCAGGGAGGCGCCACCACCGGCGACGATGCCCTCCTCGACCGCGGCGCGGGTCGCCGAGATGGCGTCCTCCAGGCGGTGCTTGCGCTCCTTCAGCTCCACCTCGGTGGCGGCGCCGACCTTGATGACGCAGACGCCGCCGGCCAGCTTGGCCAGGCGCTCCTGCAGCTTCTCGCGGTCCCAGTCGGAGTCGGTCGCGGCGATCTCGCCCTTGATCTGGGCGACGCGGCCGGCCACGGCCTCGGCGTCACCGGCACCGTCGACGACCGTGGTCTCGTCCTTGGTGATGGTCACGCGGCGGGCGGTGCCCAGCACGTCCAGGCCGACCTGGTCGAGCTTGAGGCCGACCTCCTCGGAGATGACCTGGCCACCGGTCAGGACGGCCAGGTCGCCGAGGATCGCCTTGCGGCGGTCACCGAAGCCCGGGGCCTTGACGGCGACGGCGTTGAAGGTGCCACGGATCTTGTTCACGACCAGGGTCGACAGCGCCTCGCCGTCGACGTCCTCGGCGATGATCAGCAGCGGCTTGGAGGAACCGCCCTGGAGGATCTTCTCCAGCAGCGGCAGCAGCTCCTGGATGGAGGAGATCTTGCCCTGGTTGATCAGGATGTACGGGTCCTCCAGGACCGCCTCCTGCCGCTCCGCGTCGGTGACGAAGTACGGCGACAGGTAGCCCTTGTCGAACTGCATGCCCTCGGTGAAGTCCAGCTCCACGCCGAAGGTGTTCGACTCCTCGACGGTGATGACACCGTCCTTGCCGACCTTGTCGATCGCCTCGGCGATCAGCTCGCCGACCTGGGTGTCCTGGGCGGAGAGGGACGCGACGGCGGCGACGTCGTCCTTGCCCTCGATCTCGCGGGCCACCGAGAGCAGGTGCTCGGAGACGGCGGCGACGGCCTTGTCGATGCCCTTCTTCAGGGCGGCCGGGCCGGCGCCGGCGGCGACGTTGCGCAGGCCTTCGTTGACCAGGGCCTGGGCCAGCACGGTGGCGGTGGTGGTGCCGTCGCCCGCGACGTCGTTGGTCTTGGTGGCGACCTCCTTGACGAGCTGCGCGCCAAGGTTCTCGTACGGGTCGTCCAGCTCGACCTCACGGGCGATGGTGACACCGTCGTTGGTGATGGTCGGGGCGCCGAACTTCTTGTCGATGACGACGTTGCGGCCCTTGGGGCCGATGGTCACCTTGACGGTGTCGGCCAGCTTGTTGACACCGCGCTCCAGCGAGCGGCGGGCGTCCTCGTCGAACTGCAGGATCTTCGCCATGTTCCCTATTCCCTCGGGGCTGCGGCCGGGCCACCGGCCGCCGAACTACGTGAACCAACAACCACGCCCCGGGCCCCTGTCACTTGGGACACGGATCCGGGGCGGGTCGGGACGTCTTACTTCTCGATGATCGCGAGAACGTCGCGGGCGGAGAGCACCAGGTACTCCTCGCCCTGGTACTTCACCTCGGTGCCGCCGTACTTCGAGTACAGGACGATGTCACCCACGGCGACGTCGAGCGGCAGACGCTGGCCGTCCTCGAAGCGGCCCGGGCCGACGGCCAGGACGACGCCCTCCTGGGGCTTCTCCTTGGCGGTGTCCGGGATAACCAGGCCGGAGGCCGTGGTGGTCTCGGCGTCGAGCGGCTGGACCACGATGCGGTCCTCGAGCGGCTTGATGGCAACCTTGCTGCTGGTGGTCACGTCCGAGCTCCCCTTCGGAGATTACGGGGTTTTCTAACGGGTAGGGGCGATCCTGCGGGTCTGCCGTCGCGGGGGTCAGACACGCGTCGTCGCGTTAGCACTCTCCTGGTGGGGAGTGCCAAGGACGACCATAGGGCCGTGTTAGCACTCAGTCAACCAGAGTGCCAACGGCGCGCCCTCGGGCCTCCGGTTCGCGGATGAGTAGCCGTACTCATGTGCGAGGCGGCCCGCCCCGACAGACTCCCTGCCATGACCCCGATCCCGGCCCGTATCGACCCGTCCAGGCTCAAGGACGCGGCGCTCTCCCTGCTGGCACTGCCGCTGCTAGGAGCCGTACTGCCGTTCGTCGTCTTCTCCTTCGTCGTCTGCCTCGGCAGCGGCCCCGGGCACGGTGACGACGGGGACGGGCTCATCTGGGCCTTCCTGGGCATCGGGATGCTGGCCGCCCCGGTCGTCACGCTGGCCGTGGGCCTCGTGGTCGCCTTCCGCACCCGGCGGTCCGGCTACCGCTTCCTCCCCGTCACCGCCGCGCTCTCCCCGCTCGTGCTGCCGGCGCTCTTCTCCTCGGGCGTCCTGTGGCGGTGACGACGTCCGGCGTGGCCGTGACCGCGTTCCTCCTCGCCCGACCGGCGAGAATGGCCTCGTGGACACCGAGAACCTCCAGCCGCTGCTGACCCCCGAGGGCCAGGCCCTGCTCGCCGAACTGCGCGAGTTCACCCCCGAGGAGGAACTGGCGCTGGCGACGCGCCTGCGGCGGGAGCACCCGGCGGAGCTGGTGTCGGCGGCGTTCGGGCAGGCGCGGCTGCGGCAGCGGGCGCGGGCGAAGTTCGGGGCGGACGCCGACCTGATGTACTTCACGCCCAACGGGGTCGAGCAGTCCACCCGGCGCAGCGTCGCCGAGTGGCGGGCGCGACGGTTCGCCGACCTCGGCGTACGACGGCTGGCGGACCTGTGCTGTGGCATCGGCGGCGACGTGCTGGCGCTGGCCAGGGCGGGCATCGAGGTGCTGGCCGTGGACAAGGACCCGGCGGCCTGCGCCGCCACCGCGGCCAACGCCGCCGCGCTGGGCCTGGCCGAGCTGGTCGAGGTGCGCTGCGCGGACGTCGCCGAGGTGGACGTCACCGGCTACGACGCGGTGTTCACCGACCCGGCCCGGCGCACCTCGCGCGGCCGGGTGTTCGACCCGGAGGCGTACGCCCCGCCGCTCTCCTGGGCGATCGAGGCGGGCCGGCGCACCCCGATCGGCGCGCTGAAGGTGGCCCCCGGCATCCCGCACGAGGCCGTGCCCGAGGACGCCGAGGCCGAGTGGGTCTCCGACCACGGCGACGTCAAGGAGGCGGTGCTCTGGTTCGGCACCCGGGCCGCGAGCCCGCACCGCGCCACCCTGCTGCCGCAGGGCGCCAGCCTGACCGGCGGCGACCTGCCCGACCCGCCGGCCGGCCCGGTCGGGCGGTACCTGTACGAGCCGGACGGCGCGGTGATCCGGGCCCACCTGGTGGCCGAGGTGGCCGGGCAGGTGGGCGGCCGGCTGATCGACCCGAAGATCGCCTACCTGACCTCGGACGAGCTGGTCGCCACCCCGTACGCGCACGCCTTCGAGCTCACCGACGTGCTGCCGTTCAACATCAAGAGGCTGAAGGCGCTGCTGCGCGAGCGCGCGGTCGGCACGGTGGTGATCAAGAAGCGCGGGATGGCGATCACCCCGGAGGAGCTGCGCCGCCAGCTCAAGCCCTCCGGGCCGAACACCGTCACGGTGATCCTCAGCCGCACCGACCACGGACCGCTGATGATGCTGGGGCAGCCCGTACGGGCTCCTCAGGACGCGGGCGCCTGGACGTAGTCCTCCAGCCGGGCCACCGAGAAGCCCTGCTCCTGGATCCGGGCCAGCAGGTCGCCGAACATCTGGGTCATCGTGGCGCCCTTGAGCTCCTTGGGGCCGCGGAAGTGCGCCAGGATGATGTCGCCGGGCTTCAGCTTCTTGTCCCCCGACTGGTACTGCATGTCGTGGATCTGCATCGACTCGCGCCACAGCACGATCGCCCGCGGGCCGCACTGCTGGACGGAGGTGTTGAGCGTCGGGGTGTTGGCGCCGTCGCCGAACGGCGGACGGAACAGCAGTGGGGGCGTGCCGTACTGCTGGGTGAGCGCGGACTGCGCGTCGCAGATCTCGGACTTCTGCTTCTCCGCCGGGATCTTGCTCATCACCGGGTGGTCGACGGTGTGGTTCTGGACGTGGTTGCCGAGCGCCTGGAGCGGCTTGAAGTAGCCGTAGTCGTTCTTGACGATGTCCCGGGTCAGGAACATCGATATCGGCACCTTGAGGTCGGTGAGCATCTCGACGAACTTCGGGTCCTTCTCGGCTCCGTCGTCGATGGTGATGAAGACGACCTTGTCGCTCGTCTTCACCTCGCTGAACACCGGTACGGGGCCGGTCCGTTCGAGCTTGATCGGCTTGTCGGCGGGCGGCGCCGGGGCGGGGGCGAGCGGGGTGAGGTTCCACTTGGCCCAGGCCGCCGCGGCCGCTCCCGCGGGGGCGCCGGCCGAGGGGGTCGGCGCCGGCGCGGCGCTCTGGGGTGCGGTCGGCGCGCTCGTGGCGGCGGGGGCGGCGCTGCCGCCACCGCCCCCGTTGCCGCCGCACGCGGTGGCGAGGGCCAGCACGGCCAGCGCCCCCACCGCGTACGTCCTGGTCCTGCTCCGCCCGTCCCTGATCACCGCAGCCCGCTCCCGGTTCCCGTTCAGCCTTCTATCAGCTAAGCACGGTAACGACCGGGCCCACGGTTCCCGACCGGGGGCTACTCGACGGACTACTCGGAGGGCTGCTCGACGGACTGCTCGACGTGCTCGCTGGTGAAGGACCAGCGGTGCACCGGGCGGCCGAGCAGTTCGGCCGGCGGGTCGGCGACGGGCACCGGCTCGCCGGCCCACCAGGCGATCAGCAGCACCCTCTCACCCGGGGCGGAGAGCAGTTCGAGGCGCTCCAGCCCGGCCGAGCCGCGGAGTCCGGGCAGCGCCGACTCCCGTACCCAGGCGGCGAGTTCGGCCCCCCGGCCGGCGGCCGCCCGGGCCTCCCACATCGCGGCGACGGTCATGCCGCGCCACCGCCGAGGGCCTCGTAGGCCTGGCCGTGGAAGTCCGTGTGCGGCACGTGGACCTCGGTGACGGGCAGCGAGGAGTCCGCCGACAGGTCGAAGGCGGACGGCGTGCGGTCGCGCCACACCATCTCGGAGCCCAGCGCCGCGACCATCGCGCCGTTGTCGGTGCACAGGCCCGGCCGGGGCACCCGCAGCCGGATGCCGGCCCGGTCGCAGCGCTGCTGGGCCATCTCGCGCAGCCGCGAGTTGGCCGCCACGCCGCCACCGATCATCAGGTGGTCGACGCCGTTGTCCTTGCACGCCTTGACAGCCTTGCGGGTGAGCACGTCGGTGACCGCCTCCTGGAAGGACGCCGCCACGTCGGCGATCGGCACCTCCTCGCCGGCCCGGCGCTTGGCCTCGACCCAGCGGGCGACGGCGGTCTTCAGGCCGGAGAAGGAGAAGTCGTACTCCGGGTCGTTCCTGCCGCTCAGGCCGCGCGGGAAGGCGATCGCCTTCGGATCGCCCTCGCGGGCCGTGCGGTCGACGATCGGGCCGCCGGGGAAGCCGAGGCCGAGCACCCGGGCGACCTTGTCGAAGGCCTCGCCGGCCGCGTCGTCGATGGTCGCGCCGAGCGGGCGGACGTCGCTGGTGATGTCCTCGCTGAGCAGCAGCGAGGAGTGCCCGCCGGAGACCAGCAGGGCCATCGTCGGCGAGGGCAGCCGGCCGTGCTCCAGCTGGTCGACGCAGATGTGCGAGGCGAGGTGGTTGACCCCGTACAGCGGCTTGTCCAGCGCCCATGCGTACGCCTTCGCGGCGCTGACGCCGACCAGCAGCGCGCCGGCCAGGCCGGGGCCGGCGGTGACGGCGATGCCGTCCAGGTCGGTCGCCTTGATCCCGGCGGTGTCCAGCGCGCGCTGGATGGTCGGGACCATCGCCTCCAGGTGCGCCCGGCTGGCGATCTCCGGGACGACGCCGCCGAAGCGGGCGTGGTCGTTGACGCTGGAGGCGACCGCGTCGGCCAGCAGCGTGGTGCCGCGCACGATGCCGACGCCGGTCTCGTCGCAGGAGGTCTCGATGCCGAGGACGAGCGGTTCGTCAGCCATGGCGGGGGTCCTCAATGTCCTTCGGGTCGGTGCTGTCAGTGCTCGGGTGGTCGAGGCGCATCACCAGCGCGTCGACGTTGGCGGGCTGGTAGTAGCCGCGCCGGATGCCCACCGGTTCGAAGCCGTGGCGCTCGTACAGCCGCTGGGCGCGCGGGTTGTCCACCCGCACCTCCAGCAGCAGCTCGGCGCACTCGCGCCGGGCGGCCTCCCGGATCAGGTCGGTGAGCAGCGCCGCGCCGAGGCCGGCGCCCTGGTGGCGCTCGTCGACGGCGATGGTCTGGACGTCGCCCTCGCCGGCGATCGCCATCAGCCCGGCGTAGCCGACGATCCGGCCGTCCGGGGCGGTCGCGACGGTGTAGTGGCGGGTGCCGCCGGGGTGGGACTCGGCCAGCTCGGACCAGAACATCCCGGCGGACCAGGCGTCCTCGGGGAAGAGCCGCAGCTCCAGCTCCAGCACCGGCGCGATGTCCCACCAGCGCATCGGGCGCAGGGTGGTGCCGTGGTTCACGCCGGGAGCACCGCCTTGTAGCCCGCGGGGACCTGGGCGTCCGGGCGGCGCAGGTACAGCGGGTGGTTCGGCAGCAGCTCGCGCCCGGCGGCCAGTTCGGCGGCGGCGAAGCCGGCCAGCGCGCCGGCCGAGACGTGCGCGGGGCCGTGGGCGCCGGGGAAGGCGTCGGGGTAGAGCAGCGCGCCGGCGCCGACGGAGCGTTCCTGCGGGGTCAGCTCGGCCGGGCGGTCCACGCCGGGGCCCTCGGTGCGGCGGCCCTCGGCGTCGTACGAGGCCCAGTAGACCTCCTTGCGGCGCGCGTCGGTGGCGACCGTGAACGGCTGCCCGGCCAGCCCCTCGGCACGGGCCTGGAAGGCGATCGCGTCCAGGGTGCAGACGCCGTGCACCGGCAGCCCGAGCGCGTGGCCGAGCGCGGCGGCGGTCACCAGGCCGACCCGCAGGCCGGTGTACGGGCCGGGGCCGACGCCGACGGCGATGCCGGTCAGCCGGTGCTTGTCCACACCGGCGGCCCGCAGCACCTGGTCGATCGCGGGCAGCAGCAGTTCGCCGTGGCGCCTGGCGTCGACCTGGTGGGTCTCGGCGAGGACGGCCGTGCCGTCGTGGACGGCGGCGGTGACGGCGGGGGTAGCGGTGTCGAACGCGAGCAGCAGCACGGGGTCAAGGTTAGACCGACGTTGGGCCGACCGGCCGATCGGCAAGGTGTACCACCCAGGAACACACATCCGAGGCGCTGCGACCCGCGCGGATGAACCTGGCACGATGGGGCCGTACGTAAAGGGACGGCGGCGGGAGCGGCAACGTGGCGAAGATGGGTCCTGGAGTGGTGGTCACGGGGTTGACCCTGGGGGCCCTGGCGGTGGTGAGCCTGCTGGCCTTCCAGGCCAACGGCGCCCAGGACCGGGCGGGCGGCGCCAAGCCCACCACCACCACGGCGACCGGCACGGCCACCGCCGCGGCGCCGACCGCCGCACCCACCCCGACCGTCCCGGCGCTGCCGGCCGGCGCCGTCTCGGGCACCGGCATCCGGGTGGTGTACTCGATCGGCAGCCACTACGTCTGGCTGGTCGACCCGAAGAAGACCCCGCAGGTCGCGGCCGCCTTCCCGGTCACCCCGGGCTCGGTCGAGCCGGCCCCCGGCAGCTACGCGGTGTACAGCCGCACCCAGACCACCACCGGGTCGGACGGCAAGCAGATCGAGCACGTGGTGCGCTTCGCGCAGCAGAACGGCGTGGTGTTCGGTTTCAGCGCGGCGGTGGACGGCGCGACGCCGACCGTCGACCCGAGTGCCAAGACCGGCGGCATCCGCAGCGGCCGCCCGGAGGGGCAGCTGCTCTGGGACTTCGCGCCCAAGGACACCAAGGTGGTCGTGATCGCCTGATCCGGGCGGCCCGCTCGGGGGCCGGGAGGACCGGCCTCACGCGGCCCGGGGCGTCCGCGCCTCGGGCCGTTCGTGCTGCCCGGGCCGGGGTTCGGGCGGAGTGGACACCGCCTCGGCGGCCGCGCACGCAGCCAGTAGCGCCCGCATCGGCTCTCCCGGAGCGCGGCGGGCGGAGTCTCCGGCCCCGGCGGCGGGGACCGCGCGCTTCGGGACGGGGGTGGGGCTCGACATGGCGCCTCCCTAGTTAGGCAGACCTAACCGCAGCACCCATCCCACCACGCCCGGCACCCCGCCCGCAACATCTTGCCGACAGCTTGTCGGCAACGTGTCGGCAACGCGTCGGCTATCCGAGGTCCGCCAGCGCCGCGTCCGCCCAGCGCGGGCCGATGCCGGTCAGCACCACCCGGCGCGGGTCCTGGTCGTCGCCGTCCGCGGTGGCACCGATGGCACGCTCGATCCGGACCTCCAGCCGGTCCTCGGACAGCCGCTCGACCTTGCCCTCGCCCCACTCGACCACGACCACCGACTCGGGCAGCGAGACGTCCAGGTCGAGGTCCTCCATCTCGTCCAGGTCCCCGCCCAGCCGGTACGCGTCCACGTGCACCAGCGCCGGGCCGCCGACCAGCGAGGGGTGCACCCGGGCGATCACGAAGGTCGGCGAGGTCACCGCCCCGCGGACCTGCAGGCCCTCCCCCAGGCCGCGGGTCAGCGTGGTCTTCCCCGCCCCCAGCTCGCCGGAGAGCAGCACCAGGTCCCCCGGCCGCAGCAGCGCGGCCAGCTCCCGGCCGAGCCGGCCCATCCGCTCCGGGGTTGGGACGGTGAGAGTGGCGTGCGAGCCCATGCGCGTGTCTTGCCCTTCGGTCCGTACCGGCGCACCGACCACCGGCCGCCACCGCTACCGTGCCACATCCGCGCGCCCCCGTGCGGCGGGCGGGGCCCTGAGCCGGGCCCGGGATCACACCGGATCGGCGACGCTGCCCGCGGCCCGCTCCCGGGCCAGGTCGAGGACGGCCGCGGGCAGCGGCGCCGCCCCCGCGAAGCCGCCCGAGATAGGAAGAT
>NZ_JBSFKF010000041.1:60586-64055 GCF_053598415.1 Kitasatospora sp. NPDC001132 | reverse complement strand
TCGCGCCCCCCCTTCCTTACCACCCACCCCCTCCCCGTGGGTCGGCGGCCCCCCGGCCCCCCCCCGCCCCCCCCCGACGCGGCCCGCCGCGCCCCCGACCGGGGGCCGGCGCGGCAGGAACCGAAGCTGCCCGGTTGCGGGCGTGGCCAGCGTCCCCGACCGGAGAGCACGACCATGAGCGATACCTGGCAGCGCCTGCGCCGCGACCACCCCCGGCTGCTCGACGCCGCCGGCGGGGCGGCCATGATCACAATCACCGCCCTCGGCGCCACCATCGACCAGACCGGTGGCCACCTCACCTGGTTCGACCCGATCACCTTCGGCCTCGCGATGGTCTCCGCCGTCACCGTGCTCGCCCACCGCCGCCACCCGCGTGCGGTGGTCGCCGTCACGCTGCTCTGCACGATGGTGCTCGCCATCGTCAGCCCCCGGTTGACTCCGACGCTTGCGTCCCCGCTGCTGCTCGCGCTCTACTTCCTCGCCATTCGCACGGACCGCGCCACCGCGCTGCGCGCCTCGGTCGTCACCGCCGTCCTGCTCACCGGGATCGCCCTGCTGCTCGGCCACGGCGGTCCGATCAGCGAACGGCTCGGCGTCCTCGCCTGGGCCCTGCTGCCCGGCGCCCTCGGAGACTCGATCCGCAACCGCCGCGCCCACCTCGCGGCCATCGAGGAACGCGCCGAACGCGCCGAGCGCACCCGCGAGGAGGAGGCCCGGCGGCGGGTCGCCGACGAGCGGATCAGGATCGCCCGTGATCTCCACGACGTCGTCGCCCACCACATAGCCCTCGCCAACGCCCAGGCCGGCATCGCCGTCCACCTCATGGACAGCCATCCCGTCCAGGCCCGTGAGGTGCTCAGTCACATCACCGACGCCACCGGCTCGGCCCTCCAGGAGCTGCGCGCCACCGTCGGCCTGCTGCGCCGCGCCGAGGAGCCCGCCCCGCTCGAACCCGCCCCCGGCCTCGACCGGCTGCCCGAGCTGATCACCACTTTCGAACGGGCCGGCCTGCCGGTCCGGCTCACCGTCGAGGGCGAGGCCCGCCCGCTGTCGCCCGGCGTGGACCTCACCGCCTTCCGGATCGTCCAGGAGTCACTGACCAACGTGGCCAAGCACGCCCACGGCGCCGACGCCGAGATCACCCTCGCCTACAGCGGCAGCCGGGTCGCGGTCAGCGTCGCCAACGGCCGCCCGAGCGCGACCAGCCGACCCCGCGCCGTCCCGCTGTCGCAGCACCCGCCGAGCGAGGGCGGCTTCGGACTGATCGGCATGCGCGAGCGGGCCGGCGCGGTCGGCGGCCGGCTCAGCGCCGACCGGCGGCCCGGCGGCGGTTTCCTGGTCACCGCCGAACTGCCGCTGCGCACCGGCGCCCGCGACGACGGCCCCGACTCCGCGGGCGGCTTCACCGCCGCCGAACTCGCCCGGGCCGCCCGGGCCGTGCGAACCGCCCGTACCGATCGCCCGACACCAGCCGAAGGACGAGACGGCGCCACCGGTGCGGTCGACGCCACCCGAGAGGAGAGGGACCACGCATGACCATCCGGGTACTGCTCGCCGACGACCAGGCCCTGCTGCGCGGGGCATTCCGCCTGCTGATCGACGCGGAGGAGGACATGGAGGTGGTCGGCGAGGCCGCCGACGGCCGGGAGGCCGTCGCGCTCGCCCGGGCCACCAAGCCCGACATCGTGCTGATGGACATCCGGATGCCCGGCGTCGACGGCCTCGGCGCCACCGCCGAGATCTGCGGTGACGAGGAGCTGTCCGGCACCCGGGTGCTCATCCTCACCACCTTCGAGATCGACGAGTACGTGGCCCAGGCGCTGCGCGCCGGCGCCGGCGGCTTCCTCGGCAAGGGCGCCGACCCGAAGGAGCTGCTCGCTGCCGTCCGCACTGTCGCGGCGGGCGAGGCACTGCTCTCGCCGGCCGCCACCCGGGCCGTGATCGACCAGTTCCTGGCCCAGCCCGAACCGGCGCCCGGAACGCCGACCAGTGAGCGGCTCGCCGTCCTCACCGCCCGCGAGCGCGAGGTGATGTCGATGGCCGCCACCGGCCTCACCAATGAGGAGATCGCGGAGCGGATGTTCGTCAGCCCCTTCACCGTCCGCACCCACGTCCACCGGGCGATGAACAAGCTCGACGCCCGCGACCGCGCCCAGCTCGTCGCCATCGCCTACCAGACCGGTCTCGTCCCACCCGGCCGCCAGGTCTGAGTGCTCCGGGGAGTTCCCGTCCGTCGTACAGCTCGAACATCTCGTCGCGGTCGAACTCCACCTCGCGGGCGATGATCACACGGCCTCCCCGATCACGCGGCTCTCCCCGGAACTCCCGCACTGACGTGCTCCGACTGTGCGCGAACCACCCGTCCTTCATCGAACGGCCCGCCCCGCTCAAGGTGGTCTGGCCCGCATGGACCACAGTGCCTGCGGGCCACCCCGCCGTACCTGCCGACGCGGTCGGCGCCGGGGCCCGTCGTGCGCCCCCGTCGCTCCCGACGGAGGATGGGGGGATCAGGGCCGTGGAAGAGCCGGAGGCGGGAGGCCGGGCCATGGGCATCGCAATGGCGGACATCCGGGAGTGGCGCGGCCACGCCGTGGTCGACGAGAAGAGCCGCCGCATAGGTTCGCTGGAGTCGGTCTACGTGGAGACGGCCAGCGACGAGCCGTTCTTCGCGACCGTCACGGTCGGGTTCGCCGGCCGTCGCCGCCTGGTGTTCGTCCCGCTGGAGGGGGCGGTGGCCGGACCGGACTACCTCCGGGTGGCGTACCCGCGCAACGTCGTCAAGCAGGCTCCGGCGATCGGCACCGACGACGTGCTGCCCGCCGAGGACGAGCCCGCCGTGTTCGCGCACTACGGACTTCCGTACGCGACCGGCGCGGGCGGGGAGCGACGCCTGGCCCGCCGCTGAGCCGCGCCCGCCACTGCCGCCGACCGGCACCCGTCCCCGCCGCCGATCCGCGCCCCGGGCGGGTGGGTCGGGTACGACTTTCGCCACCCGGGAATGAATACCCCGCCGGGTACACTTGTCCATCGACAGTCGATGTGAAAGGCGGCCCCGACATGCAGGTGGACGACGAGGCGGTCGGCGCGGTCCTGAACCGGCTGCGCCGCGCGCAGGGCCAGTTGGCCGGAGTGATCGCGATGATCGAGGCGGGCCGGGACTGCAAGGACGTGGTCACCCAGCTCGCCGCCGTCTCGCGCGCGCTCGACCGGGCCGGGTTCAAGATCGTCGCAAGCGGCATGCGCCAGTGCATGGCGGCCGCCGACGAGGACGCCCCGCCGATGAGCGAGGCCGAGCTGGAGAAGCTCTTCCTCGCCCTGGCCTGACCGGCGGCGCACGCCCAGGGAGCACGGAACGGCGGGGGGGGTGGGGGGGCGGGGCCCCCCCCCCCCCCCCCCCCGGCCCCGGGAGCGGCCGGGGGGGGGGGCGGCGAGCCCGGCCCCGCGGGGGCCCCCGGCGCGCCCCCCCCAC
>NZ_JBSFKF010000041.1:0-60576 GCF_053598415.1 Kitasatospora sp. NPDC001132 | reverse complement strand
TGCCTTCGGTCAACTCGGTGCGCTGCTGGCCCGGCACCTGGTGACCGAGCACGGCGTCCGGCACCTCCTGCTCACCACAGCCCCCGCCGCATGCCCGCGGAAGCGTCCGAGGAGGCGCTCGAAGACACGTCCGCGGAGGCGCCCGCAGGCGCGCCCACCGAAGTTCCCGCTCCGCCCGACGCTCCGTCACGCGTCGTTCATGCGCTGGTCGCTGACCTTCGGATGAATGAGGGCGCCCGCAGTTGTACAGCCAACTGCGGCGCTCCCCTCTCCCAGCCTCCGTGACCAGCCGTACCCGGCCCCGGCGCACCGTCCCCCGGCGGGCCCCGGCCCCGGGCGGCGGACAGGACAACCGTGGCCGCAGGCAGCGCCCTGACGCTCAGCTCCTCCAGCAACCCCACCGAAGGCGACCGGCTCACCTTCCACTGGACCACCGACGTCCCCGACGCCAAGAACTGGGTCGGCATCTACGACGGCGGCCGCCAGCCCGGCAACGGCGGCTCGCTGCTGTGGAAGTACACCCCGGGCACCTCGGGCGACGTCCAGCTCGACACCTCCGCGCTGACCGGCGGCCCGTACACCGCCTACCTGCTCGCCAAGGACGGCTACGGCATCCTCGCCCGGACCGAGCCGTTCGCCTTCCGCCCCCAGCCCGCCGTCGTGCGCCCGCACGCCGCCGTCGACTCCTTCACCGCCACGCCCGTCGCCCCGGGCGCGGCCGTGACGGTCCGGCTCGGCGGACTCTGGTCCCGTCCGGCCGGAAACCCGGCCGGCTCCGCCACCTTCCGCAAGGTCGCCGGCCCGGCCTGGGCCTCCGTCAGCGCCGACGGCGTCCTCACCGGCACCGCCCCCGCCGCCCCCGGCAAGGCCCCCGAGCCGGTGGTCGTCGGCGTCAAGGACAGTACGGGCGCCACCGACACCGTCACCGTCCTCGTCCCGGTGGTCGACCCGGCCGCCGCACCGCGCCTCAAGGCCGCCGGCTGGAACCTGCACGACGCGGGCTCCGCCCACACCGACGCGCTGGAGAAGCAACTGCGCGTGGTCCTCGCCCAGGGCCTGGACGTGCTCGCCCTCCAGGAGACCGCGGGGGAGCGGGCCAGGACCCTGGCCGACGCCCTCGGCTGGTACGCCTACCAGAGCCCGGGCAGCATCGGCATCCTCAGCCGCCACCCGCTCGGCGACGTCACCCCGCCGACCGCCGAGCTGCCCGCCGCCGCGGTCACCCTGCGGCTGCCCGGCGGCCGCAGCGTCCGATTCTGGGCCGCCCACCTGGACGAGGCGGGCTACGGCCCGTACGCGGTCCAGGACGGCCGGACCGCCGCCGAGGTGCTGGCCGCCGAGAAGGGGTCGCTGCGGCTGAAGCAGGCCGAGGCGCTGGCCGCCGCCGTGCGCGCGGACATCGCCCGGCGCATCCCGGTGGTGCTGGCCGGCGCGCTCTCCTCGCCCTCGCACCGGGACTGGACGGCCGCCACCGCCGCCGCCCACCAGGGGGTCGGCGCGCTCGCCTGGCCGGTCACCGTGGCCCTCCAGGACGCCGGCCTGACCGACGCCTTCCGCGAGGAGTGCCCCGACCCGGTCAAGGCCCCGGGCAACACCTGGTCGCCCACCCGCAAGCAGCGCGGCGACCGTCCTGAGCCGCAGGACCGCATCGACTACGTCCAGTACGCGGGCCCGCTGAAGCTGGTCGAGGCGCACACCCTGGTCGCCGACTGGCCGCAGCCCGAGCCCGGTGCCGCCGCCAACGAGTGGCCCTCCGACACCGCCGCCGCGGTCGCCACCTTCCGGCTCTGAGCTCCCAGGCTCCCCGACTCCCAGTTCCGAGAGGCCAGTTCGTCATGCCCGAGCTCTCCCGCCGCACCTTCGTCGGCGCCACCGCGGCCGCCGGCGCCACCGCCCTGACCGGTCTGACGGCCACCCAGGCCGCCGCCGCCCCGGCCCCCGCGCCCGCCGCCGCCGGCGGCGCCAAGCCGACCGTCCCGCTCACCGGCACCGTCAAGGACGTCAGGCACGTCGTCGTCCTGATGCAGGAGAACCGTTCCTTCGACCACTACTTCGGCACCCTGGCCGGCGTCCGCGGCTTCGGCGACAAGCAGGCGCTCCAGTTCCCGGACGGCACCGACGTCTTCCGCCAGCCCGACAGCCGGCGCAGCGACGGCGGCGTGATGCTGCCGTACCGGATGGACACCGCCAAGTACAACGCGCAGAACGCCGGCGGCCTCCCGCACGACTGGGCCACCGGTCACCAGGCCATCAACAACGGCGCGATGAACAAGTGGATCGCCGCCAAGGGCGAGCGCACCATGGGCTACTTCACCCGGGACGACATCCCCTACCAGTACTCCCTGGCCGACGCGTTCACCGTCTGCGACGCCTACTTCACCTCGCTGGCGGGCCCGACCGACCCCAACCGCCTCTACCTGTGGACCGGCACCTCCGGCCCCGGCCGCGACGGCACCACAGGGCCGTGGATCGACAACACCCCGGTCACCGACAACCCCGTCGCCGACTGGACCACCTACGCCGAGCGCCTGGAGGCGGCCGGCGTCAGCTGGCGCGTGTACCACAACCCCAGCAAGGACGACCGCACCGGCGACTACGACGACAACGCGCTCTCCTACTTCAAGCAGTTCCACGACTTCCCGCACGACGACCCGCGTTACGTCAACGCGATGACGAAGTTCGACCCCGCCGACTTCGACCGCCACTGCAAGGACGGCACCCTGCCGACCGTCTCCTGGCTGGTCGCGCCCTACCTGTTCTCCGAGCACCCGGAGGCCGGCCCGGCCTACGGCGCGCACTGGGTCGACCAGGCCCTGCAGTCGCTGATGTCCAACCCGGAGGTCTGGCGGCACACCGTCTTCCTGGTGATGTACGACGAGAACGACGGCTACTTCGACCACGTGGTCCCGCCCACCCCCGAGCCCGGCACCCCCGAGGAGTTCACCCAGGGACGGGCCATCGGCCTCGGCAACCGGGTGCCGCTCTGGGTGATCTCGCCCTGGTCGCGCGGCGGCTGGGTCAACTCCCAGGTCTTCGACCACACGTCCGTGCTGCGCTTCATGGAGCTGGTCACCGGGGTGGCCGAGCCCAACATCTCGGCCTGGCGCCGGGCCGTCTGCGGGGACCTCACCAGCTGCTTCGACTTCGCCGCCCCGGAGCACTCGATCCCGGCGCTGCCCGACACCAAGGCGCTGATGGCCAGGGCCGACGCGGGCACCAAGCTGCCCGGTGTCGCGCTGCCGGCGGTCGGCGCCCAGGCGATGCCCGTCCAGGAGCGCGGCGAGCGCCCGCACCGCCCGCTGCCGTACCAGCCGTGGGCCGACGTCGAGGTGGACCGGAGGACCGGCAAGGTCACCTGCACGATGAGCAACGACGGCTCGGTGGCGTTCCCGTACGCCGTCTACCCGAACATCCTGCTCCCCTTCGCCGGCACCCCGTACACCGTCGCCCCCGGCGCCACCGCCCGGTACGTCTGGGACGCCGCCACCACGGGCGGCCGCTACGACTTCACCGTGCACGGCCCGGACGGCTTCGTCCGCCGCTTCGCCGGCACCGTGGTGCGCGACGGTCAGGACGGCCAGAACGACATCGGCGTGCCGATCGTCACCGCCGACCTGCGCGGCGACCGCAAGCTCACCCTGCAGCTGGCCAACGACGGGATGACCGACGTGGCCTTCACCGCCGCGCCCAACGACTTCGCGGGCACCGCGCAGACCGTCTGGGCCAAGCCCGGCAGGCAGGCCAACCTGGCCTGGCCGCTGGACAAGCAGGGCCGCTACGACGTCATCGTGACCGCCCACACCGGTCAGCGCTTCGTCCAGCGCTACGCGGGCTGGGTGCACTGACGCGAGGTCGGCCGGGGGCGCCGATCCGGTGACCCCCGGCCGTGGCTCGGCCGCCGTACCGGACCCCGCCGTTACCGTCGGGCGCATGCAGAAAATCACCACCGTCCTCTGGTTCGACGACCGGGCCGAAGAGGCCGCCGCCTTCTACACCTCCCTGTTCCCGAACTCCCGGATCACCAGGACCACCCGCTACGGCGAGGCCGGCCCCCGCCCGGTCGGCTCGGTGATGACCGTCGAGTTCGAGCTGGCCGGCCGCGAGTACACGGCCCTCAACGGGGGCCCCGAGTTCCACTTCACCGAGGCGATCTCGCTCCAGGTGGAGTGCGAGGACCAGCAGGAGGTCGACGCACTCTGGGCGGGACTCACCGCCGACGGCGGTCAGCCGGGCCCGTGCGGCTGGCTCAAGGACAGATACGGCCTCTCCTGGCAGATCACCCCCCGGGTGCTGCTCGACCTGGTCGCGGGCGAGGACCGGGCCAAGGCGGACCGCGTCTTCGCGGCCATGCTGCGGATGCAGAAGATCGAGATCCAGCCGCTGCTCGCCGCGGCCGAGGGGTGAGGCCGTGACCGCCCTCAGCCACCGCGGCATCACCTACCTGCGTGCCACCCCCGAGCGGGTCTGGCACGCGCTCACCAACGCCGACGAGTCCGGCCTCTACTGGGGCCACCGCAACGTCTCCACCTGGCTGCTCGGCGCGCCCTGGGAGCACCAGCGGACCGACGGCTCCGGCATCGCCGACGTCACCGGCACGGTCGAGGCGGTCGACCGCCCGCACCGGCTGGTCACCACCTGGGCCGGGCCGCAGGAGGACCGGGCCGGCTGGCCGTCCCGGGTCACCTTCGAGATCCAGGGCTGGCAGGACCTCACCCGGCTCACCGTCATCCACGAGAACCTCGCCGACGAGGCCGCGCGGGCCGACGCCGAACAGGGCTGGTCGGCGGTGCTCGCCAATCTCAAGACCTACCTGGAAACCGGCCACCCGCTGCCGCAGCAGCCCTGGCTGATGCCCTGACCGCAGCGCTCCGGGGAACGGCGCCGAGCGGGAAGCCCCGGGGAACGGCGCCGGGCCCGCCGGCCGGGACCCGGCGAAGCGCCGGGCGGGACACCCCGGCAACGGCGCCCGGCCTACGCCGCCGGGCGCTGCGCCTTGACGGAGGACCGCCCGCCGCGGGCCCGCTCGCCCCGCAGCAGGCGGCGCAGCGCGGCATAGCGGGAGAACCGCTCCCGGTTCGCCACCGAGGCCCGGTCCAGCTCCTCCATCAGCCGCCGGCCGCGGTGCTCCAGGTCCATCTCGTCCAGGATGCGGTCCACCTCGGCCAGTATCGAACCGTGCAGCTGCCAGGCCTCCGGGTGCTCCTGGACCTTGCGCAGCAGCAGCTGGGCGACGTTCTCCCGGCAGGTCCACGCGGCCGCCAGCTCGGCGGTCAGTCGCTCCTCCGCCTCCTCGGCGTTGCGGCTCACCTGAGTGGTCACCAGCACCGCGTAGCTCACCATCGCGCCGCCCACGTGCGCCAGCAGTTCCTCGAGCTCCACCGCGACCTCCGGCGGGAAGAGCCGTTCATCGGGTCCGCGCCGCTTGGCCAGGTCGGTCAGCGAGCGGGCCAGCACGCGGATCACGACGACGCAGATCTCCAGCGTGTCCAGCCCGGTGCGCAGCACCAGCCGGGACAGCAGCCCCTCGCTGATCCGCGGGTTGAACCGCAGGCTGTCCTCGGCCTGGCGCAGCGCCGCGTCCACGTCGGCGATCGCCTGGTCGAGCCGGCGGGCCTCGTGCAGCCGCTCGGCGGCCCTGGCCACCGGGGTGGGGCGGCCAAGCTCCTCGGAGATGTCCAGCAGCAGCTGGCGGGCCCGCCGGGCGAGGTCCTCGATCGACTCCCCGGCGGTGTCCACCCAGACCGGTGGCGCGAACAGCAGGTTGAACAGCAGGCCGACGGCGGCTCCGATGAGCGTCTCCAGCACCCGGTCCCAGGCCTGCGAGGCCAGCTTGGTCACGCCCAGGATCAGCATCGCGCTGATCGCGACCTCCTGGACGAACTCCTCGACCCGGACGAACCGGCCGACGACCAGTGAGGCCAGGATGATCAGCCCGAGGCTCCACCAGGAGAGCCCGACCACGGAGCTGAAGCCGATCGCGATCAGCACCCCGACCACCACCGAGTTGACCCGCCGGATGCTGGTCTTGAGCGTCGAGTAGACGGTGACCTGGACCACCAGCAGCGCGGTCAGCGGCGCCGTCAGCGGGGCGGGTTCGCTGCTCAGCCGCGTCGCCACCGCGTACGAGATGGTGGCCGCGACGGTGGCCCGGATGGTCTGGACCACGAAGGGGTCTCGGGCGCTGCGGCGGACCAGGTCCTTGAGGGTCTCCGGGAGAAGGGCCATGTCGCCCTTCTTTCCCCGAAGCCGCCGTTCACACCGCTCCCGGGACCTTCCGGCACCCGTACGCCCGCATCGGGCCGGGCCGGTGCGGGCCGGGCCCGTGCCGTGCGCCGCCGGTACCCGCTAGTCGTCGCGGTTGAAGCGCAGCTTCCAGGGCGCCAGCGCGGACTCGACCTGCACGCCCATGCTCATCTTCGAGGCGCCCTCGATCCGCTCCTCGAAGCGGATCGGCACCTCGCGGATGGTCATGCCCTGCTTGACGACCCGGTAGTTCATCTCGACCTGGAACGAGTAGCCGTTGCTCTGCACGGTCGGCAGGTCGATGGCGCGCAGGGTGTCGGCCCGCCAGGCCTTGAAGCCGGCCGTGGCGTCCCGGACGCCGAGGCTGAGGATCGCGTTGACATAGAAGTTCGCCCAGGCGGAGAGCGCCTTGCGGTGCCAGGGCCACTCCTCGGCGGTGGAGCCGCCCGGGACGTAGCGCGAGCCCAGCACCACGGCGGTGCCGTCGGTGAGCAGCGTCTCGACCATCGCGGGTATCGCGGAGGCCGGGTGGGAGAGGTCGGCGTCCATCTGCACCACGACGTCGGCGCCCTCGTCCAGCGCCTTGGCCATGCCGGCCAGGTAGGCGCGGCCGAGGCCGTCCTTCTCGGTGCGGTGCAGCACGCTCACGGTGCCGCCGGAGTCCACGGCGAGCTTGTCGGCGATCTCACCGGTGCCGTCGGGGGAGTTGTCGTCGACCACCAGCAGGTGCAGGTTGGGCACCGGGAGCTCCGCGAGCAGGCCGGCGAGGACCGGGAGGTTCTCCCGCTCGTTGTACGTGGGGACGACCACAACGACCTTGGGGGAGGCCTCGACCATGTTCTGTTTCCCTCGTGCCTGCTCCGGATGGGACCGTGCGAGTGTACCGGGGGTGTCGGGCGCCGCCGGCCCCGGCTCAGGGCGCGGGCGTCCGCACCGGCGCTCACGGCCGGCCGAGCCGGGCCCGCTACGCCGTGCCGTAGACGACCGCGAGGTTGTCCTGGGCAGGGTGGGTCCGGCCGGCCGGTCCGGCCGCGAAGGCGCGCAGGACGTTCTCGGTGACCTGGCGGACCAGGTCCCCGGCGTGCGAGTCGATGCCGTGGTCGGCCTTGCCGCCGCCGGGGCCGCGGGCCTCCAGCGCCTCGACCCAGCGCATCGTCCCGGTGGCGAACACCCCGGCGCCGCTCGGCACGGTGTAGTAGGCGGTGTCGGAGTGGGAGCGGCGGCCGTCGCAGACCACGGGGGAGTGGGCGATCACCTCGATCGGCCGCGGGGTGGGAAAGCCGGTGTCCACCCGGTCGTACTCCACCCCGACCAGGTGCGGGAACGACGCGCCCGCCGCGACGCCCGTCCCCTCGAAGGCCCAGTGCCCGGGCGAGGTGACCACGTACGGGGCGTCCACCGGGTAGCCGTCGTAGATGACGCCGAGCATCGAGCTCTCCGGGTCGGCGCCCGGGCCGACCCTGAAGTCGGTGGTCGCCGGGGCGCCCGACCGGTGGCCCGGATCCTGCGCCCACGCGTCCTTGTAACAGACCACCGTGCGGTCGGGGCCGAGCTCGGTCGGCTCGAAGCGGACCCGGCGGAAGCAGCAGTTGGCGCCGAGGATCGCCAGGTTGGTCCCGGCGTCCCGGGCCGCGACCACGTTGGCCCGCTGCTCGGGCGACCAGTACTCGTCGTGGCCCAGGGACAGGACGGCGCTCGCCCCGGTCAGCAGGCCGGGCTCGCGGGCCACGTCGATGCCGGTGGTGTACGCGAGCGGCAGGCCGAGCCGCTCGGCGAGGGCGACCAGCGGCGCCTCGTAGACCAGGAACAGCCCGGCGCCGTGGTCGTAGTCGTACGGCCGGTCGAAGACGACCTGCAGCGAGCGGGTGGCCAGGCCTCCGGTCGGGCCGTTGTAGAGGCTGTAGCCGCCCCACTCGTTGTAGGCCTGCCAGGTCGCCGGGGCGCTCATGATCACGGTCCGGCCGGCGGTGCTCGCCGAGCGGACGGTGAGCGGGACGTAGCGCCGGCCGGAGCCGTCCTCGGCGTCCAGGCGCAGCAGGTAGGCGCCCTCGGGCCAGCCGGCGGTGTCCACCGCGAGGGTGCGCTGCCAGCCGGTCAGCACGGTGCGGGTCGCCGGGTCCACGTGCGGCGCGGCCTGCTTGCCGCCGGGGACGTGCTCGCGGCGCCAGACCAGCCGGGCGCGGGCGCCGTCGTACCAGCCCATCCGGTAGGCGGAGACGGTGAAGGCGGCGGCGGAGGTGGAGACGTGCAGGCCGAAGGACTCCCCTGGCAGGACGCTGACCCGGTCGGCGAAACCCTCGATGGCGCCGTCCGGGCCGGGGTCGGTGATCTCCCAGTCGGGGTTGCCGGGCAGGGAGCGCTCGCTCGTCGGGCCGGTGTGCCCGTCGGCGACCGGGCCGCCGGAGGCGGGGGCGGTGGCGCCGGGTGCCGCGGCGCCGGGTGCCGAGGCGGCTGCCGGGGTGGAGGGGCGCGGGTCGGTGGCGGGGTCCGGGCGGCGGGGGCCGCAGGAGGTGACCGCGGCCGCCATCAGGCCCAGGCCCAGAACCCTCCGCCGGCTCGGCTCCACCACCGCGACCTCCCTGTTTCCCTCGTCCGTGTCCGTGCCCCGTGTTCCGTGCCCCGTGTTCCGTGCCCGTGGCCGCCCCGGCCGGGCATGTCGGGTGCGCGGACATCCTCGCGCGTTTCGCGAAGCCGGTGTAGGCCGCCGCGCCGGATCACGGGGTCTCGCGGGGGTGCCGCCCTGCGGGGGTGAGGCCTGGGACGGCCCGCCACCGGGGAGGGCCGTACGGGCGCACCCGGGTGTGTCGGCCCGCGCGCTTGCCCGACCCCGGCGATCACGTCCCCTAGCCTGACCAGGCCCGCCGTCCGGCGGCCGCAGGGGGCCCGGAGCCGCGCGCCCGGCCGAGTCGTGGACAGGGGTGCACGTGGTGTCTTCGGGGTCGGCCGAGCAGGGGGCGGTGCCTTCCTCCCGGGGTGGGCGGTTCCGGGCCTGGCTGCTGGAAGGCCTGTCCGACATGGCCAAACAGCACCCCGGCCCGCACGCCGAGCCTCAGCAGGAGAAGGGCCAGCGCTGGTGGCGGGTCATGTGCCTGACCGGCCTGGACTACTTCTCCACGCTCGGCTACCAGCCCGGCATCGCCGCGCTCGCGGCCGGGCTGGTCTCGCCGCTGGCCACCATCGTGCTGGTGATCGTCACCCTGCTCGGCGCGCTGCCGGTCTACCGGAGGGTCGCCCAGGAGAGTCCGCACGGCCAGGGGTCGATCGCGATGCTGGAACGGCTGCTGTCGTTCTGGCAGGGCAAGCTCTTCGTGCTGACCCTGCTGGGTTTCGCGTCCACCGACTTCATGATCACCATCACCCTGTCCGCCGCCGACGCCAGCGCCCACCTGGTGGAGAACCCGCACCTGCACAGCGCCCTGGCCGGCAGGCAGATCTCGCTGACCATGATCATGATCGCCCTGCTCGGCGCGGTCTTCCTCAAGGGGTTCAGCGAGGCGATCGGCCTGGCCGTGGTGCTGGTCGCGGTGTACCTCTCGCTCAACGTCGTGGTGGTGGCGAACGGGCTGTGGCACGTGCTCAGCGCCCCGCACCTGTTCAGCGACTGGACGGACGCGCTGACCGCGGAACACGGCAACGCCATCGCGATGATCGGCGTCGCCCTGATCGTCTTCCCGAAACTGGCGCTCGGCCTGTCCGGATTCGAGACCGGTGTCGCCGTGATGCCGCACATCGAGGGGGACCCGGACGACACCGAGGAGAAGCCCACCGGCCGCATCCGTGGCGCCCGCAAGCTGCTGACCACCGCCGCCGCGATCATGAGCGTGTTCCTGATCACCACCAGCTTCATCACCACGCTGCTCATCCCCGAGGACCAGTTCAAGACCGGCGGCCAGGCCAACGGGCGGGCGCTCGCCTACCTCGCCCACGAGTACCTGGGCAGCACCTTCGGCAGCGTCTACGACCTCTCCACGATCGCCATCCTCTGGTTCGCCGGGGCCTCCGCGATGGCCGGGCTGCTCAACCTGATGCCGCGCTACCTGCCGCGCTACGGCATGGCCCCGCACTGGGCCCGCGCGGTGCGGCCGACCGTCATCGTGCTCACCCTGATCGCCTTCCTGGTGACCTGGATCTTCGACGCCAACGTGGACGCCCAGGGCGGCGCCTACGCCACCGGCGTGCTGGTGCTGATCAGCTCCGCGGCCATCGCCGTCACCATCGCCGCCCACAAGGCCGGGCAGCGTCGCTGGCGGGCCGGCTTCGGAGTGATCTCGGCGGTCTTCCTCTACACCACGGCGGTGAACATCGCCGAGCGGCCGGACGGCGTCAAGATCGGCGCCTGCTTCATCGCGGGCATCATGCTGGTCTCCTTCCTGTCCCGGCTCAAGCGCGCCTTCGAACTGCGCGTCACCGACGTGGTGCTGGACGAGGTCGCGGAGCGGTTCGTCCGGGACTACACCCACCGCCCGCTGCGGCTGATCGCCAACGAGCCGAACAGCCGGGACCTCGCCGAGTACCGTGACAAGATCCACCAGATCCGGCGGGACAACGACATCCCGGCCGAGGACGACCTGGTCTTCGTCGAGGTCACCGTGCTCGACCCGTCCGACTTCGAGGCCGAGCTGACCGTGCGCGGCGAGGTGCTGCACGACCGCTACCGGGTGCTGTCGCTGGAGAGCTCCAGCGTGCCCAACGCGCTGGCCGCCCTGTTGCTGCGGGTGCGCGACCTCACCGGGCAGCAGCCGCACATCTACTTCGAGTGGACCGAGGGCAACCCCTTCGCCCAGTTCCTGCGGTTCTTCCTGTTCGGACAGGGTGAGATCGCCCCCGTCACCCGCGAGGTGCTGCGCGAGGCCGAACCGGACCGGGCCCGCCGCCCGGCCGTGCACGTGGGCTGAGCGGGCCCGGGCGTGCACGTGGGCTGAGCTGCCCCGGGCACGCACGTGGGGCGGGTCGTCCCGGCCGTGCACGTGTGCTGAGCCGTCCCGGCCGTGCACGTGGGGCAGGTTGTCCCGGCCGGTCAGCGGCTCGGGTGCGACCTGCTCCAGGCGGGGGCGACGATGGCGACCAGGGCGACGGCGAAGGCGAGTTGCAGGATGTGGCGGATCCAGTCGATGCCCGAGGTGTGGCGGACGCCGATCCAGCCGGAGACGGCGTTGCCGAGCCAGGCCCCGGCCGCGCCGAGCAGCATGGTCAGCCACCAGGGGATCGACTGCGGTCCCCGCAGGATGAGCTTGGCGATCACGCCCAGCACGAAGCCGATGAGCAGGATCCACAGGAGTTGGAACATCGCAGTCCACCTTCCGAGCGCTCCCCGGGCCGGCGGCCGGGTGCGCCGTATCGCCGATGACGCGGTTCGTCCCATGATCACCCGGATCGGGTGAACGGGCACCTCGGCGGGGGATCGCGCAGGCCAGCGGCATCTCGCTGGACCGCCGTCGACAGGGATGGGCGAGAACGAGCCGCAGGCGGGGCCGGAAAGTCGCTGTCCGCCGTCCGGGCCGTACGGGTAGGAATGGGCGGGACGCGGACGGGCCGCGTCACCGAAAGGAGCCGACCCTCGTGACACGCCTTCGTTCCGCCGTCCTGGCCCTGGGCTGCACCGCCGCCGCGCTGACCCTGACCGCGGGAACGGCCCAGGCCGCGCCCGGTGACACCAGCACCGTCTGCTCCTCCTCGCTGACGCCGGGCGGCTACGTGGACGTCCAGTGGTGGAACAGCGCCGGCTGCGGCTCCGGCTTCAACCCGAACACCAAGAAGATCATGCAGCTCACCGGCTACCCGGTCGGCACCGTGGTCAACGCCTGCGCCTCCACCTGGCCGCCGGCCGGCTGGACGATCGTGAGCACCTTCTACGGCTCCGGCTGCAACTACTCCGCGGTGCCGAGCCTGGAGAAGAACTCCTGGCAGCTCAAGCGCGTCTCCTGACGGAAACGCCCGACCTGTTCCGATCCGACGGCGGCCGGGGCCTCAGCGGTCCCGGACCGCCGCGACGGCCTCGCGGACGCCCGGATCCGGGTCGTCCGCCAGACTGTCCAGCAGTTCGGCGACACCCGGGGTCGACCAGCGGCAGACGGCCCAGACCAGTTCCCCCCGCACCGCCGGGTCCGGGTGGGCGGCCAGCGGGGCCAGACGCTCCAGAGGGCCGCGCCGGCGCAACCCGAACCAGTGCAGCACCGAGCGCAGTTCGGCCGGATCGCCCGGTACGCCGGCCGCCGCGATCCGCGCGAGCAGCACGGGGACGGGCGGCGGCGGGCCGTCCAGCGGGTGCGGGTGGCGCTCGCGCAGTCGGCGGGCGCCGTACTCGCCGTAGATGCGGCAGCCGAAACAGGTGCACGGCCGGGTGCCGTGGGCGCCCGGGAGGTAGCGCCAGCCGGTGACCTGCGGTACGGCGCGGACCCGGTGCACCTCGCGGGCCCCCACCGCGCGCGGCAGGAACACCTCCCAGCCACGCGGGTCGGCCAGCGTGCCGATCCGCCGGACCGCCTCGGCGGCGCGCAGCGGCCGCTGGGTGCCCCGGTCGCGGTCGCGGTAGTGCCCGGCCAGGACCTCCTGGTCGTCGTCCAGCCGGAGGTGCACCGCGACGAGCGCGCCCTTGGGGTGGAACCGGGCCAGTTCGCGCAGCCACTGATGGGTCAGCGTGTACGAGGGCAGCACGGGGAAGCAGTACACCCCACGCGCGCCGCCCTGGCCGTGGCTGTCGGCGCGGATCCCGGCGCGGCGGATGCGCGGCGCGTTGGCCGCGGCGGTCAGGTGCACGAACATCGCCATGAGGCGCGATGGTAGCGAGTGAACGGGCGGCGCTCCGAACGGTTTTCGGGGAGCGGACGGGCGAGGGCGAGGGCGGGTCGGTCCGGCTCGGCGGGTCGAGGGTGGGCGGGTCGGCCCGGAGGGTCGAGGGTGAGCGGGTCAGCCCGCGTTCGCGCGGGGCTCGGCTCGGGGCCCGGTCCGGCGCTCGATCAGGGCGGCCAGGCCGTCCAGGATGCGCTCCAGGCCGAACTCCAGCGCCTGGTCGCGGCCCTCCGGGTCGGCCATGGCGGCGGCGACGGCCGGGAAGCGGTCGGCGTGCTCCCGGACCACGGTGCCGAGGGCGGCCAGGAGTTCGGCCTCGGGGGTGCCGGCCGGTCCGGCGGCGCGGGACTGCGCGGTGATCCCGCGCACGTGCCCGGTGAGCAGGACGGCGGCGTCCATCCGTTCGGGGCCGGTCAGCCCGTGGCCGTCGAGCGCCGCCACCGCCCGCTCCAGCCAGGCGAGTTCCCTCGGGCCGAGCGCTCGGGCTCCGACGGTGGCGTCCAGCAGCCACGGGTGCCGGGCGAAGGACTCGGCCAAGTGGTGGGCCCAGGCGGTGAGTTGTTCCCGCCAGCCGGCACCGGTGGGTGCGTCCGGAGGTGCGCCGACGGCCGACTCGACCATCAGGGCGATCAGTTCGGCCTTGCCGGGGACGTACCGGTAGAGCGACATCTTGGTGAAGTCGAGCAGCCCGGCCACCTTCTGCATGGAGACCGCGTCGAGCCCCTCCGCGTCGGCGACCTCGACCCCGGCAGCGGCGATCCGCTCCAGGCTGAGGGCCGGCTTCGGGCCCCGGGTGGGCCTGGCCGGAGGACCCCAGAGCAACCGCACGGTGTCGCTCACCGACTCGACCATCATCCACTCCCGTCCTGGGCCCCTGCGGGGTGTGCCGCCCCGGGCTTCCGGCCGGGTGTCCGTCCATGCCGCGACCTGGGGGGTTGCCCATCCGATGCAACTGTGTCTACCGTACACAGCAACGAACAGTGTCCGCCAGACACAGTTTCACGTTCCTCGGACGGAGTGGTTTCCATGAGCACCAGGGTCCTGATCTCGGGCGCGAGCATCGCCGGTCCCGCGCTGGCCCACTGGCTGGGCCGGTACGGCTTCGAGGTGACCGTGGTCGAGCTGGCGCCCGCCCTGCGCGACGGCGGCCAGGACGTCGACTTCCGCGGCCGCACCCACCTGACCGTGCTCGAGCGGATGGGCGTCCTGGAGGAGCTGCGCGCGCTCGGCACCGGCGGCAGCCCGATGACCTTCGTGGGCCCCGACGGGCGCGGACTGCTGCACCTGCCCGCCGAGTTCGCCGGCGGTGACCTGGAGGTCCCGCGCGGCGAGCTGGCCCAGTTGCTCCACCGGCACAGCGCCCGCGCCGAGTACGTCTTCGGCGACGCGATCACGGAGCTGGAGGAGACCCCGAGCGGGGTCCGGGTCGCCTTCCGGCACGCGGCGCCGCGCGAGTTCGACCTGGTGATCGGCGCCGACGGCCTGCACTCCAACGTCCGCCGGCTCGCCTTCGGCCCCGAGCGGCACTACGTCCGCCACCTCGGCTACTACGCGGCCACCTGGCGGCTGCCCAACGAGCACGGGCTGCCGGTCGGCGCGGTCGGCCTCAACGTCCCCGGCCGGCTGATGTCCGTCGGCGCGGCCCACCGCGACCCGGCCCGGGCCGGCGCGTTCTGCCTCTTCGCCTCGCCCGAACTGCGCTACGACCGCCACGACCCGGCAGGGCAGAAGGCGCTGGTCCGGGCCGCCTTCGCGGGCCTCGGCTGGCGGGTCCCACAGCTGCTGGAGAGTCTGGACGCCGCCCCCGAGCTGTACTTCGACTCGATCAGCCGCGCCGACGTGCCCGCCTGGTCGACCGGCCGGATCGCCCTGATCGGCGACGCCGCCTGCGGCGCGACCATCGGCGGCATGGGCACCGGGACGGCGGTGGTCGCCGCGTACGTCCTGGCGGGCGAGCTGGCCCGGGCCGACGGCGACCACCGCGCCGCCTTCGCGAGGTACGAGCGGCTGCTGCGCGGCTACGCGCAGGGCTGCCAGAAGGGCGGGGACCGGACCGGGCCGTTCCTCGCGCCGCGGACGGCCACCGGGCTGCGGCTGCGCAACGCGCTGCTCAACCGGCGCTGGGTGCTGGAGCGGATGCTGGAGCTGGGCAAGCAGGTCAGCAGCGTCGAACTGCCGGACTACGAGCGGGAGTCGGCCCGGCGGCGGTTGGCCACGGGCTGAACGGGGCGGGGCCCCAGGTGCGGACGGGGCCTCGGCGTGGACGCGGCCCCGGGTGCTGAGGGGCTGCTGGCGGGCTGCGGACGGGCTTCAGTGTGGTGGGCTGATGCGGGTTCCGTTGTCGAGCAGCGCCTCCACCTGGACGGCGGCCCGGGCGGGGCGTTCGACGGCCAGGGTGCGGTGCGGCGTGGAGCGGTCGGCGGACCGGTCCGGGCCCTTGACGGCGAGCCGGGTGACCCGGCGGCTGCCCGCCGCGAGCAGGAACTCCGATCCACGCGGGGAACGCCACCAGGCCCAGAACACGGTGTCCCGTTCGGAGCGGCTGCACGTCCGGCCCGATCCGCCGCCGGTACGCTGCGGGCGGCCGGAGCCCGGCAGCAGGACGGCGGTGGCCGCGCTGCCCGCGCCGCCCCAGCGGTCGGCGCGCAGGCAGACCCAGGAGGCCGAACCGGCGTTCTGCGGCAGCGGCTGCACGGCGAAGACCCGGAGGTCCAGTTGCCTGACGCCCGGTGCGCGGTCGGGGGCGGCGCAGCCGGCCCGGGACCAGGCCCGCAGCGGGTCCTGGGCGGTGGCCTCGCGCGGCTCGGGGGCGGGCGGGCGGGGCGTGGTCGGCCTGGGTGCGATCGGCCTGGGTGCGGTCCGGTGGCGGGGCGTGGGTGAGGTGGGTGGGGATCAGGCCGCCCACGTCGGTCGGCAGGAACGCGTGCCGGTCGGCGACCACGGGGGAGGAACGCAGTTGGAGCAGGGTGGCGCCCCGGCAGCCGGGGGGACCACCGGCCGGGGTCGGGGCTGTGAGGCCGTCGGGGTGGTCCAACGAGCGCGCGGGGGTGTCGGGTTGGTCCAACGGGCTCGCGGGGGTGTCGGGTTGGTCGATCCGCCGGGTCTCGGCCGAGTCCACCCAGGGCGCCAGCAGGTAGCGGACGGTGGCGCCCCAGGGGTGCAGGACCACCGCGCCCGCCGTGGTGAGGTCCGCGTCGTCGGCCCGGGCGAGGTCCGACTCGGCGTCCTGCCCGTCCCGGCCGTCGGTGGAGCGGGCGATCCGCCCGCCGTCGTGGAACACCACCACGCCGGTGCCGTCCACCGTCCCGGCGAACAGCAGGTGCAGGGAGCGGTGGGCGGAGCCGGGTCGGTGTTCGGCGTGGGTCCGGGCGCCGGGCCGTGACCAGGCTGCCAGGGCCCGGCCGAGCAGCGCGCCGTCCGTGCTCCGCTCGCCGCGGGTCGGCCAGACGGTGAAGCCGACCCGGGTGGTGTGCTGCCAGGCGCCGGCGGCGACCCGGACCAGGTGGGAGGGGTCGGTGTCGGACCCGGGAGCGACACCGTCGCCGGACGGCCGGGCACCGCGGGGAGGGAGCCGCCCAGGACGCCCGCCGTGGTGGTGAGTCCGAGCACACCGACCGCGGGCACGGCCGTCAGCGAACGGCGACGGCAGGTCGGTGGGCTGTACCCGGACGGCGCGCGGGTCGAAGGCCGGCGGCAGCGGGTCCGAACCGGAGGGGACCTGTCCGGCCATGGCCATGGCCACCGCCACCGCCGGGTGCGCCGCTCCGGCTGCCGCAGCACCTCGGCGGCCCGTTCCGGGCTCAGCCCCTCGACCGTCCGCAGGGCGAAGGCCGCCCTGTCCGGGGCGGAGACCGCGGCGAGCGGGTGGTCGACTTCCGCGTCTTCCTCGCCGCCGTTCGGGGTGAACAGCCGCAGGCCCCGGACCCATGGCGTGAGGAGGCGGGCGGCCGGGTGCGACCGGAGCGCGGTGCGCAGCACCCGCAGACGCAGTGCGGCGTAGACGGCGTCGTCGTCCGGGGCGTCGGAAGGTTCGGGAGTGGACGCCTCGGCGACGGTCGGCCGGGGAGACCGGGCCCAGCGGGTGGCAGGGTGCGCTGGACGGCGGCGTGGGTGGCGAGCACCCGGCTGTGCCGGTCGCGGTCGGCGGGCAGCGCCAGGTGCGCGAGCCGGACCGTTCCTGCCAAGGAACCCTCCCGGTAGCCGTGGTGCCGTCGTGGTGGACAAGCGACGAGTCGATCATGTGATGGTTGCGCCGCCCGGGGAGATCGGCGGTCATATGACGGGTGTGCGGCGGGCCCCTGGGGCAAGGACATCCGGCGCGTGCCGGCGGCCCTCCCGCCGACGAGCAGCGGTGGATGCTCCGCCCGCCTGGTCGACGGGGGTTCCCGGGCCGTCGACACGCTCGTCGACCGGCTCGCGGCGGACCGCAACGTCTCGCTCGCGGCGGTCGGGGAGACCGCCTCGCGCCGGCTGTACGGCCGGGACTCCCGGGTCCGGCACGGTCACGCCCGGGTGACCTCCGGTGTCGGGGCGGACCACGGGAGCAGACGCGGTCCCGCCACGACCCGAACGCCGTCGACCCGTACTCGGGCGGCCGCCGGTTCGGCCGGATGACCGGCGGGCACCGGGAAGCCGGGCGGCGACCCCGGCGTGCTCGTGCCGCAGGCCCTGGAGGGGGTCGTCCCCGCGGCCGGCGGCAGGATCGCTGCGGCCTTCGTGGCGAGCCCGTGCGGTCGGGCCCGCCACTCCGGACGCGGGACGCGGGGCGCCGGGTGGGCGGACCCCGATGTGCACGGCCAGGCGCTGCGGAACACGTACGGCCGGAACGGCTGGTCCTGCGGCTCCACCACGGCCTCCGGCCGGTGCCCTCCCCGCCTGTGGGGCGACCGTCCGCCCCTGACCGCTGTCGGGAGCGCGTTCGCGGGCCGAGGCCCAAGGTCCCACCCGTTCGGCCCCTTGGCCCCTGGCGATCCCGGCCGCCACGAGCGATGCTGCCGGTACCGGCCGGGACGACCCGTGCCCGGTCGGACCAGCATCGTTGGACGAGGTGAACCGGCGTGCGGCATGCCACCGTCGAATCCGTGATGACCAGCCCCGTGGTCCTGGTCTCACCCGAGACCGGATTCCGGGAGATCGTGGCGCTGCTGAGCGAGTACGACATCACCGGCGTACCGGTGGTGGACCCGGAGGGGCGGCCGCTCGGCTTGGTCTCGGAGGCCGACCTGCTGCGCACCCTCGCCGCGCAGGAGGACCCGGCCAGCCTGCTGCCGGCGCCCGAGTCGGCCCAGGCGGGACCGGACGGCGAGGTGACCGCGGCCGACCTGATGACGGCGCAGCCGGTCTGTACCACGCCGGACACCAGCGTGGTCGCGGCGGCCCGGCTGATGAGCCGGCACGGCCTCAAGCGGCTGCCGGTGCTGGACGAGGAGGGGCGGGTCATCGGCATGGTCAGCCGCGGCGACCTGCTGCGGGTTTTCCTGCGCGAGGACGCGGTGATCCGGCGGGAGATCGTCGAGGAGGTGCTGGGCCGGATCGACGGGGTCAGCCCGGCGGAGATCGGGGTGGAGGTCAACCAGGGGCGGGTGGTGCTCAGTGGGACGGTGCCCGAACCCCACCTGGTGCCGATCGTGCTCAACCTGTGCCGCTCGGTGGACGGGGTGGTCTCGGTGACCGACCGGCTCGCGGCCGGTGGCGCGGCACCGGTCGGCTGACCGGCCGCGCCAGCACCGAATCGCACGTTCGTCCCGGGCTCGAACTATGCGCTTCGCATACTGCGGAGGGTATCGGGGAACTCACTCTGTGTGCCCGGCGTGCGGACTGCCGGGACGCCGGAGCTTCGGGGAGGCGGCCGTGACAGTCGTGTTCGACGCGGACTTCACTTCAACCAGCCAGTGGACCGCCGGGCGCAGCAGCGCCTATCCCCGGATGGGGCCGACCAACAGAAGCGACCACAAGCTCGACTACCTCAGCCGCGACTACTGCCCCGGCGGGGTGTTCACGGCGGTCAGGCGGCACAGCGGCGGGCTGTGGAGCTGCAGTCTGCTGACCACCGAGGGCAGTCCGGAGGGCTTCCAACTCCGCGCCGGGGACGTGCTGTCGGCGAGCGTGACGCTGCCCGTCGAGCTGGGCGCCTGGCCGGCGATCTGGACCTGGCGGGACGGCGGCAACGAGGTGGACGTCTTCGAGTACCACCCCGACAACCCCGACCTGCTGGAGATCTCCAACCACGTGCGGGGCGGCTTCCGTTACTGGCACGGCGCGAGCGCCGGGATCGGGCCGGGAGCGACGTTCGACCTGCGGGTCGTGCTCGGCGCGAACTCGGTGGACTGGTACGTGGCGGACGAGCTCGTCTACGCGGACCTGCACGGGGTCGGGTCGACGTGGCACGCGTACCTGATCGTCAACATGTCAGTGGCGGACGGGACTTACCACGACCGGCCGCCGTACGGCGGGCCGGACCGGCTGAGCTGGGTGTGCCACGGCCTCCAGGTCGAGCGTTGAGCGTCCGGCGCGGACGTGCGGTTCTGCGGCTGAGTGTGCGGGGGGGGGGGGCGTGCGGCGGGGCGTGCGGCGGGGCGTGTGAATTCGGCGGCTTAGTGTGCGGCCGGGGTGCGTGGCCCGGCGGGTGTGCGGGGCGCGGCGGGTGCGCGGGGTGGGGTGCTGGTGCCTACGGTTCGCGGGGGGCGAAGGAGGCGGTGATCGGGCCGCGAGGGGCGAACCCGCCGAGTGGGTCGAGCGGGGTGAGCAGGTTGTGCGGGTCGCGGGGGCCGCGCGGGCCGGAGCGCTGGAACCAGACCGCCCGGCGGTGCGGGCCGATGTGGGCGGGGTCGGTCACGTAAAGGTCGTCGCGCGGGGCGCGCTCGTTGCCCGGGGCGAGTGCCGCGTCCACGGCGCGGTCGGCGATCGAGTTCAGCAGCGCGGTGGCGGTGGTCTCGGCGGCAGTGGGCGCGATGGCGAGGGCGGTGAGCTCGGCCCAGAGTTCGGTGGTGACGTAGTCGATCGGGGAGTGGCCGAGCGTGGGGTGGGGGCGCGGGTCGGGATGGTGCCGCAGCACCCCGGCGGCGACGAGCTGCTCGGGGGAGCGGTCGTCGTCGGGCGCGTGGCCGACCGTGAGCGGCGGGACGGCGGACGTGGGCGGTGGGGCGGAGGACATGGGCGGCGGGTGGTGGGTCACGAGCGGCACGCTACCCGGGGCGCACGCCGGATCGAGCACCGGACCGTCGTCCCGGACTTCCCTCACGCCGCTTTCACTGTCGACGGGCGCACGATGGTGGTAGGCGCTGCTCACCTCGGCGGGCCCCGGCGGGGCCGGAGGAGGAGGTCCTGATGAGGTACTGGCACGAACACAACTACGTCGGTGGCTGGGGCATGGGGCTGATGGTGTTCGGGATGCTGGTGGTCCTGGTGATCCTGGTGCTCCTCGCGGTGGCCCTGTTCCGTTACGTGTCGCACACCCGGCAGCCGATCCCGCCCGGGCGGGCGGTTCCGGGCGCCGGTGGGCCGGGGGCGGGCGGAGCACAGGGCTGGGGCCAGGTGGGGCAGGGGGGCCAGGGGCCGGCCGCGGAACAGCTGCTCGCGGAGCGGTTCGCGCGGGGTGAGATCGACGCGGAGGAGTACCGGCACCGACTGGACACGTTGCGCTCGGCGAACGGGCCGGGCGGGGACTGAGCTGGGTCGGCTCGGGACGCGGGGCCTCGGGGAGGCGGACCTGGGAGCCTTGCGGGCCTCGGGATGCGAGCCTCGGGCGTACGGGCGGGGGTGCCTGGGCGTCCGACCGGTTACTCGACGACCAGCTCGACCGGGATGTTGCCCCGGGTGGCGCGGGAGTAGGGGCAGACCTCGTGCGCCTGCTTGACCAGCACCTCGCCGGTCTCGCCCGCGAGGGACTCGGGCAGCTCGACGCGCAGGACGACGGCGAGGGCGAAGCCGGCCTCGTCCTTGCCGATGGACACCTCGGCGGTCACCGAGACCTCGCTGGTGTCCACCCGGGCCTGCCGGCCGACCAGGCCGAGAGCGCTGGCGAAGCAGGCGGCGTAGCCGGCGGCGAAGAGCTGCTCCGGGTTGGTGCCCTGGCCGCTGCCGCCGAGCGCGGGCGGCATGGCCAGCGTGAGGTCCAGCCGGCCGTCGGAGCTGACGGCACGACCCTCCCGGCCGTTGGCGGTGGCGGCTGCGGTGTAGAGCGCGTCCATGGTGGCTTCCCTTCGGGTCCTGGGTGTTCGTGCGGTCGGTCGTCCGGGCGGTTGCGGGGCCCGGACCGCTTCGCGGCGGCCGCTCGGTGGTCGCTGCGTTGTAACCAAGTAGAGCACGCAATTCAATTGCGCACAACTAAGTCGCGCGCTGGCGATCGTTATCATGGGTCCATGACCACCAATCCCGGCCTGGCGGACGAGGAGCTGCTCCGCCTCGACCAGCAGATCTGCTTCTCGCTCAATGCGGCCTCCCGTGCCTTCGGCGGTGTGTACCGGGTGCTGCTGCGGGACCTCGGACTCACCTATCCGCAGTACCTGGTCATGCTGGTGCTGTGGGAGGAGGGCGAGCTGCCCGTCAAGCGGATCGGCGAGCGGCTGCGGCTGGACTCCGGAACGCTCTCCCCGCTGCTCAAGCGCCTGGAGGCGGCCGGACTGGTGCGCCGCGAGCGGAGCCCCGAGGATGAGCGGTCGGTCACCGTCCGCCTGACCCCCGAGGGGTCGGTGCTGCGCGAGCGGGCCGGGCTGGTCCCGCGCCGACTGCTCGCGGCGGCCGGGCTGCCGCTCGAGGACCTGGCGGCGCTGCGCGGGTTGCTGGACCGGGTGACCGCCGCGCTGGACGCCGCCGAGGTCGAGCCGGCGCCGTAGGGGCGTGGCCGACTGGAGCGGGGGGTGTTCGGGTGGAGTGGGGGGTGTTCGGGTGGGATGGCCCTGGGGTGGCCCTGGAAGGCTTGTCAAGCCATCCTTCCGTGAGCCTGTGATCTGGGTCACGTTTCGGATGCGTCCGTTGGGTTCGCGAGGGTGAAGCGGCAGGTCAGCGGCGCTGTCCGAATGTGAACGGAATCTTTCGGCAATTGTCCGCCCGATCCGGTCAACATCGCGGAGCTCCCGGACGGTTACACCACGAGCCCCAAGGGGCCGTCGGCGTGCCACCAGGTGGGCCGGCCAGCTGACCGACGAAAGGGGGGCCGCGTGAGCACTCCCGGGCCGGGCGAGGAGCGGGGACTGCGAGCCGACCCGCTCGGCGACCTGCCGAACGACTTCGAGGCCTTCTTCACCCGAGAGAACTCCGGGTACCTCCGCTACGCCCAGCAACGCCTGCGGCACCGTGAGGACGCCCAGGATGCCGTCCAGAACGCGGGCACCACGCTCTACAAGAACTGGCGCCGGGCCCTGGCCAGCCCCGATCCGCAGGCCTTCGCCTTCAAGATCGTCAAGGATGCCGTGGTGGACGTGCTGCGCGAGCGTCGCCGCACCGAACGCAAGCGGCTGCGGGTGATCGCCCAGCGCCGTCCCGACACCAGCCAGGACGAACTGAACGAGCTCGCCGAGCTGGACGCGCTGGACTGGGCGATGGAGGAGCTCGCGCGGGCCGCCCCGGTCCAGGCCGACGTGGTCCGGCTGCGTCAGGCGGGACTGTCCTACCCCGACATCGGACGCTCCCTCGGCATCGCGCACACCACCGCCCGCACCTACTACAGCCTCGGACGGCGCCACCTGGAGTACCTGCTGGAGCATCCGGACGACGGCGGGGCACGGACATGAGGGTCGCGGACCTGCTGCACGCGCACGCCGTCGAGCTGGAGCGGGAGTTCGACGACCACGATCCGGTGGCCTTCACCCGCCGACTGGCCGAGCGGCTCGCCGCCGTCCGGCGACCCGCCCCGGTGGTGCGCGAACGCCCCGACCGGCCACCCGCCGGCGCCCGGCCCCCGCACGCTCCGGCGGCGGGGCCCAGCCCGGGTGCGTCCGTGGCGGCGGGCTCCGGGACCGGCGCCGGGGCGGGGGTGGGGGTCGGCCCCGGAGTGCGGTCGGGCTCCGGGGCGGCGGCGGTTCCGGGACAGCTCAGGTGGGCCGGGGGGCGGGCGGAGCTGCGGCGCGACCTGCGGCACCTGTGCGCGGGGGTGGCGGGCGCGGTGGAGCCAGGGGAACTGGCCCTGGACCTCGAACTCGCCGAGAAGACCGCCTTCCGGACCCTCGGCTGCCTGTTGTACGGCATGGGCCGCACGGCGGACGGCGTCTTCTGGTGGCGGATAGCCGCTCAGTACGGGGACCAGCTGGCCGTGCACTGCCTGGCGGTGCACTACACCGCCGAGGGCGAGCGGCGCGACGCGGCCCGCTGGGCCGCCCAGGCCCAGGACCTGAGCGCCCCTGGCCGGCTGCCGGAGTTGGCGCCCGACGTCCGGCCGGGCGGGGCGGCGGAGCTGGCACGGCTGCTGGCTGAGCACTATGACGGCGAGATCCTTTTGACGGTGCGGGAGGCCGTGGCGGCGCGACCGAGGGCGCACCCCGGACGGTTGGGCGTCCGGGCGGTGCGGGGGCGGGGGGTGGTCCGGATCCGGTGACGGGTGCGGGTGCGGGTGCAGGTGCGGGTGCGGGTGCGGGGACGGGTGCGGGGACGGGTGCGGTGACGGGTGCGGCCGGTCGGGGTTCAGGCGAGCCCCGAGACGGCGGCGCCCAGGTACTCGGCGCCGAGCAGCAGCGGAACGGCGGTCATGATCGCCGCGTTGTGCGTGGCCGTCCAGGCCCGCCACTCGCCGAGGGTCTGCCGCGCGTGGTCGTTGCCCACGAGGTGGACCACGAGCGGCAGCAGGGTGCCCAGCGAGCCGAGGAGCACCATCAGGGTGGCGGCCACCGCCTTCCCGCCGATACCGATGCCGATGCCGGTAGTGATGCCGACCCCGACCCCGGCGCCGGGCGGCGCGGCGGCGATGGAGGCGGCCCCGCCGACGGCCGGGATCAGGGTCTTGGGGTGGGCGACGATCAGGACCACCGCGAGACCGGCGGACCGGGCGGCGGTCAGCCGGTCGATCGAGAGCAGCCAGGCCGGTGGCGCGGTGACCCGGCCGGGGCGGGGCCGTTCGCGCCACTGCCGGGCGGCCAGCACGAGGAGCGCGGTGCCGAGGCCGAGCTTCAGCCAGGAGGACCAGGTCGGCGTGGTGCGGGCCGGGTCCAGCGCGGTGCCCGCCGCGACGACGGAGGCCACCACCGTGGCCAGGCCGAGCAGCCAGCCGGCCGTGAAGGCGATCCCGTTGGCCCGTCCGTGCGGTGAGGCGAGGATCAGGAGGACGGCGATCAGCGGCAGCGGGCTGAGCGCGACCGCCACCGCGGAGGCCAGCATCGGGCCGATAGCCTCACCCATCTCCCGACCCGCCTTCCCGTCGCCGGGCACCGTCCGCCATTCAGCTACCGACGGGCGGTCGGCGCACGGCCGGTGCCGCCGTTCGGGTGAGGTCGGGTGGGGAGAGCGGGTGGGGGACGGGCGCGGAGTCACGAGTGGGGGCCGGCGCGGGGCGAGAGCGGCGGAGGGCCGCCGCACCGTTGGGGTGCGACGGCCCTCCGCGAGCGCGGAGCGTGTCAGTCGTTGCCGGACTCGATCGCCGCGTGGTCCAGCGCGGTGGGGTCCTCCTCGTCACCGGTGCCGGCCGCGATGGGAGCCGCACCGCCCGGAGCGAGCTCGCCGATCAGGCCGCTCCACGGCGCCAGCTGGCCGTGCACCGCGTACTGCTCCAGCTTGCTGCGCGAGTCGGCGATGTCGAGGTTGCGCATGGTCAGCTGGCCGATGCGGTCGTCCGGGACGAACGCGGCGTCGACGCTGCGCTCCATCGACAGCTTCTCGGGGTGGTAGCTGAAGTTGGGACCCTGGGTGTCGATGACCGAGTAGTCCTGCCCGCGCCGCAGCCGCAGGGTGACGGTGCCGGTGACCGGGTGGCCGATCCAGCGCTGGATGCTGTCCCGGAGCATCAGCGACTGCGGGTCGAACCAGCGGCCCTCGTACAGCAGCCGCCCGAGCCGCCGACCCTGGGTGTGGTACGTCGCGATGGTGTCCTCGTTGTGGATGGCGTTGAGCAGCCGCTCGTAGGCGATGTGCAGCAGCGCCATGCCGGGGGCCTCGTAGATGCCGCGGCTCTTGGCCTCGATGATGCGGTTCTCGATCTGGTCCGACATGCCCAGGCCGTGCCGGCCACCGATGGTGTTGGCCTGGTGGACCAGGTCGACGGCGCTGGCGAACTCCTGGCCGTTGATCCGGACCGGGCGGCCGAACTCGAACTCGATGGTGACGTCCTCGGTCTGGATCTCGACCGCCGGGTCCCAGAAGGCCACGCCCATGATCGGGCTGACGATCTCCATGGAGGCGTCCAGGTACTCCAGCCGCTTGGCCTCGTGGGTGGCGCCCCAGATGTTGGCGTCGGTCGAGTAGGCCTTCTCGGCGGAGTCCCGGTACGGGAGGTCCCGCTCGGCGAGCCACTCGGACATCTCCTTGCGGCCGCCGAGCTGGTCGACGAACGCCTGGTCCAGCCACGGCTTGTAGATCCGCAGGTTGGGGTTGGCGAGCAGGCCGTAGCGGTAGAATCGCTCGATGTCGTTGCCCTTGTAGGTGGAGCCGTCGCCCCAGATGGAGACGCCGTCCTCCTGCATGGCGCGCACCAGCAGCGTGCCGGTCACGGCGCGGCCGAGCGGGGTGGTGTTGAAGTACGTCTGCCCGGCGGAGCGGATGTGGAAGGCGCCGCAGGCGAGGGCGGCCAGGCCCTCCTCGACCAGCGCGGCCCGGCAGTCGACCAGCCGGGCCTGCTCGGCGCCGTACGCGCGGCCCCGGGCCGGGACGTCGGCGAGGTTCGGCTCGTCGTACTGGCCGATGTCGGCCGTGTAGGCGTAGGGGAGGGCACCGTGTTCGCGCATCCACGCGACGGCGACGGAGGTGTCCAACCCACCGGAGAATGCGATGCCGATCCGTTCACCGACCGGCAGCTTGCTCAAGACCTTCGACATGGATGCACCCTCTGACCCGCGAGGAGCGGGCCCCTGATCTAGCGATGTGTGACGGGATTCGGCGTAATCGATCCGATGCCCGAACTCTGGCATAGATTTGCAGAGTAATGCAAGGGCATACGGAATCCCCGGTGGCGACGGTGGCTCGCCGGGCCATCGCATGCGGGTCTTGTGTCCGGCCAACTCCGTTGGGCGGTCCGGTGGTTGGGGGGGATCAGGGCGCCTGCCCGGACCGCCGGGTGCGCAGCCAGGCGGTACGGGAGGCGAGTACGCCCAGCCCGAGGGCGACCAGGTGGCCGGCGTCGGCCAGCTGCTGGTCCAGCGCCCAGGCGGTGGCCAGGGTCAGCGCGAGCGCCGGCAGGCCGTAGCGGCGCAGCGGGAGCGGGCCGAGGGCGAGCAGACAGGCGCCGGTGGCGACCAGGCCGTAGCTGATGCCCACGTCGCGGGCGTGGGAGAGCGCGCCGGGGATGCGGGCGGTCACCATCACCCACATGGCGCCCTCGGTGAGCAGGGTGGCGCCCAGGTGTCCGAAGAGGAAGACCGCTCCGGCCCGGGCCGGCCCCCAGCGCCACTCGGCCAGGCCCAGGGCGGCGGCGACCGCCGCGATGCCCGCCCAGGCCGGGACGCCGTCGACCACCAGGCCGCTGGTGAACAGGGTCCACCACTTGCCCACTTCCAGGTGGTGGACATTGCTGCTGTTGTGCCGGACGAACCGGGCCCGCTCGGCATGGCCCTGGCTCGCCAGCCAGGCTGCCGTCACGGTCAACAGCAGGACGTACGCCGCGGTCAGCCGCAGCCGGGCGGCGGCTCCCAGGGCGGAGAACCTCGGGGCGGCGGCCTTTGGGGCGGCGGCTCTCGGGGCCGGGCGCCGGGAGGCATCGGGGCCGGTCGGTGTCCTCGTCGTGAGGCGATCGCTCATCGTGCCTGGTGCCCTTGTTCGGCGGTTCCCGGTGAGGGATCGCCCGGTGCGCGGCCGGGAAGCCCGCGGCCGGACGGTCCGAGCGCCAGCGTACGCGAGCGGCCGGAAGGCGGTGGGGGCCGGAGGCGGGTGTGCGGTCCGGGGCCGGGAACCCTCGTGCGGTCGCGCATCGGCCTCGGTCGTGGCGGGTGGCGGTGGAGCCGGGTGGGGGTGAGGGTGAGGGGAGCAGCGTCGAGGAGGCGTCGATGGCCGATAGCACCGCCGGGGGCTCCGAAGCGCACCGGCGGCCCTGGTGGGCGCGGGCAGGCCGCGCGGTGTGGGCCTACGTCCGGCGCGCGCCGGGCACCTACATCTGGCTGGCGATCCTGCTCGTCACCACGCAGGTGATCAGGCACGTCGATCCGGCGACCGCGGACCGCATCCTGCATCGGCGCTCGACCAACCTCCACCACCTCCAGGTCTCGCCGGTGCGGGTCCTGGCGACCAGTGCCCTGTGGATCGCGGGCGGTGGTTGGCCGCTCTACTTCCTGCTGTACAACGTCTTCCACGTGCCGGCCGAACGGTGGCTCGGCACCCTGCGCTGGATCTCTGTGGCGGCTGTCGCACATGTCGGCGCTACCTACCTCAGCGAGGGCGTGCTCGGCTGGGCGATCCGCCGCGGGTTGGCCCCGCCGAGGGCCGTCTACACCCTGGACTACGGCGTCAGCTACGCGCTGGCCGGGGTGGTCGCGGTACTCGCCTACTTGATCGTGCCGCCCTGGCGGTACCTGTACGCGGCAGGGGTGCTGGTCGTCTACGGACTGGGTGTGCAGCAGAGCCGGGACTACACCAGCATCGGTCACTTCAGCGCGGCGCTGATCGGATTCGCCTGTTATCCGCTGACGCGGGACCACCCGGGATCCTTCGACCCGGTCGCCTCGACCAGGGCGCTCTGGCGGCGGGCACGCGGGCGGTGGGCGCGCGGGCGGGCCGTGATCGGCCGCTCGTGACGGCGGACGCCGACCGGCCCGCTGTTGCCCGGTCCGCTCCGTACGAGCGGGCCGGGCAGCGGTGGCGTATGCGACGGGCGCGGGGCGGCTACGGGCCGACTCGCTGGGAGACGCAGAGGATGTGGCCCTCGCTGTCCTTGGACCAGGCCGCGTGCATGCCCTCGCCCTCGGCGACGCCGTCGACGGTCCGCAGGTCGGGGAAGTCGTACCCCTCGAAGGTGATGCCGCGGCCGCGGAGGCCGGTCATCTCGCCATCGAGGTCGGCGACCTTGAAGCTGGCGAGGGTGTGGGCGGCCTGACCACCGCTGGGGGTGCGGTAGACAGTGCACTGGGTGCCGCCGCTGTCGCAGACGAATTCCTCCGCACCCTCCTCGGTCAGCTTGAGGCCGAGGGCGTCGGTGTAGAAGGCCTTGGCGCGGGCGAGATCGGTGGCGGAGATGACTGCTTGCAGCGGAGCGTCTCCAAGCATGGTGTTTCGCCTCCTCCCTGTCACCGGGCTAGGGACGCGCGGGCCGTGCCGCCCGGTGAGCGCAGGACCGCGTCGGGCCGTGTGCGGGAGGCTGCCGGGAGTCATGCGGGGGCCAGCCTCCAGAGCGAGGTGACCTCGGCGGCGCGGGCGGCGCGCAGGAGGGGATCGGACCGATCGGGGGCGGTGGCCCGGGGGTGGCGGGGGACGGTGTCGAGACGCCCGGTGATGCGCAGCCCGGCCTCGGAGACGGCGCCGAGCAGGTCGGCGCGGGAGCGCAGGCCGAGGTGTTCGGCGAGGTCGGAGAGGACGAGCCAGCCCTCGCCATCGGGCAGTAGACGGTCGGCCAGGCCGTCGAGGAAGCCGCGGAGCATGCGGCCGTCCTGGTCGAACACGCCGTCGTCGAGGCTGGAGCTCGGGCGGCCGGGCAGCCACGGGGGATTGCACACGATCAGGGCGGCCCGGTCGTGGCCGGGAGGGTAGAGGCCGGTGCCGGCGATCTTGATGCGGTCGGCGAGCCCGAGGCAGCGGGCGTTGTCTCGGGCGCAGGCGAGGGCGCGTGGATTGGCGTCGGTGACCAGGACCTCGCGCAGTCCGCGCCGCGCCAGGAGCGCGGCGAGCACCCCCGTGCCGGTGCCGAGGTCCTGGGCGGTGGCCGTGGGGTCGGTACGGGCGGCCGGTGGCAGCGGCGCCCGGGCGACGAGGTCGACGTACTCGCCGCGGACGGGTGAGAAGACCCCGTAGTGCGGGTGGATGCGGGCACCGAGGGCCGGAACCTCGACGCCCCTGGTGCGCCACTGGTGGGCGCCGATCACACCGAGGAGCTCGCGAAGGGACACGATTCTGTTGTCAAGGAGCGGTCCGTAGGCCGCCAGGCAGGCCTCGCGGACGTCGGGCGCCCGGTGGAGCCGGATGCGGTGGTCCGCGCCGAGCGGCACCAACAGCGTGCCGAGGACACGCGCGAGGCGGGCGCGTTCCCGACGGTGCTGCCGGAAGGCATCGGCCGGGGAGTCGGGGGTGGATCGGGGCCGGCGCCGCTCGGCGCGGCGGCGCATGGCGTGCAGGAGGCGCAGTGCGCCGGGGTAGGTGCCCTGCCAGAGCAGGGCGGTGCCCTCGCACGCCAGGCTGTAGGCGGCCCCGGCGGACAGGGTGTCGTCGGCGGCGATCAGGCGCCGCGGCGGGGGTGCTCCGTTCTCGCTGTGCCAGGGTGCGGGCAGGGTGGAAGAGATGGGCAGGGCGATGATGCCGGGCCGGTGGGTGTCGGACACCGGGACTCCTCGTGGTCGATCGTGCAGGGGACACGAAGAGCGCTTCGACGAGGAGGTGAGCAGCAGGCGCGTCGGGCGGTGGCGCCGCCGGGATGGCGGGCGCGGGGCGTCAGGCCGGGTGCGGCTCACGCGTCGAAGCGCGAGCCGAGGTGTCACCGAGTACGAGGCCCGGCACGACGGCGGGCCGTATACCACTGATCATCTGCGGGCCTCCTTTCCGAATGTCCGAACCAGCTGGTCCTGTGCGGATGTTCGTACGCTTTCACACAGAGTGGTTGGATCGCAACCGATTTATCGCCGGCCCGCCGGCCAGTCGTGCGGCACGCGCTCCAGCACGCCCGCGCCGAACAGCTCGTACAGTGGCAGGGTCTCCAGATGGACGTAGCCGATGTGACAGTCGCAGACCGGCAGGGGGCAGGCGCGCGGCCGCAGTCGGGAGCGGTAGCTGCCGTCGTAGAGGTTGCCGAGGACGTCCCGGACGAAGTGGCAGCGGCGCACGGTGCCGTCGCCGTCGACCGACAGTACGGACTCCCCGGTGCGGCACGGCAGCCCGGCGCTGGGGTGGGCGTGCCGGCTGTAGCCGAAGTGCGGGTCCACCGCGGCCCACTGGGCGGCCTCGGCGTCGGTGTAGGCGAGGCCCTCGGCGGCGTTGACCCACAGGTAGACGCCGTCGGAGAGCTCGGCGCGCAGCCGGCGGGCCTCGGTGAGGTGCTCGGGTTGGCCGACCACACCGACGCTGTAGCGCACGCCGAGTGCGTCCAACTCGCGGCACTTGGCGAGGAAGCGCTCGCGGGTGACCTGGCCGGGGTGGAAGGTGACCCAGAGGGCGAGGGCGTCGAGGTCCGCCTCGGCGAGCCAGCCCGTGCGGCAGCTGAGGTTGGTCTGGATCGCGACGCGGCGGACGTGCTGCAGGTGGCTCAGCTCGACCAGCGCGCGGCGGTACCAGGACCGCACCAGCCCCTCGCCCCAGGGGGTGAACAGCAACGACAGGGTGTCGCCGGTGTCCGCGCGCCCGGCGGCCCAGCCGGTGAAGCGCTCCAACGCGGCCCGGTCGGCCCGAAGTTGCTCGGGGCTGTCGCGCCGCTTGGCGAACGGGCAGTACGGGCAGTCGTAGTCGCAGGAGGCGAGCGGACCGCGGTAGAGCAGCGTGAGGCTCCGCGCGCCGTCCTCCGGCAACGGTGGGGCGGAGGGCATGCCGAGGAAGGTCATTTCGCCTCGTACGCGGCCATCCGGGCCCGGACCTCGGGCGAGAACAGCACCGGCCCGACGGCGTCCGAGTGCGCCAGCCCCTCCGGGCTGAGCCGCAGGTACGCCGGATCGCCCTCGGCGAGCCAGCCGCGCTCGGCGAACCCGGCCAGCTCCGCCGGGAAGTCCTCGACCGGTGAACTGCCGAACCGGGCGCGGTAGTCCGCCAGCGCCATGCCCTCGGCCTGGAGCAGCGACTGCACCAGGTGCCGCCGGCGGGGCTCCTCGCCGCCCATCCAGTGGCCGACCTCGGCCCGGTGGAAGTCCTCGGTGGCGACGTAGTCGTCGATGATGCCGCGCACCGCGGTGGCGTTCACCGCGTAGTCGAAGGAGTAGTGCAGCCGCGAGGTGTAGGAGCGGGCGCCGCAGCCGAGCCCGACCATGCCGTCGGTCTGGCAGGCGTACTCGCTCGCTCCGGCCTGCGGGGAGGCGGCGCGGCGGAACATCCGCATCGACACCTGCTGGTAGCCGTGGGCGAGCAGGTGGTCGCGGCCGGCCCGGTAGAGCGCGAGCCGGCGGGCGTCCCAGGCGGCCTGGCTCTCCTGCTCGCCGCGCCGGGCCAGGCCGGTCAGCGGGCGGACGTACAGCGGGTAGAGGTACAGCTCCTCGGGCTGCCAGGCGAGCGCGGTGTCCAGCGAGCGGAGCCAACTCGCCTCGGTCTGGCCGTCGATGCCGTAGATGAGGTCGATGTTGAGCACCGGGAAGCCGGCCGCGCGGATCCGGCCGAGGGCGGCTTCCACCTCGGCCCGCTTCTGCGGGCGGACTGCGGAGCGCGCCTCGGTGTCGTCGAAGGACTGCACGCCCAGGCTCAACCGGGTGGTGCCCCGGGCGGCCAGCACCTCCAGCCGGTCGGCGGTCGCGGTGGCGGGCGAGGCCTCCACCGAGAGCGGTACCGCCCTCAGGTCGGCGCCCATCCGCTGCTCGGCTATGTCACACAGCCGCTCCAGCTCACCGGCCGTCAGATAGGTGGGGGTGCCGCCGCCGAACGCGGCCAGCGCGAACCGGGCCCCGTCGTCCAGTGCCGAGCGCACCGCCGTGGCCTGGCGCTCCAGGGCGTCCAGGTACGCCGTGGTCAGGCCCTCGGGGCTGCCGATCCGGGTGAACAGGTTGCAGAAGCCGCAACGGACCTCGCAGAACGGTATGTGGAGGTAGAGCGAGAGCGCGTGCTGCGCCTCGCCGGCCCACAGCTCGCGCAGCGGGGGACGCCCGGGCAGCGGGCGGTAGGCCGTCTTGTGCGGGTACGCGTAGACGTACGACTGGTACGGCGAGTCCGGGCGCGGGGGTGCGGTGGTCATGCGTGCTCCTCGGAGGTCGCGGTGGGGTGCGCCGCCCGGGCGGGGAGGGTGAAGTGCGCGTACGGGACCGTCCAGACCACCTCGTGGCCGATCCGGTGCCCGGTGTAGCCGTCCTCGCCGTAGGCGGTGCCGTGGTCGGAGCAGACCATCGCGAAGCAGGGGCGGCGGGCGCTCATCGCGGCGAAGAGGCGGCCGATGTGCGCGTCCACGTACTCCAGGGCGGCGGCGTGGCTGTTCCGGGAGTCCCCGTGCTCACGAGTGGCGTCGGGCAGGTGGAACCAGTTCGGCTGGTGCAGTGCCGAGACGTTCAGGAAGAGGAACAGCGGCTGGTCGGCGGGCTGTTCGGCGGCGACCCGCTCGGCCCGGGCGACCTGCTCCTCGAAGGACGTCGGCGACGCCACGCCCAACTCGGGCGCCCAGTGGCTCTCCTGGAAGAGCCCGGGCAGCACCGAGCCCAGCGGGCCCTGCTTGTTGAAGAACCCGACACCGCCGATGCACACCGTGCGGTACCCGGAGGCGGCCAGGGCCGTCGGCAGGTCAGGGGCGTCGAACACCCAGGTGCGCGGGGCGGTGCTCTCCGAGCCGGCGAAGCGGGCGGCGAACAGGCGCGGGTGCGGGCCGTCTGGAGAGGCCGGTGTCGGCAGGAAGCCGGCCAGGATCGCCTGGTGGGCGGCGTAGGTGAAGCTGCCGGGCGCGTGCCGGCGCTCCCAATGGCCGCCGGGGAGGACGGCGGCGAGGTTCGGGATGCGGCCGGCGGCGGCCAGCTCCTCGGCGACGTCGAAGCGGAGCGTGTCGAGGGTGACGAGCAGCAGGTCGTGGGAGCCCACGACGGCGTTCATGTCGGGAGCGGGAGCCGGGACGGGGGCGGTGTTCTGGTGGTTCATCGAGCGGGTTCCGTGATCTGGTGGTCCGTCGCCACGGGGGACGACGGGGAGGGGGCGGTGAGTGCGGCCAGCTGGGCGCCGTAGGTGTCCAGACCCTCGGCGGGGCCGCCGGGCAGGCCGGTGAGGTTGGGGAGCAGGTCGCCGAAGGCGTTCACCTCGCCGACCAGGGCGCGCCGCCAGCCGGCCGTGGGCAGGACGTCGACACCGACCATCGGTGAGCCGGGGAAGCAGGCCGCCGCGCGTTCGGCCGTCTCCAGCAGGGCCGGCCAGGCCGGCCCCGCCGTCTCCCGGGCCTGCTCGACGCTGCCGCGGGCCCCGCCGAGGTGCAGGTTGGTCATCGGCTGGGTGCTGGTGCGCACCACGGCGTGGGTGGCCCGGCCGGCGACCACCACGACCCGCAGGTCCGCGGAGCGGCCGGACTGCGAGGCCTTCGGGATCCACTGCTCGACGTGCAATCCGTCCGGTGCCAGGGCGTCGACGATCGCGGCGACCTCCCGCTCGTCGCGGTAGCGGCGCACCCGCAGTGAGTTGTGGAGCCGGCCGTCGGCCAGCTCCACCGAGGTGGTGGCCTGCAGTTGCCCGCGCGGCCCGAACTCCAGGGCCATCACCCCGGAGGCGGAGGAGCCGTGCGCGGGCTTGACGAAGACCCGGCGCAGGCCGGCCTCGGCGAGGCGCTCGCGCAGGTGCTCCCAGTCGGTGACCTCGCCGCCGAGCGCCCTGGGCACTGGCACTCCGCCCGCAGCGAGCAGGGCGTGCGCCCGTCGCTTGTCGAACATCACGGCGATCTCCTCCGGATCGCCGAGCAGCCGCACGCCGGGCCGGGCGGCCAGCCCGCGCAGCGCGGCCATGACGCCCTCGTACCAGACGGCCGTGCCCTCGACCCTGGTCGGCGCGTAGCCGCAGCCCAGCGCCGGGCCGCGCAGCAGCCTGTCGACCTCCGGCTCCTCGCCGGGCGACTCGACGCGCAGCAGAGCGCCCTCGGGCAGCCGGTACCGGCCACGCAGCACGTCCAGCCAGGGCAGGACGGCGGGCTCGGGCAGTCCGGCGGCCCGGGCCGCGGCCGCGAACAGCGTCACCCGTCGGTGCCCAGGATTGCCGAGGACGGTCAGCCGCATGGTCATCGCCTCCGCACCCGCCTACTCGGCGACCGAGACGTAGCGGTCGTCCTCGTCGTCCATCTCGTCGCCCTCGGCCTCGCTGAGGTCGATCTCGACCCCGGGCAGGGCCTCCCGCAGGCGCTCCTGCAGCGCGTCACTCAGGTAGTGGTGGTGCAGGTCGAGGGCGCGCAGGTGGGTGAGCGGCTGGCCCTCCAGCAGGGCCGTGGCACCCTCGTCGGAGAGCACGCCCATGGAGAGGTCGAGCGACTCCAGCCGGGCGACCACCGGGGCGTGCGCCACCGCGGCGGCGATCTCGTCCTGGAACTCGCTGTTGGCCAGCCCGAGGTGGCGCAGCCTCGGCAGCCGGGTGCCGTCCAGGAACGGCGCCAGGTCGTCCGGCGTGGCGTCACCGCCGTACTCGTCCACACCGAGCCAGAGGTCCAGGCGCTCCAGCGCGGGCAGTTCGGAGCCGGCCACCGCGCGCACCACGGTGGCCGGAAGGCCGCCGGACTCGAATCGCAGGCTGGTCAGCCGGTCGTGCCGGACCGGCTCCAGGGCGAGGTCCATGCCGCCGCGCACGGCCAGCGACCTCAGCCCGGGGAAGGCGTTCAGCAGCGGGGTGACGTCGTCCATCTCGAGCCAGGAGATCTCGCACTCGTCGTACGTCACCTCACCGAGGAACAACGCCTCCAGGGCGGGCAGGCGCCGAGCGTCGGCGGTGACGGCCTCGACCGCGGGGCCCACGGAGGTGTAGCCGTCCTGCCACCAGGCGCCGATCACCACGGCGCGCACACCGGCCGGATCGACCTCCTCCAGGAAGGACCGCCAGAGGTGGGCGAAGTCCTGCTTGGAACCGTATTCGAGGGACAGCCGCCAGGCGACGGCGCCGGCGGCGGGCCGCGGCCGGGCGTCGTCGGGCGTGAACTCGTGGATCGGCAGCTCGTGGAAGCGTTCGATGTGGCGGGAGACGGCCATGTCGGATCCTGATGGGTCGAGTGGTCGGACGGATGGTCGGACGCGTGCGGGAGGTCGGCCGGTGCGCGCGTGAGGTGACGGCTACTCGGCCACGGCCACGTAGCGCCACCGGTCGTCGGGCTTGCCGGCCTCGGAGAGGTCGATCTCGACCCCGGCCAGGGCCTGGCGCAGGCGCTGCTGCATCTGCTCGGTGAGGTAGTGGTGGTGCAGGTCGAGGGCGCGCAAGTGGGTGAGCGGCTGGCCCTCCAGCAGGGCGGTGGCGCCCTGGTCCGTCAGCACGCCCATGGAGAGGTCGAGCGACTCCAGCCGGGCGACGACGGGCGCGTGCGCCACCGCGGCCGCGATGTCGTCCTGGAACTCGCTGTTCTGGAGGCCGAGGTGGCGCAGCGCCGGGAAGCGGGTGCCGTCCAGGAACGGAGCGAGGTCGTCCATCGTGGCGTCGCCGCCGTAGTTGTCCACGCCCAGCCAGAACTCCAGCCGGGCCAGGGCCGGGAAGTCGCAGCCGGCCACCGCGCGCACGACCGAGCCAGGCAGGCCGCCGGCCTCGAAGCGCAGCGCCTCGAGCGCCTCGTGCCGCAGCGGCTCCAGGGCCAGCCCGCCCTTGCCGTCCCAGTCCTGCGAGGCGCCGCGCACCACCAGCTCGGCCAGCCGCGGGAAGGCCGTCAGCAGCGGTGTGATGTCGCACTGCTGGATCCAGGAGATCTCGCACTCCTCGGCGATGATGTCGCCGACGAACAGCGCGCGCAGGGCGGGCAGTCGGCCGGCGGCGGCGACGATCGCCTCCATCGGCTCCCGGAAGCCGTCCGGCTCGTCCGGCGACCACTGGCCGATCACCACCGCGGTGACCCGCTCGGTGTCGACGGTGGCGAGGAACTGCTCCCAGCGCTCGACGAACGTCGCGTCGGACTCGTAGTCGAGCCTGATCCGCCAGGCAGCCGAGGCCGCGTCCGGCAGCCGGACGGCGCCGGAGCCGCCCTTCTCCTCGGCCTCCGCCAAGGCCTCCACGAAGTCGAAGACGGGGAGACCGTGGAACCGTTCGATGTGGTCGTTGACAGTCATGCACTGCTCCTCGGGGATCTGGGCCGAACAACTGTCTACCAGCCGGGACTGACAATCCGGCGGCCGGGTCACCGCCCGGGCGCGTTGTCAGACCCTTGCCCTATGTTCGGGTCCTGGCTCCGGAGAGTGACCGCGGCGGACGCGGCGGAGCCACGGGTTCCGGCGTCCGCCGGAGTCCGGCCGTACGGCGAGGGAGGACTGATGTACCGCCAGGGCGATGTGCTGATCGTGCCGGTCGAGGAGGGCGCGGTGCCGCCGCGGGTGGCCGAGCTGGCCGTGCGGGCCCGGGACGCCCGGGGCCGGATGGTGCTCGCGCTCGGCGAGGTCACCGGGCACGCGCACGCCGTGGTCGGCCCCGGCGCGCTGCGCCGCGAGAGCGGGCCGTTCGGCGCGAGCTGGCTCCACCTGCCCGAGGGCGGCCGGGTGGTGCACGAGGAGCACGCGGCGATACCGCTACCCAAGGGGTGGTACCGGGTGGTCCGCCAGCGCGAGTACGTGCCGGGCGCCGTGCGGGTGGTCGCGGACTGACGACCGCTCCGCCCGCCGCACGGGGGTCGGCGGGCGGGTGAGCGCGGGGCGGGGCACGAGGGCGGAGCGCGCGGCCGGGGCCGCGGCACGGAACGGGAACGGACGGCCGGGCGGGGAGCCCGGCCGGGAACGGAGCAGGGATGGACACGGTGATCCACGACGAGGTCCACGGCGGCGCCGCGCAGGCGGTGTCCGGGCCGGCCGAGGTGACGGCCCGCTGGCGGGCGGCCGCGGCGGCCACCGCGGCGGCCACCGGGGCGGGCGACCGGGCGGCGGCCGAGCACGCCGTCCGGGCCGCCTACCGGGCGGCCGGGCTGCCCGAGCCCGCGGCGGTCCGCTGGTTCGGGTCGCCGCTCGCCGCGACGGAGGCGGCGCTGGAGCTGCGGGCCGCCGGCGCGCAGAGCGTGCGCGAGGCCGTGCGCACCCGGCCCTGGGAGGAGGCCCGGCGGCGGGCTGTCGAGCAGGTCGGCACCGCCGGGTGGGCGGGCCACTGGGCGCTCACCGGCGGCGAGCTCGGCCCGGTCACCACCCCGCTCGCCGACCGGCTGCGCAACGCCGTGCTCGACCGGCTCGCCCCCGAGGCCGACCGGGAGGCCGACGCCGCCGTGGCCGAGGAGGCCCGGGCCCGTCGCACCACCGTCCGGCTCGCCCTGCTGGACGCCGTGCGGGGCCAGCACGACGCGCCGTGGTTCGCCGCCTTCGAAGCCGCCGGGGCGGGCGCCGACGCCGTCGCCCCGCTCGCCGAGCTGGCCCGGCGGGTCGGCTGGTGGTGGCCGTACCAGGACGTGGCACTGATCAGCGAGCGGCCCACCGCCCTGCACCGCGACGAGGCCGGCCGGCTCGACCGCGCGGACGGGCCCGCCCTGGAGTACGCCGACGGCTTCGCCCTGCACGCCTGGCGAGGCATGCCCGTCCCGCCGGAGTTCCTGGCCGGCCTGGCCGGGGTGACGGTCGAGCGGATCCGCACCGAGGAGAACGCCGAGCTGCGCCGCGTCCTGCTGGAGCACTACGGATACGAGCGCTACCTGGCCGACTCCGGCGCCGAGCCCGTCCACCGGGACGAGACCGGTGTGCTCTGGCGGATCGTCCTGCCCGACGACGAGCCGGTGGTGATGGTCGAGGTGGTCAACTCCACCCCCGAGCCGGACGGCACCCACCGCACCTACTGGCTGCGCGTCCCCCCGAGCACCCGCACCGCGCGCGCCGGGGTCGCCTGGACCTTCGGCATACCCGAGAGCGCCTACCACCCGCAGCGCGAGACCTGACCGAGGGCGCCTCCCGGCATCCGGAGCAGGCCCCTGAGCTGCGCGTGTTGACCCTTACCCCACGTCAGGCCGCACGGTGGGGCGCAGCAGAACGCACGGATGATCGGAGGGACGCATGAGCTGGTCTGTGGGCCAGGTCTCCGGCTTCGCCGGGGTCACGATCCGGACCCTGCACTACTACGACCGGTCCGGGCTGCTCTCGCCCAGTGAGCGCAGCCCGGCCGGCTACCGGCTCTACAGCGGCGCGGACCTCGCCAGGCTCCAGCAGATCCTCTTCTACCGGGAACTCGGCTTCCCGCTCGACGAGATCGCCGACATCCTGGCGGATCCGCAAGCCAACGCGCTCGACCACCTGCTGGCGAGACGCCAGGCCCTCACTGAGCAGATCGGCCGCCTGCAGAAGCTGGTCGACGTCGCCGAGCGGGCCATCGAGGTCCAGCGCACCGGGGTCGAACTGACGCCCCAGGAGCGCTTCGAGGTCTTCGGGGACGTGGTCTTCGACCTCAGCTACGCGGCCGACGCCCACCTCAAGTGGGGCGAGCGGGACAGCCACCAGGAGGCCCTGGCCCGCGCCGCCACCCACTCCAAGGAGGACTGGCAGCAGCTGATGGCGGAGGCCGCCGAATGGCGCGGCCGGCTCCTGGACGCCTTCGACGAGGGGCTGCCGGTCGACCACCGGACGGTGCTGGACCTCGCCGAGCAGCACCGGCAGCACATCACCCGGTGGTTCACGCCCTGCCCGCCGGAGATGCACTGCCGGATCGCCGACGACTACGAGGCGGACGCCCGCGCCTTCGCCCTCGTCGTCCCGCCGGCCGAACAGCGCCCCGGCCTGGCCGGCTACCTCCGGTCGGCGATCGGCGCCAACGCCGAACGGCGCGACGGCAGCGGCCACCAGGAGGCAGCCCGATGAGGATCCTCGTGATGGCCGCCGGATCGTACGGCGATGTCGCCCCCTACACCGGTCTCGGGGCGCACCTCCGCGGTGCGGGGCACGAGGTCGCGCTCGCGGCGCCCGATACCTTCCGCGAGCTGGTGGCCGGCAGCGGCCTCGACTTCCGCCCGCTCCCGGTCGATCCGCGCGGGGCGGGCACCGGGTCGACGGGCGGGCGCTCCGAACTGCTCGCGCGGGCCGCGGCATTCATCGGTCACCTGGGCGACGGGCTCGCGGACGCCGCCGCACCCGGAGCCGATCTGCTCCTGCTGAGCACCACCACCGCGCCGCTGGGCTGGCACCTCGCGGAGGCGATGGACGTCCCCAGCCTGGGGGTCTACCTGCAACCCACGCTGCCGACACGGGAGTTCCCTCCGGTCGTCGGGGGCGGTCGCTCCTTGGGGAGCTGGGGCAACCGGGCGGCGGGGGCGCTCGGCCAGCGGGTCGTCGACCGGCTGCATGCCGGGGCCGCACGCCGGATGAGGGCGCGGCTCGGCCTCCCGGCGCTCTCCCAGACGGCGCGTCGGCGGGCCGTGGAGCGGGCGCACTGGCCGGTGCTGCACGGCTTCAGCCCGACCGTCGTACCGCGGCCGGCCGACTGGCGGCAGGGCCTGCGGGTGGTCGGCAACTGGTGGCCCTACGTGCCGGACGACTACCGGCTCCCGGCCGAGGTCGAGGACTTCCTGCGAGAGGGCCCGCCGCCGGTGTTCATTGGCTTCGGCAGCATGGCCGCAGGGCAGGGCGAGCGGCTGAGCGCCCTCGCGGTGGAGGCCTTGCGCCGGGCGGGCGTCCGGGGCGTGGTGCAGGCCGGCTGGGCCGGGATTGCGGGGGAGGGCGACGACGTGCTGACCGTCGGCGAACTCCCGCACGCGCGGCTGTTCCCGCACATGGCGGCCGTGGTGCACCACGCGGGTGCGGGCACGGCGGCCGCGACGCTGCGCGCGGGTGTGCCGAGCGTCCCCGTCCCGGTGGCGGCGGACCAGCCGTTCTGGGCCGGCCGGCTCACCCGACTCGGGGCCGCCACCCCTCCGATCCGGTTCGCCGACCTGACCGCCGACCGGCTGGCGCGGGCGATCCGTCAGTCCGTCGAGCAGCAGCGGCTGAGGGAAGGAGCGCAGGCGGCGGCCCGCGCGATGGCGAAGGAGGACGGCGGGGCCCGGGTCGCGGAGGCGGTGGTGGCGTTGGGCGGGTAGAGAAGGCAGAGGCGCGGAGCGCTGCGTGGCTCGGGTCAGGGGGCGCGCTCCGGCCAATCGGGCACCACGGTGGCGAGACGGGGGTTCGAGGCCACGCCGCGGATGGTCAGGATGCCGCTCGTGCTCCGTGCGGTCATGACGATCGGGTCGGGGGTGACGAGGTGGTGAGACGAGCGGACAGCGGAGGAGGTGATCGCGGGAAACCGTGCCGGAGCCCTTCGGAAGGTCAGGACGCCCGGGCGATCAGGACGGGCTGGAAGAAGCCGGTGTCGACGGGCTGCTCCCAGCGGATGCCGACCAGGCCCGCCTCGGCGGCGAAGCCACTCAACTGGTCCTGGGTGAGCGCCCAGTAGGTGGCGCGGTGGACGGCGATCTGCCACTGGCCGCCGTCCTCCGCCAGGAGCTGGAAGAGCTCCAGGTCGTACCGCTCACCGTCCTCGTGCCACTTCCAGAGCTGGAAGACGACCGACCGCCGGCCGTCGGTCTCGGCGGTCTGCGGCGGCGTGGAAGCGGGCCGGGTGCGGCGCAGCTCGTCGTACGGGCGGGTGGTGACCAGCAGCAGTCCGCCCGGGCGCAGGACCCGCCGAAGCTCACCGAGCGCGGCGCGCACGTCCTCGGCCGTGAGGAGGTGGGGCAGTGCGTTGTCGGCGCAGACGACGACGTCGAACCGCCCGTCCGGGAAGGGGAGTTCCCGCATGTCGGCGGCGGCGGTGGGCAGTCGGAGGCCGCGCTCGGCGGCCTCGGCGGTGGCGCGGGCGGCGGAGGCCGGGCTGAGGTCGGTGCCGGTGACGCGGTGGCCGAGCGCGGCCAGGCCGAGAGCCTGGGTGCCGATGCCGCAGGCGCAGTCCAGCACCTCGGCGGGGCGGTCACCGAGGCCCGCGCGGATCAGGGCGTCCAGCGCGGCGCCCTGGCGGGCGATCGAGGCGTTCCAGTCGGCGTAGAGGAGGTGGTAGTCGTCGGCGAACGCGTCGTAGAAGCGGCCGAGGGAGGACTGGGTCATGGCTTCGGGCTCTCCACGGGACGTCGGCGGGGGCATCGGGCGGGCGAAGCGTGGCACGGCGGGACAGGGCAGGGCGTCGAGCGGAACGCGGTGACCGGTCCGTCCGTCTCGGCGCTATCCTCGCCCGGGCACACTGGGGCTGGGTACCGGTTTTCGGTGCCACCGGGAGGGCGGGCAGATGGCACGGATGCCGGACGATGACGACCGGCCGGGCGGCCCGTGGCTCTGTAGCGGCGACCGGCACGGACCGGCCGGGCCGGTCGCCGGGGTGATCGAGCTGCCGGAGGGCAGCTGGTGGGACTGGGACGTGTGGTCCTGGCGCCCCGGCGAGCTGCGGTTGGCCGCCGGCTACGACCTCGGCTACCACCACGGCCTGGAGCTGGTCTTCGCCGACCCACTGTACGTCCGCTGTCCGGACTCCTTCCAGGACCCGGTGTTCCGCCCGCCCACGCCCGAGGAGCGGCGGCTGGTGGAGCGGCAGTGCGGGGAGGAACCGGGCGTGCTGGTCGCGTTCGAGGCGGACGGCGGTGGCGCGGAGCCGGTGAGCGGGCTGATCGCCGCCGGGGGCGTGGAGGTAGGGGTCGGTATCGTCCTCCGGTACCCGCCGGCTCCTCCACCCGCGGACGGCCCGGACGGGAAATCCGCTGGCCGGACGGTTCCGGCGCCGCGATGATGCGCACATGCGCACCTTCGAAGAACTGATCGCCGAGGCCGAGGCGGTGTCCGTGGACGGCTGGGACTTCTCCTGGCTGGAGGGCCGGGCCACCGAGGAACGGCCCTCCTGGGGCTACCAGCGGCTGCTGGCCGGTCGGCTGGGCACGGCGACCGCGGCCCTGGACGTCCAAACCGGCGGCGGCGAGGTGCTCGCGGGCGCCGTACGGCTGGGCGGGCGCCCGTCCGTGCTCGCGGCCACCGAGTCGTGGCCGCCCAACGTGGCCCGCGCCACCCACCTGCTGCACCCGCTGGGCGCGGTGGTGGTCGCGGACCTCGACGAGCCGCCGCTGCCGTTCGCCTACGGGGCCTTCGATCTGGTCAGCAGTCGGCACCCGGTGCGGGCCTGGTGGACGGAGATCGCCCGGGTGCTGACCCCCGGCGGCACGTACTTCGCCCAGCACGTGGGCCCGGCGTCGGCCTTCGAACTGGTCGAGTACTTCCTCGGACCGCAGCCCGAGGCGCGCGAGGGCCGTCGCCCCGAACGGGAGAGCGCCGAGGCCCGGGAGGCCGGGCTGGAGGTGGTGGACCTGCGGTCCGAGCGGCTGCGGATGGAGTTTCGGGACATCGGCGCGGTGGTGTACTTCCTTCGCAAGGTGATCTGGATGGTCCCGGGCTTCACCGTCGACGCCTACTGGGACCGGCTGCGCGAACTGGACGCCCAGATTCGGGCCAAGGGCCCGTTCGTGGCCCACTCGGCGCGCTTCCTGATCGAGGCACGCAAGTAGATCGACCGATCCGGTGTCCGCATTGTTCAGATAGGCAGGAGTCTAGGGAATTCTCACTGATTTGACGAACAATCAGGTATGGGCTGTGGTCACATCAGCCAGCCCAGAAGACTGGTTGTCCAGCCATAGGACTGTGTCCGACGGCAGTGGCCTTGGGTGAAAGCGAGCACGCCGCCACCCGGTGAGTGCCCGAGGACGACCATGTTTTGCACCAACGCCACCCGACCGTCCACGCCGTCGTCGACGTGACCCTCAGTCCAGCCATGGGCTCGGCCGACGCCATGGTGGAGCGCGCGGATGCGCCGTGACCAGCCAACGCAGCCGCATCGCCCCGCGCACCAGTGGGGGCCGAGAACCGGGAAGCCCACGTTCCGCTCGGCGAGTGGGGGAGGGCTGTTGCGCAGAGCCCGACCTCTACCTCGGCAGGTCCAAGCCGCCGTCCTCGACGCCCGCGTCCTCGCTACCGGGATCGAAAGGAAGGTGGAGGCTCGGGCGGTGGCCGCGCGGGCGGCCTGCTGATGGATCACCTCGCCGCGCATGAGGTCGGCCGCGGCGGCGTGGTCGGGATCGGTCAGGCTCTGGTGCCTGGCCCAGCAGCGCGGATGGCGGGCCACGATCTCCTCCCCGCAGGTGACGGTGATCTCCTCGTTGTCGGCGTGGACCATCACCGTCCGGCCGATCGCACGAGGGTGGACGGAGTAGTCGTTGGTGTCGACCCGGATGTAGTGGTCGCGGCCGATACGGATGCGAAGCGGCCACCAGTGGGGCGGGGCGACCGGTGGGATGGTGAGCATCTGTGCGCGGTCCGCCTCCCACCGGTCCGCGGGGCGCGCGTCGATCGACCGGTGATGACGCCGGTTGGCGACCTGCAGCCAGGAGGTCAGCTGGCGGTTGAAGTCGTCCGGGCCGGTGAAGAGGCGGCCGGGCACAAAACTCGCCAGCTTGGCGCTGGCGGGTAACTCCGGGACCACGGACCCGGCCGGAGCCGTGGGTGCCGACGGCGTCACAGGCGTCAGGGCACGGCAGGCCGGTCCGGCTCGGGGCTCGTGTGCGCTGCTGTTCGTCGGCCTCGCCATCGGCCTCAACACGGCCTTCGACCGACTTGGGGCCCTCGTACGCAAAGCCCGCCGCCACGAGACTTGGTCGTGGCGTTGGGCACCCCCTCATCTGCCCGGCCACTCGGGCGGGTGACGGCCGTCACCACCGGCCGCGTAGCGGGAGCGCGCGGTCCGGCGCGGGCGGAGGTGCGACGTCCGCGACAGGCGGGGCCTGCGCCGCACCGCTGTGCCGGGCGCGGTTCGACGACCCCGACCCGGCCCGGCGCGAGGGGCCGGCCCGGATCCCCGCCCGCACCCTGGCGATCGCGGGCGGGGCCGCCAGCCCCGTCCCGCAGGAGCGGATCGCCGAACTCGCCCGGCAGATGCCGGACTGCCGCCTGGTCACCATCGAGGCCGGTCACCCGGTGCACAGCGCCCGGCCGGCCGAGTTCGTCGCCGCCGTGGCGCCCTTCCTGGAGCCTGAGGGCCGGCCGGTCCGGCGAACGGCTGTCGTCACATTCTCATCCGTCGGTCTTCGCGTGTGACCACCCGGCAGGAGGTCCCGGACGCCCTCCCCGGGAGTGCGCTGTGGGAGCCGGGCCTGTGCCCTCGTGATCAACTCTGGTCCGGGCGCGCCGTCTAGCGTGATTCCGGGTCACAGGCCGTCAGCCGGATTGCCGGAGGTCATGTCATGGAGTCGTCCAGTGCCGAGCGCCGTCGCACCGGGAACGCCCGCGCTGCGGTGGTCGTCACGGCCGTCGCCGGATCTGGTGGACGTTCAACGGAGGATCCGTACCGGCCCGTTCTCCAGAGGCGCCGGGCGAGAGGTTCCGCCCCGGCGGTGGAGTGGGACCTGGTCGGCCGTTCCTCGGAACTGGCCGTGCTGCGCGCCTGTGCCGAGCAGGCCCGCGCCGGGAAGGCGCGCTGCGTGGTGGTGCGCGGGAACACCGGGAGCGGGAAGACGGCGCTGCTCGACGGGTTCCGGCGCGACGGCGGCCCGGACGGGGCCACCGTGCTGTCCGCGGCCGGCCACCGCGCGACCGCGGAGACGCCGTACGCCACGGTCGGCCGGCTTTTCGGGGACCGGCGGGAGGCCGTACCGCCCAGCCGGGAACGGCTGGTCCCGGCGGCTCCGTCCCCCGGGCCCCTGGTGCTCGTCGTCGACGACGCCCAGTGGTGCGATGAGCGTTCCCTGCGCTGGCTGGAGTCCCTCCTCCACCGGCCGGAGGGCCTGCCCCTGCTGGTCGTCCTGGCCTGGGGCGGTCGCGGCAGCGGTCCCGGTGGTTCCGCCGGCCGGGCGTTCGACAGGATCGTCCGCCACCCGGGGACCCGCCTGCTGCCGCTCGGGCCGCTGACCGAGGCCGACGTGGCCGTGGCCGCGGCACGTTGCCTGGGGCGGACGCCCGGCGCCGCCGCCGTGCGGCGCTGCACGGAACTCTCCGGCGGGAACCCCTCGCTGCTCCGGCGCATCCTGACGCGGCTGCGCAGGGACGGCGTACCGCCCGGCCCCTGTGCCGCCGCCGACGTCGACGCGGCGTGGCACCGGATCCACGCCTCCTTGGTGCGGGCACACCTGAGAGGCCTGTCGGCGACGGAACTCCGGGTGGTGAGCGCCGCGGCCGTGCTCGGTTGGACGGGTCCCCCGGCGGCCGCCGAGGCGGGCACCGGTCCCGTCGCGCTGCCGACTGGCACCGGTCACGTCGCGTCGCCCGAGCGCGTCGGCGCGCTCGCCGGCGTACCGGCCCTCCTGGTGTCGGCGGTGCTCGCCGGCTACCGCGACGGCGAACTCCTGGCCTCCGGGGGCCTGGAGGCCCTGCGCGCGGCGGTCCTGGAGGCCATCCCGGCCGGGGAACTGGTCCGTCTACGCACCGACGCGGCCCGGCTGCTCAACGACGAGGGCTTCGCGGCCCCGGAGGTGGCGGGCCACCTGCTCCTGTTACCCCGGCTCGACGAGGGGTGGATGCGCGGCGTCCTGCGTGACGCGGCCGAGCTGGCACGGCGGCACGACGACCGGTCCCGGGCCACCCCTTACCTGCGACGGCTGCTGGAGGACGAGAGCGATGAGCGCAGTCGCGTGCGCACCGGGCTGGAACTGGCCGGAGCGCTGGCCGCCACCGATCCCGAGGCCGCGCTGGACACCCTGCGGAGCCTGCTGGACCGGACCACTGACGTCCGGCTGCGGGCGTCGGTCGCGCTGCAGTTCGGGATGACCGCGCAGGCCGTGGGCCGCCCGGCGCTCACCGTACTCTCCCGCGCCCTCGACACGCTGCGCGCCGCACTGAGCCCGGACGGCGACGAGGCCAGCCGTGACCTGTGCTGGAGGATCGAGTCGGCCGTCCTCTCTGCCGGGTTGCACGAGAAGCCGGCGTTCGCGGCCGTGCGGGAGCGGGTTCGTGCCGCCGTGGCGCGGGAGCCCGCCGAGTCCGCCCAGGGCGGCAGCCTGCTCGTGCGGGCCCAACTGGGCGCCCTGGAGGGCGCGTCCGCCCGCGAGGTCGTCGGCCTCGCCGCCCGGGCCATGGGCGCCGCGGGCTCCGGTGCCCCGGACTGGATGCGGGTCCAGGCAGCTGTGCTGTTCCACCTGGCCGACGAGCCCGGCAGGGCACTGGAGACGCTGGAACCGGCGATGGCCGTCGGCAACGGATGCCTGCCCCGTTGGTGGCTGCTGGCGGACCGGTCGATGGTGCGTCACCGGCTCGGCGACATCCCCGCCGCCATCGCCGACGCGCGGGACGCGCTGGAGTGCATGGGCCGTCCCCGGCGGAGCCCCGGCTTCGCGCTGCCGTTCATCGCCTGGGCTGCCGTCCAGAGCGAGCAGGGAGCCACCGAGGCCGCCAGGGCGGCCCTTGCCAGGGCGGCCGAGTCCGGCCTGGGCCAGTCGGTCCTCGGGCAGTCCTGGTACTTGACGACCTGGGCCCGTCTCCGGCTCCGCGCGGGTGACCCGGAAGGCGCGCTGGTCCGAGCCCGCCGCTGCGAGCGCTGGTTCGCGGAGGCGGGCATGGGCGACCCGGCATGGGCGTCCTGGCGCACCGTGGCCGTCAGGGCCCTGGCCGAGCTCGGCCGCCCCACCGAAGCCGTCGGCCTCGCCGAGGAGGGCCTGGAGCTGGCCCGCCGCTGGGGCACCCCCCACGCGCTCGGGCACGCGCTCCTCGCGGCGGGCACGGCGGCCCGCGGCGACCGCCGCGTGGACCTGCTGGCCGCCGCCGTCGAGACCCTCTCCCGTTCGCAGGCCCGGCTGGACCGCGCCCGCTGCGAACTTCTGCTGGGCAGGGAGCTGTCGGGGCGCGGCGACGCCGCCGGCGCCCGCGCGCACCTGTTGCGCGCGCACGAGACGGCGCGCCGCTGCGGCTCGCGCCGGCTGGCGGCCAGGACCCGCGAAGCGCTGGCCGCCGCGGGTGCCGACCGCCGACGCCGGCCCCTCGCCGGCGCCGAGCCGCTGAGCGGAACCGAGCGGCAGGTGGCCGAGTCCGCGGCGGCAGGCGCCACCAACCAGGAGATCGCCGAGACCCTGTTCCTCTCCCGGCGCACGGTGGAGACGCATCTGACTTCCACCTACCGCAAACTCGGGCTGGCCGGCCGGACCGACCTGCCCGCCGCGCTCCGTGGCCTCGCACAGCCTGCCGCCCGCGCCGCCACCCCGGTTGCTTCGTGACCGGCGGCACGGCGGGGACGGCGGCTCCCACAGTCGGGCGGGGCCGGTGACCGGTGAGAACGTCCTCGTCGAACGGGACGGGGAGACGGCACTCCTGCGCGAGGCCGTCGACGGGCTGCGCTCCGGCCGCTCGGCGGTGATCGCGGTCGAGGGGCTCCCCGGCACCGGGCGCAGCGCGCTCCTGCGGTACGCCAGCGCGGCGGCCCTCGACGCGGGACTCGCCGCCGCGTGCGCGTACGGCTCCCCGGCCGAGACGGACCGGCCCTTCGGCATCGTCTCCCAGCTCCTCGCCCGCCTGGACCCGGACGACGCCGACGACCCGGCCGACCGGCCACTGCCCCTGACGTGCCAGACCTTCCTCACGGCCGCGCGCGAGCGGCCGCTGCTCCTCGCCGTCGACGACGTGCAGTGGGGCGACACGGACTCGCGAGGGTGGCTGGAGAGCATGGCGCGGCGCACCCGCGGCGCGCCCCTCGTCCTCCTGGTCGCCGGAACGCCCGGATCGGTACCAGCCGCCCTCCCGAGCACGGCCGCGCATCTCGCACTGCGGCCCCTGACCCGGAAAGGAGTGGCTGGGATGCTGGCCGCCCACTGCGGGGGGCCCGTCGAGGAAACGTTCGCCGAGGCGGCCTTCGCCGCGTGCGAGGGCAACCCGGCGGTGCTGCGCTCTTTGCTGGCCTCGCTGGCGGCCGACGGCCTCGGCCCCACCGCTGATGCGGCGGCCGGGCTGCCGGCGCGCGCGGCCGAGGCGGTGGGCGAGCGCACCGCCAGACTCGTGGACGGACTCGGTCCCGAACCCGCCTCCCTGCTGCGCGCGATCGCCGTGGGCGGCCCCCATCTCGGCCTGCCCCAGCTCTGCGAACTGGCCGGACTGCGCACGCTCCCCGCTCCCCGCGCGCTGCGCCTGCTGGCCGGTGCCGGTCTGGTCCCGGACGCGGACCACCCGAGCGCGCCGCCGGGCGTGGTCGACCAGGTGCTCGCCGGACTCACCGTGCGGCAGCGCGAGGACCTGTACACCCGCGCCGCCGCACTCGGCCACCGCACGGCCCTCCCCGACGCACCGCTGGCCGAACTGCTCCTGGGCGCCCGGCCCAGCGGGGCCGGATGGGCGGCGGACGCCCTGTCCGGCGCCGCCGCGCGGTACCGGAGCACCGAACCCGCCCGCGCGGCCCGCTTCCTGGAACGCGCGCTCGCCGAACCGCTGGAACCCCACCAGCGGGCGCGGCTGCTCGTCGACCTGGGCTCGGCCGCCTTGACGGACGCCCCCGACAGCGGCGAACGCGCCCTGTGGCGCGTGCTGTACGGCCCGGAGCGCGACGTGCCCCCCGCGGCCCGGCTGCGCGCCGCAGACCTGCTCGCCGCGTGGGGCCACGCGGCCACGGTACGCCGCGGCACGGCGGCGGCCTGGTCGCTGCCGGGGGCCGGCCGGGCGGAACGGAGCGCCTTCCAGGCCCTGCACTGGCTGACCGGAGGCGGAGCGCCGACGGAGGAAGGGGTCGACGTCCCGCCCGTACCGCCGCTGTGGGGGCCACCGGAAGGACCCGCCCAAGCGGGCGTCCTGGCCCTGCGCTCGGCCCTCGCCCAGACCCTGCCGCTCGCCCGCGTACGCACCCTGGCCGAGGCCGCTCTGCGCCCCGACAGCGCCCATCCGGCGCTGTTCACCACTCGGTTGGCGGCCTGCTACGTCATGGCCCTGACGGACGCGTACGAGGAGGCGGCGGCCGGTCTCGACGGGATCGTCGACGAGGCCTGGAGACAGGGCGCGGACCCGGCCGTCGCGGCGGCGCTGAGCCTGCGCGCGGCGGTGGCGCTGCGCCGGGGATGGCTGGAGGAGGCGGACCGGGACCTCGCGAAGGTCGAGCGGGCGGCGATGCCCGGCCCCGCGACCGTCAAGGCCAGACCGATGATCGTGGCCATGCGCCTGCTGCTGCACCTGGAGCGGGACGAGGTGGACGAGGCGGGCCGGTGCGCGGCGGCCGAGATGCCCGTACGCGCGGTGAACGGCATGTGGTGGCCGATGTTCCTCCACGCCAGGGGCCTGCTGGGGCTGCGCACCGGAGACCACGAGGCGGCCCTGTCCGACCTGCTGGAGTGCGGGCGCGGGCTGCTGGCCAGGGGATGGACCAACCCGGCCGTCGTGCCGTGGCGTTCGGCCGCGGCCGTCGCCCGGCTGGGCTGCGGGGACCGGGCCGGAGCCGAGCGCATGGCGGCGGCGGAGCACGCGGCGGCCGAGGCGTGGGGGAGTGCGAGCGCGGTCGGCACGGCCCTGGTCGCCCTGGGCCGGGTGACCGAGGGCGAGCGGTCCCGCGAGGCCAGGGCCGCGGCGGCCCGGCTGCTGCGGGACGCCGCCCCACCAACGTGGCAGACCCCCCGTCGCGCCCGCCGGGTCCGGGAGCTGACCGGCGAGCCCCGTACCCTCCCGGCGCCGTTGGACGCCACGACGGAGCCGACCGGCCTCCGCGGGCCGGCGGCCGGGCGGGAACTCACCGCGGCCGAACGGCGCATCGTCGAACTGGTCCGCGGCGGCATGACCAACACGGCCGTCGCCCAGCGGCTATCAGTGTCCCGCCGGATGGTGGAGACACACCTGACCCGGGCCTACCGGAAGCTCGGCGTCTCCGGCCGGCGGGACCTCCCCCGCCTCATCCCCCGGAAGGACTGATCCCCCTGCTGCTCGAACGGGACACCGAACTGAGCGCGGTGGCCGACGCCCTGGACACCGCCGGGGCCCACGGCAGTTCACTGACCGTCGTCACCGGGGCCTGGGGCGCGGGCAAGACGGAGCTGCTCGACCACCTCCCGCAGCTCGCGGAGGAGAAGGGTGCACGGGTCCTACGGGCCGACGCGGCGCGGCCGGAGCGGGAGTTCCCCTTCGGCGTGGTGCGCCAGCTCCTCGAACCGACACTCGCGGGGGCCGCGGCCCGGGAGCGTTGGCTGAGCCCGGGCACCGAGGCCCTTTGGAGCGTCCTCACCGAGGAGACGCCCGTTCCGGAGGACGGCGCGCACCCGCGCCTGTTGCGGGAACTGCGCGCGCTGACCGCCCGCATGGCCGTCGACGAGCCGCTGCTGATCACGGTGGACGACGCGCACTGGGCGGACGAGGCCTCGCTGCGGTGGCTGGCGTACTTCGCCAGACGGCCCACCATGCGGCCCGTCACGGTCGTCGTGGCCCTCGCCGACGGCGACCCGGGGGCCCGGACACCCCTGGTGCGGGACCTCCTCGCCGCGGCCGGCCGCACCCTACCGCTGCGCCCGCTGTCCCATCAGGGCACCCGGGCCCTGGTGGAGCGGAGCTTCGGTGAGCCCGCGGACGACGGGTTCGCGCGGGCCTGCCACGACGCCTGCGGGGGCAACCCGATGATCACGGTCGCCGTCGGCCACGCCCTGCGCCGGACGGGGCTGAGGCCGGTCGCGGAGCACGGCGAGCGGGCCGCGCGGGTGAGCCCGCCCGCCCTCCAGGAACGGCTCGCCCTGCGCCTGGAACAGCTCCCTTCGCCCCTGCCGGAATTCGCTCGGGCCGTGGCCGTCCTGGGGGAACAGGCCGAGCCGGAGCTCGTGGCGCGGCTCGCGGAACTGGACGCCGTCGGGTGCCGCGCGGCCGAACGGGCCCTGCGGGCGCTGGGCCTGCTCCGCCCGCGTCCCGGCTCGCCGGTGCCGGTCTTCGTCCACCCCGTCTTCCGGGCCGCCGCGGAGGAGAGCGCCACCGTCGAGGAACGGCAAGGGCTGCTCAGCCGGGCGGCCGTGCTCCTCCTCCGGGCCGACCACCCGGCCGAGCAGATCGCCGCCCGGCTGATGGCGACGGCACCCTCCGCCTCGTCCGACGCGCCCTGGACGGTGACCGTGCTGCGCGCGGCCGCCGAGTCCGCACTCGACCGCGGCGAGCCCGGGGACGCGGTGCGCTTCCTGCGCCGGGCCCTCCAGGAAGCCTCCACGGACGGCGACGACCGCGCCGTGGTCCTGGTGGACCTGGCCGGTGCCGAGCGGATCACCGACCCCTGGATGGCCGCGCGGCACGTCTCCCAGGCGGTGCCCCTGCTGCCCTCGGCCGAGCAGCGGGCGGCAGCGCTGCTGCGCATCCCGCCGCCCGTCCTCGACACCGCGACACCGCAGACGGTCGACCTGTTCCGCGAGGTCTTCGCCGCGCTCGGTCCCGACCGTGCGGCGTGCGACGCCGGACACGAGGTGGCGCTGCGGCTGGAGGCCCGGGTCCGCCGCGCGGAGCCCCCTGCCCCCGGACGGCTCGCGGACTCGGTGCGGCGACTGCGGGAACTGGGCCCGGAACCCGGGCTGGGGACCGGTGGGGAGCGTGAGCTCGTGACCGCGCTCCTGCACGACGCGGTGGTGGGGGCGGGGATCGCGCGGGAGGACGCCGTCCGGCTCGCCCGGCGAGTCCTGGAACGCGAACCGGCGGTGCCCGAGCTGTCGTACACCACCGTGCCCCTGCTGGCGATCACGCTCGTGGCAGCGGACGACCTGACCGACCTCGCGGCCTGGCTGGAGACGCGCCTGGCGCGCTCCGCACAGCAAAAGGCCCTGGTGTCCCAAGTGAGCACGGGGACCGAGCTGACCCTGGTGCGGCTGCGGTCCGGGGACGTGGCCGGAGCCCGGGCCCTGGCCCTGGATACCCACCGGCTCGCGGGGGAGCGGTGGGAGGATCGAACGGCGGCCGACGTCGCCCTGGCCGCCGTCGCCGTCGAGACCATGGACCTGCGGCTGTGCGACCGTCTCCTGGCGCAGGACTCCGGCTCCGCGTACGGAGAGGCCGCCGACGTCCACCGCGGCATCACCTACCGGATGCTCCGCGGCGTACGCGCCTTCCAGCGGCGCGACGACGCCACCGCCCTGGACCACTTCCTCGCCTGGGGCAGGCGGCTGGAGGGGGACGGCCGGCACAACCCCGCGCTCGGCCCGTGGCGTTGCTGGGCGGCCCTCGCCCACCGCCGCCTCGGCGACGTGCGGGCGGCCGAGGACCTGATGCGCGAGGAGTGTGAGCGGGCCCGGGCCTGGGGAGCCCCCGCCGCGCTCGGCCGTGCCCTGCGCGTGCACGGCACACTGGCCGGAGGGGAACGGGGAAGGGGGCTGCTGTACGAGGCGGTGGAGGTGCTGCGAGGCTCGCACCACCGCCTGGAACTGGCCAGAGCACTGGTGCGGCTCGGCGGCCGGGAGGCCGACGAGGGAGGCCCGCGGGCGGAGGAACTGCTGAGAGAGGGTGCCGCGCTCGCCGACGCCTGCGGGCTGCCCGGTCTCTCGGCCCGCGCCCGGGCGCTGCTGGGCGGACCGGCTCTTGACCCGGTCCACGGCCTGTCCCCGGTGCAGCTCACGGTGGCCCGCATGGCGGCCCGCGGGCTGTCGAACGGCGCCATCGCCGGCGAACTGGGGGTGACACGGCGCGCGGTGGAGAAGCACCTCACCGCCGTCTACCGCAAGCTGGCCGTCCACAGGCGCACGGAACTCTCCGGTGCACTGCGCACGCCCGGATCCGGCTGAGCCTCCCCGCCCGGCCGTCGAGCGTGCGGCCGCGCGGGGGAGGGCCGGGCGGAGCCCCGCGGCCGAAGCACCCGGAAGCCCGCCCGCGGTGCCGTCAGGCGGAAGCCCGCGCGTGCAGGTGGTCGTCCGCGGTGAGAATCGCGTGGTGGACCCGGCGGGTGGCAAGGCAGGGTTCGAGGCCGAGTTCTTCCCGGAGGGTGTTGCGGGCCACTTGGTAGACGTGCAGGGCGTCCGCCCGCCGATCGCAGCGGTGGAGCGCCAGGATGAGCTGCCGGTGGAATGCCTCGTGTAAGGGGTGCTGGCTGAATAACGAATAGAGTCGGCCCACCGCTTCACGGTGCCGGCCCAATGCCAGTTCCGATTCCATCCATTGCTCGGTGCAGTCCAGGCGGGCCTGGTCGAGCCAGTTCACGAAGCCGTTGATGATGGGGCCGCTGCGCAGTCCCCCGAGGGACGTCTCCTGGGACAGCTCCAGCGCGGAGCGGAGCTTCTCGACGGCCTCGTGGTGCGCCCCGGCCCGTGCCGCGGCGCGGCCCTCCTCGGCGAGCCAGCTGAACACGTGCGCATCGAGCTCGCCGGGCTCGACGTGGATGAAGTAGCCAGGGGAGCGCGTGACGATCGGGCTCCCGGCCATGCCGCAGGAGCGAAGGAACTTCCGCAGCTCGCAGATGCGGACGTGGACCGCCGTGGTGGCGCGCAGCGGTGAATCCCCGCCCCAGATCTCGGAAATGAGTTCCTCGAGCGACACCACGTGATTGGCCCGGACCAGCAGCGACGCGAGCACGATCTCCTTCTTGCGTGCCGAGAGGAAAACCGGCTCGCTGTCGTGCATGACGCGGAGCTTTCCAAGAATTCTGTAGCGCACGTGATGCTCCAAGTACTCAGGTAGGGCAGCCGTTTCGACGTCGTGGGGGAGCGGCGGAAAAAATCTGACGCAATGTCATCCAGCCGTATTGGGAACCTAACCGGCGCCGATCGGCGCGGTCAACGGAAACGGAAGAAGGCTGCGGTGCGGTTCGGACCGAACCTCCACCTGGTACGGAGGCGCCCCACGGTCTCGTTCGGAGGGGTGGTACGGGGGCGGCGGGCCGCCGCCCCCGGAGCGCTCATCGGCCGGGCGCACCGCACAGCACGAGATTCGCCTGGAACCGGTGGCGCAGCACCTCGCTGCGCAGTTCCCGCACGCCCACCTTGCCCATGTAGGAGCCGCCGGTGCCCACCGCGTGGAGCACCTGCCACTCGCCGGCGAGGATGGCGTTGACATCGATCCAGCCCGCCGTCTGGATCTCCCCGTCGGGCAGGGTGATCTCCTCCCGGTAGAAGGCCATCAGGTGGCCGTTGGACGGCTGCTTGACGACCTTCCAGCTGTGGCCGACGAGGTGGCCCACGGAGGTGCCGTCGGCGGTGAAGAACTCGTCGGTGTGCGTGCTGCGGTCACCGGCGTTGAAGCCGTCCTCCGAGACCGCCTTGTAGTCGAGGTTCACCGTCTCGGACAGGCCGGTGAGCGCGAAGCAGTCGCCTGCGGGCTTCTCCGACACGGTCATCGGCTCGGTGACCATCGAGGCCGCGCACTCGGGGCACATCTCCACCGCCGCGCGGAACGGGTCGATCAGATGCATTGTCAATTCCTTTCGGTTGCCTGGGACATGAAGGTGTCAGGAGGGAAGAGAAGCGGGAGTGTCCTGCGCGGAGGCGGCCCCGAACCAGCGGCCCAGGGCCGCCTCCAGCCCCCGCACGTCGGGTGCGAGGCCCTGCGGCGCGACCCAGGCGACGTGCCCGTCCGGCCTGATCAGCACGGCGGACAGGTCGTCGGCCGCGGCCTGCGGACAGGTGGCGGTGACCACGTCCAACCGGTCCGCCCAGCCCTCGGCGACGCCCTTCAACTCAGGCGCGCCCGCCAGGTCGAGCAGCACCCCGCGCGCCCGCTCCAGCAGCCGCAGGCTGCCGTATGTGGAGCCGTCCGGAGCTGTCAGCTCGCGGTGCGGCATGCGCTTGCCCACGAGCGGGTGCTCACCGCCGAGGTCGTACCGTACGTCGACGGCGCTGAGCTCCCCGGCCAGCCGGTCGTTCACCTCGACCGACTCCAGGGTCTCCGCGACGATCGTGCGCAGCGCGTCGATGTCGGGGCCCCCGGTCATCAGGACGTTCTGCGCCCGGGTGTTGAGCAGCACGCGGGCCGCGGCCGGGTGGCGCTCCTGCTCGTAGCTGTCCAGCAGGCCTTCGGGCGCCCGGCCGCCGACCTCGGCCGCGATCTTCCAGCCGAGGTTCACCGCGTCGTGCACCCCCAGGTTGAGCCCCTGGCCGCCGAACGGCGGGTGGACGTGCGCCGCGTCACCGGCGAGCAGCACCCGACCGACGCGGTACCGCGCCGCCTGTCGGGTGGTGTTGCCGAACCGGCTCAGCCACTGCGGCGTCGCGCCCGAGAGGTCGATGCCGGCGACGGCGGCGACGGTCTCGCAGACCTCCTCGAAGCTCGGCGCCGCGGCCCGTCGCACCGGCGGCCGGGTGAAGTCGCCGACGATGAACCGCAGCACGTCCTCGCCCGCCGTGGAGACCGCGACGGCGGAGACCGCGAGCCAGCCGCGCTCGCTCCGTACGAAGGGGAAAGGCCGCTGCGTCAGCCCGGGGAGGTCCCGGCTCACCCCGAAGACGTCGGCCAGCAGCACGTCCGCCGTGGCGTCGGTCCCGGGGAATTCGACGTCGAGGAGCGACCTGACCGTGCTGCGGCCGCCGTCGCAGCCGACGACGTACGAGCCCTGGAGCCGGTACGGGCCGTCCGGGCCCGTCACCTCCAGCTCCGCGCAGTCCGCGTCCTGGCGCAGCCCTGTCACCTCGTGGCCGCGCCGGACCTCGGCGCCGAGCTCCTCCGCCCACTCGGCGAGCACCCGCTCGATGCGCGCCTGGGGCAACAGCAGCACCGCGTGCGGGCTGTCGAGCCGACCGAGGTCGACGCCGACCGGCAGCAGCGCGAAGTGGCTGTAGCGGCCGGTTCGGCTGCCGGTGAACCGGTCGAGGATCCCGCGCTGGTCCCAGATCTCGATCGTCCGCGCGTACACCCCCGGCGCGCGCGACTCGCGTTCGCCGGTGAATCCCGGACGCCTCTCCAGGACCACCACCTCCACGCCCGCGAGCCGCAGTTCGGCGGCCAGCATCAACCCGGTCGGGCCGGCGCCGCAGACCACCACCGGTCGCCGGGTCTCGTTCGTCGTCATGCGGATCACTCCTTGGTGTGCAGAGCGCCGAGTACGGCGCGCAGGTAGCGGGCGAGGGACACGGGAGCCGGGTGGTCGTAGACGACGACCGGTTCCAGCAGCAGTCCGGTGGCCTCGCACAGGCGGTTGCGCAGGTCGAGGGCGGTGAAGGAGGAGAACCCGGCGTTCTGGAACGTCACCTCCGCCTCGACGGCGTCCGGCGTGTCGTGTCCGAGCACGGCGGCGGCGTGGGTGCGGATGATGTCCAGCAGGACGCGCTCCTGCTCCTCGTGGGAGGAGCCGGCGAGGCTCTCGCTCAGCCGCCGCTGTTTGTCGGTGTCCTCCAGGACCTGGGGCGGCTCGGCGGCCTCTTCCGGGGCGTCCGGGGCAGAACGGTTCCACCAGGCGGACAGGGCGGGCAGTACCTCGCCCAGCGCGGCCCGGCCGCCGTCGTCCAGTTCCAGGCGCTCCGCCAGCGCGTCCAGGTCCCCGCCCGTCACCGCGTTCCAGAACTCCGCCTCGCCCCCGCTCGCGCGGTGCGCGCCGCGGACGGCGGCCGACTCCAGCCAGTAGCGCCGCCGCGGGAAGGCGTAGGGCGGCAGGGCGACGCGGTGCCCGCCGGGGAGGACGGCCTCCCAGTCCACGTCCACGCCGTTGGCCCAGGCCCGGGCGAGGGCGTCCAGCGCGCGCGGGGCCTCGGGCCGGCCCTTGAGGAGCACCGGTGCGCACACCGTCTCACCAGGGGGCAGACTCAGCTGCGCCATGGAGGTCAGCACGGCGTCCGGGCCGAGTTCGAGGTAGGTGGACACGCCCGCGTCCTTCAAGTGGCGGACGCCGTCGTGGAAACGGACGGTCGCGCGGATCTGCCCGGCCCAGTAGCCGGGCGAGCACAGCTCCTCGGAGGTGGCCGGGCGGCCGGTGACGAGCGAGACGACGGGGATCGCCGGCGGGTGGTACGTCAGCGTCTCGGCGACCGCCCGGAACTCCTCCAGCGCGGGCTCCATGAGCGGTGAGTGGAAGGCGTGGCTGACCTGGAGCGAGGTGGTCCTGCGCCCCTGCTCGGCGAAGTGCCGGGAGACCCGCTCGGTCGCCTCGCGCTCCCCGGACAGCACCAGCGCCCGGGGGCCGTTGACGGCGGCGATGCCGACGCTGTCCTCGTATCCGGCCAGCAGCGGCAGGACCTCCGCTTCCTCGGCCTCCACGGCGATCATGGCGCCCCCCGCGGGCAGCGCGTCCATCAGCCGTGCCCGGGCGGCCACCAGGGCGGCCGCGTCCGGCAGGTCGAGGACCCCGGCCACGTGCGCGGCGGTCAGTTCGCCGATGGAGTGCCCGGCGAGCCGGCCGGGTGTGATCCCCCAGTGCCGCAGCAGCCGGTACAGCGCCGTCTCCAGGGCGAACAGCGCGGGCTGGGTGTAGGCGGTGCGGTGCAGCAGCGCCGCCTCCGGGCTGTCCGGCGCGGCGAACACGACCTCGCGCAACGGACGTTCCAGGTGGACGTCCAGGTGGTCGCAGACCTCGCCGAACGCCTTGGCGAAGACCGGGAAGGCCTCGCTCAGTTCGGCCCCCATGCCCAGCCGCTGGCTGCCCTGGCCGGTGAAGAGGAAGGCGGTGCCGCCCGCCCCGGCCGCGGTGCCGCGCACGAGCCCGGACGTGCCGCGGTCCCGCGCGAGGTCGGCGAGGGAGGCCATCAGTTCCTCGCGGTCCCGCCCCACGACCGCGGCGCGGTGCGGGAAGTGGGTCCGCGTGGTCGCCAGCGACAGACCGACGTCCGCGGCCCCGGTCTCCGGGTGGTCGAGCAGGTGGCGGTGCAGCCGCCGCGCCTGGGCCCGTACGGCGCCGCGGGTGCGGGCCGACAGCACCCACGGCAGCGGGCCTTCCTGCGCGGGCATCCCGGCCGCCGGCTCCTCGGCGGCGGGCGGCTGCTCCAGCACGAGATGGGCGTTGGTGCCGCTGATCCCGAAGGAGGAGACGGCCGCCCGGCGGGGGCGATCAGCGTCCGTCTTCCACGGCGCCGCCTCGGTGAGCAGCGAGACGGCCCCTGACGACCAGTCGACGTGCGGGGTGGGCTCGCCCACGTGCAGGGTCTTCGGCAGCACGCCGTGGCGCATGGCCAGCACCATCTTGATGACGCCGCCGACGCCCGCCGCGGCCTGGGTGTGGCCGATGTTGGACTTGAGCGAGCCGAGCCGGAGCGGCCGCTCGGCGGGCCGGCCGCGCCCGTAGGTGGCGAGGACGGCCCGGGCCTCGATGGGGTCGCCAAGGATGGTTCCGGTGCCGTGCGCCTCGACGGCGTCCACGTCGGCGGGGGTGAGGCGGGCGTCCGCGAGGGCCTGGCGGATCACCCGCTCCTGCGCGGGCCCGCTCGGGGCCGTCAGGCCGTTGCTCGTGCCGTCCTGGTTGACCGCGCTGCCGCGGACGACCGCGAGGATCCGGCGGCCGTTGCGCCGGGCGTCCGACAGGCGCTCCAGCAGCACCAGGCCCGCGCCCTCGGCCAGCCCGGTCCCGTCGGCACCGGCGGAGAAGGCCTTGCAGCGGCCGTCGGGGGACAGCCCGCGCTGGCGGCTGAACTCGACGAAGGTGTTGGGCGTGGCCATCACCGTGGCACCGCCCGCCAGCGCGAGCGCGCACTCGCGGCCGCGCAGCGCCTGGACGGCCAGGTGGATGGCGACCAGCGACGACGAGCAGGCGGTGTCCAGCGTCACCGCCGGACCCTCCAGGCCGAAGGTGAAGGAGATCCGGCCGGAGGCGACACTGCTCGACGTGCCGGTCATCAGCTGGCCTTCGAACTCCTCGGGTGCCTCGTGCGGGTGCGGCGCGTAGCGCATGTCCGCCACCCCCACGAAGACGCCCGTACGGCTGCCGCGCAGGGTCTCGGGGACGATGCCCGCTCCCTCGAAGGCCTCCCAGGCGGTCTCCAGCAGCAGCCGCTGCTGCGGGTCCATGGCGGTGGCCTCGCGCGGGCTGATGCCGAAGAACTCGGCGCCGAAGTCGCCCGCGTCGTGCAGGAAGCCCCCGCCGGAGGCGTACGTCGTCCCCGTTCGGTCCGGGTCGGGGTGGTACAGGGACGCGAGGTCCCAGCCCCGGTTGCGGGGGAAGGCCGAGACGGCGTCGGCCTCCGTCTCCAGGAGCCGCCACAGCTCCTCGGGGGTACGGACGTCCCCGGGGTAGCGGCAGCTCATCGCGACGATCGCGATCGGCTCGGCGGCCGCCTCCTCGGCCTCCCGCAGCTTCTCCCGGGTCTCCTGCAGGTCGGCCGTCACCCACTTGAGGTAGTCGAGCAGCTTCTCTTCGTTGGACACGGTGGGCTTCTCCTCGTCGGCATCGGTCGGTCGGTGGGACATCAGCGGCCCGTCGCCCGGCCGAGGCCGTTGTCGATCAGGGCGAAGATCTCCTCGGGCGACGCCTCGGCGATCCGCTGGGAATCGATCGGCCGGCCGGTGGCCGGCTCCCCCTCCGGCCGGCGGAGCCGGCCCCAGAGGGCCACCAGGTCCTCCAGCCGCTGGACGATCTCCTGCCGTACGTCGTCGTCCGCCTCGGCGGCACCACTCAGCACGGCTTCCACACCGGCCAGTTCGGTGAGTGCCGCGTCCGCGGCGGCGGGCTCGTCGGGGAGCAGCTCCCCGTGCAGATGACGGGCCAGCGCCTCGGGCGTCGGGTGGTCGAAGACGAGGGTCGCGGGCAGCCGCAGCCCGGTCGCGGCGACCAGCCGGTTGCGGAACTCCACGGCGGTCAGGGAGTCGAAACCGCTCTCCTTGAAGAGGCGCGCGGCGTCCACGGTGTCCGGCGTCGCGTGCCCGAGCACCGCGGCCGCGTGCCCGCGCACGAGATCGAGCAGCGCACCCTCCCGCTCGCCCGGCGGGAGGGCGAGCAGTCGGCGCTCCCAGGAGTCGGCCGGTGCGGCACCCCCCGCCGCCGCCACGCGGGGCAACGGGGTCCGCAGGACGCTCCCCAACACGGCCGGCAGGGTGCCCGACTCGGCCCGCTCCCGGAGCGCGGCCAGGTCGAGCCGGGCGGGCACGACGACCGGCTCGGCGCCGGAGAGGGCCTGGTCGAACAGGGCGAGGCCGTCCTGCGCGGTGAGCGGGACCATGCCGCCGCGCGCCATCCGGCCCAGGTCCGCGCCGTCCAGGTGAGCGGTCATCCCGGAGCGCTGCTCCCACAGGCCCCAGGCCATCGACACGGCGGGCAGGCCCGCGCGGCGCCGCCGCTGGGCGAGGGCGTCGAGGAAGGCGTTGGCCGCGGCGTAGTTGGCCTGGCCCGCGGCGCCGACGGTGGCGGCGGCCGAGGAGAAGAGCACGAACGCGGACAGGTCGGCGTGGCGGGTGAGTTCGTCCAGGATCACGGCCCCGTCCACCTTGGGCCCGAAGACCCGGTCCACGTGGGCCTCGGTCAGTTCGGTGACGACGGCGTCGTCGAGGGTGCCGGCGGTGTGGATGACGGCGGTGAGGGGGTGTTGGTCGGGGATCCGGGTGAGGAGGGTGGTGAGGTCGTGGGGGTTGCTGGTGTCGGTGGCGGTGATGGTGATGTGGGCGCCGAGTGCGGTGAGTTCGGCTTCGAGTTGGGCTGCGTTCTGGGCGTTGGGGCCGGTTCGGCTGGTGAGGTGGAGGTGGCGGGCGCCGTGGTGGGTGATGAGGTGGCGGGCTGTGAGGGCGCCGAGGGTGCCGGTGC